>JANTGE010000047.1 GCA_024763085.1 Acidimicrobiia bacterium
TCTCCGCGTCGCATGCCGGTCATCGCTGCGACGTGCCATGCGGCCTCGAGTCTATGGCCGCGCACGCTTTGCAGGAATGCTCGCAGTTCGGAGGGTTCCCAGAACGCGATCTCGCTCGCCAGCCGGGCACGAGGGCGAGGCGGCTTGGCTCGGGTGGCGACGTTCGTCGCCACGAGGTCGGCGTCGACCGCGTCGGCGAGCGCCTTGTGGAGGATCGTGTGGACGTAGCGGACGGTCTTGGCGCTCAGCCCGCCGTCTCTCTTGAGATTCCCGTCAACGAGCAGATCGGCGTACAGGCGGTTGAGCGTGGACGGGGTCAGTTGGCGGAGTTGCCGGCCACCGAGGCGGGGGAGCACGTGAAGTTCAAGATTCCGTCGATACGAATCGAACGTGCTCGGCTTCACCCGGGCCCGAATCGTCGACAACCAGTGTTCGCGAACCCACTCGGCGAGCGTGATCGCGTTCGGCTCAACGTACGTGCCGGTATTGAACTCGTGAACGATCTTGGCCCGAGCGGCTTCTGCTTCTCGGCGGGTACGGAAGCTGCCGTGCCACTTCTGGCGCCGCTTCCCGTCGGCGTCCCGTGGGAGGTCGATGACGACGTACCAGTTTGTGGTCTGGTGTCCGTTCTTGGATGTGTGAATGCGTTTGCGGATGTGTCCTTGCATGATCAGACCCCCGAGACCTTCTCGGCCCCGAGCCAGGCGAGCAGCGCCGGGACGGGGACGATGACCCGGCGACCGAGCCGGCGGGAGGGGATCTGGCCACGTCGGGCCGCCTCGTAGGCGGCGGTGCGACCGAGACCGAGGAGGGAAGCGACTTCCTCGATGCTGAGGGTGATGCGATGCTCGACGTCATCGAGCGCAGCAGGGGCGATAGGCTGGACCATGTCGGGACCTCCTTGTAGGTACCGGCCGTGCCCCGGGGTGTTCCACCACCGCCGGGGCGTTCTCTATGTCTACAAGTGTAGGCTACCACGCTGGACGCGGTCTGTCAACACATGTAGGCTGAAATCTATATGGGGCGAAGACTCGACGTCGAGGATCTCGTTGATGCACACGGAGTGGCCGAGTTGCTCGGTCTCTCCCAGCGCAACACCGTGTCGCTGTATCAACGGAGGTACGCGGAGATGCCGCGCCCCGTGATCGACCTGGGCCGGGGCCGGTGCAAGATGTGGCTGCGTTCCGAGATTATTGATTGGGCGAGAAGAAGGAGTGTCGATGGTGACTGACGATGGCCGAGGTTTCGGATTCAACCAGATGTCAATCTTCGATGATGATGATGGGCGACTACCTCGCGATGCGATCCCCGTGGCTCCGCCTCCTCACTCGGATGAACGCCCCCCCAACCTGCGACGTGTGTGGTTCAGGAATTTCAAGGGATTCAGAGACACTGAGATTGAGTTCGGCGCGTTCAACGTTCTGGTTGGCGTGAACAACGCCGGAAAATCGTCGGTTCTTCAGGGCATAGACCTCCTGTTCACGCTCCTGGCCGTTCACGCAGAGGGGGATACACTGTCGTCAGCAGGTCGCCTCGTGTCGGACGACATCTTGCCGGTTGCGGAGATTCGCGACCTCTTTTTCATGCGGCAGACCCGGGCCGCAAATGTCTACGTTGTGGCATCCATCGGTGCCGAGTTTTCTGATTCCAGTCGAGTTGAGTTTGGCATTCGCCACCTCTTCGGCGGTGTGAACTCAAAGGTCGTGGAGGTGCACGGTGTGGACGGGGACCGTCTGCGGTCGTTGCTAGCTCGGCCCGCAATCTGGGTACCGAGTTCGGTCGGCATAGTGAGGGAGGAGGAATATCGAACGCCAGCACGACGGCTGGCCCTCGTTTCAGGAGGTCGGCACAACGAGGTGCTTCGAAATCAACTTGTCGAACTCGCACAGAAGAAGCCTGAGCAGTTCGAACGACTCCAAGGGATCCTCTCAGAACGGTTCGATGCTCGGCTCGACAGAGTCGAGTTCGACGGTGTCACCGACCAGTTCATGCACAGCGAATATCAAGGTTCCCGTGGACAGCAACACGACCTCTACTCGGCAGGGTCGGGTGTTGCTCAAGTCGTTCAACTGCTCGCGTTCGTGCTCGCTCGTGACGCTGGAACAGTGCTGCTTGATGAGCCAGATGCCCATCTCCACAGCAGCATGCAGCGAACTGTCATCGACGTTCTGGAGCGGCTGGCCGTGGAAGCCGGAACTCAGGTGCTGCTCGCAACTCATTCCAAGGAAATCATCAACTTCGTGGATCCAAGCCGACTGATTTTGGTTGATCCTGAAGAGCGCAATACGGGGCCCGTTACGAGCGAGATCACGCCCATGACGATTCTCCAGACTCTGGGGACGATTGACAACATCGATGCTGTTGCCCTGATTAGGCATCGCCGCTGCATGTTTGTCGAGGGGGACACGGATGTCGTGGTGATGGATCGATTTGCCAGCAAGCTGGGAATTCCTGTGTTCTCCGGCGACAGCCGCGTAGTGATTCTCTCCGTCGGGGGAGCGGATCGATTTGGGCACGTAGAGCAGTTGGACGTATTCGAGGAGCTTGTTGGTGCGCCGGTCGAATCGCTCGAGATCCGAGATAGAGATGGACGATCAGATGAGAATCGCCAGCGGCTTGTGGACTCCTTTCCGCGGGATCTCCACGTGCTTGAGCGCGACAGCATCGAGAGCTATCTCATCGCGCCCGAAGTGATATCCCGGGTCGTCGATGGCATCTACGCGGAGCGTGGGCGCGAGGGTCCTCCGTCAAGTGCCGACGTGGAAGCTCTGGTCCTGGGTCTGACGGAGGACCTCCGACGGGAGACCGAGGATCACGTCAGCCAACGGTTCCTGGACGACGCATGGCGGTTCGATGAAGAGCGACCGGGTGTGGCCGTGGCGAATAGCGAAGCGCGGCAGATTGTTGAGGATTCGTGGTCTGACCTCGAAAGTCGGCTTCGGGTTGTGCCTGGGAAGTCCTTGCTCTCGCGCATTCGCAGGGAGATCCAAGATCGGTTCGGTGTGAACTTTGGGAACGAACGACTCGCAGAGGAGTTCCGTGTCGCAGAGATCCCACGCGAGTTGGCCGACATACTGCGTCGTGTTGAGGCTCTTCTGGACTGACCGCGACATTGCCTATGTCAAACCTGTGTCAAACGAACGAGGCGGGAATAGGGCCCGGTAGAGCGAATTCGCCGAGATGGCGGTAGTCGTGAACCCATACCTGGCAACGGTGTCGTGGACTCCACGTCACCGACCCGGACAGGCGATTGGAACTCATAACCCGAAGGTCGCGGGTTCAAATCCCGCCCCCGCTACGAGAAAGCCCCGGTCAGACGTGTGTCTGGCCGGGGCTTCTACCGTCTCGCCGTGTTGCTCTACCGTCGCTTCTACCGGGTTTTCTACCGGCCGCCGGCGACGAGTTTCTCGAAGATGCGGGCGGCTTGGGCTTGCATGCCGGGCAGGACATGCTGGTAGGTGTCGATGGTGAACGTCGGGTTGGCGTGGCCGAGGCGTTCGGAGACGACTTTGACGGGTACACCTTCTTTGATTAGCAACGTGCCGTGGGTGTGACGCAGGTCATGGAGCCGGATCTTGGGGACCCCGGCGTGGGCGACGATCCGTTCGAAGGCCTGGGAGATCGAGTGGGGGTGGATCGGGTTGCCTTCGACGTCGGCGAACACCCATCGGGTTGGTTCGATGCCGGCGGCGTTCCGTTCTGCTTGCTGCCACGCTTTGAGGGCTCCGAGGATCTCGACGGTGGTGGCGTCGAGGTCGACCGTCCGGCGTGAGTTGGCGGTTTTGCCTCGTGACTCGTGGAGTTCGTAGCCGACCGACACGAGGCCCCGGTTGATCGAGAGGGTGGCGGCGTCGAGGTCGATGTCGTCCCATTTGAGGCCGAGGAGTTCGCTGCGGCGCAGCCCGGTGGTGGCTGCCAGCCACAGGGCCGCAAACAGCCGGTGGCCGGCGGCTTGGCGTAGGAACGCCTGGAGTTCGGGGGCTGTCCAGGCTTGCTGTTCGACCTTGGGGATCGACCGCAGCTTTGGGGCATGCGCCACCAAGGCCACGTTTCGGGTCACGATGCCGCGGCGTACGGCGTCGTTGAGGGCACCCCGGACGATCAGATGCAGCTCCAACACCGTCTTGGGGGCCAGCGGCCGGGTGTCGCCGGTGGGATGCAGCTTGGCGTCGTACAGCGCCTCGAGGTGGCGGGGTTGCAACCGTCGGATCGGGATCTTGCCGAGGGTGGGGAGGATGTGCCGGTCGATCTTGCGCCGATACCCATCCCACGTGCTGTCCGCCAACTCCAGCTTCTTGCCCGGCAGCCACCGGGCCGTCAGATACGCGCCGAAGGTGAGTGACCGGCCTTCGTCGTTGCGGCCGTTTATCTCCCGGGCGAGCCGCGCCGCCAACCGTTCCGCATCGGTCCTGCTGGTACCGGCCGGATGCCAGGTGCGGCGTTCCTTCCCGGTGACCGGATCGAGACCCTCATAGATCACCGCATACCAACGGTCACCCTTTGAAGTGACATAGCCCTTCACGATGTTCTCCTTTCCGGGCTCCGACGGTCGGAACCCGGTAGAAGAATCGGTAGAAGAACACCGCAGCCACAGCGACGGCCGGCCCGGTCGCTCCGGCGGTGTCGGTCGCCGGTTCAGTCCGTGTAGTCGATGCGGAAGACGGGGTAGTGCTCAACGATGGTGCCGATCTCGTCGATGGAGGGGTCGGCCCTGAGACCGAAGTAGTACCGGGCCTGGTTGCTCTGTGTCTGTTCTCCGCCGCGGACGCGCCCGGCGTCCAGGTAGGCGGCGATGATCTCCGTCCGACCCTCGGCGGGGATCTCTTCGAGTTGGGCTTTCCGTGCCCGGCGTCGCCGGATGACGACGTGGCCGCCGGCGGCACGAACGTTGCGGACCCACTGGGCTTCGCCGGCCAGCGCCACGAGGTAGTCGTCGATGTCGTGGCGGGTGACCAGGACGGGGACGCGACGGACCTTGCCTGATGTGCGGCCGCGTACTTCCAGGGTCACGACGCCACGTGGTGCGAGACCGAGCGACGTCAGCAGCACTCCGGCCTTGTTGAGACGCCGGTACCACCGTGCCTGCGCCCGGTAGGGGACACGTCGGGAGTAGTCCTGGGGCCGGTTCATGGCGGCGTGCTCCCGTGGGGCAGCGCGGCCAGCGCGGCGAGCGTGAACAGGACGGTGATATAGGGTGCGGTCTTGTGCGCGGTGAGGACGGCCGCCGGAATCGGGTTCATCGCGGTGAGCGCTGCGCCGGTTCCGATCATGACCACGAACGCGGCAACCGCCCCGACAACGGCGGCCCACGCCAAGGCGGTCAAACCGATCGTCTTGTTGGCGGTGTGGGCGCCGACGGCGAGCAGGATCAGGATCCCGGCGGAGAGGAGCTTGTGGACGGCGACCGGCCCGATCCCGTACGGTCCACCGATGTGGGCGAGCCAGAATCCACTGGCGAACACAAGGATGAACCCGCCACCGGCTATCGCGGTACGCAGCCACGGGTCGGCCATCTCACACCGTCCCTCATTGCGCCGGCTCGACAGCATGCCGGGGTCCGGTCGGTGCGCTCTGTCGTCCCAGGCGGTACAGCTTCCATCCAACGGCGATCAGCCAGGCGACGAAGAACAGCCACCACAAGAAATACCAGAGACCGACGACGGGATACAGGAACATCCCGACGACGGATGCGACGAACGTCGCGATGCCCAGGTAGGCGACCGTCTTGGGGAAGACCCCTTTGAGCATGGCGAGGGAGAAGAACAGGACGCCGACGCCGAGCAGCGGCTCGTAGATCGGGTTGAAGGCACTGTTCTGGGCGACCAGCGCTTCGGCGGCTGTCGCCAGCTCTCGTTGCTGGGGTCCGGTGGCACCCACGTACGCGTTGCTCAAGAAGGCCAGGCCGAGCAGCACCGGGTAGTAGGCCATGAACAACACCTGGGCGACGATCGTCACGATGGCGCCGATCGCGGCAAACGCGCGGTCGAGATGTTTGAGTGCGAGGTACAGCGCGGCGAACGTGA
The DNA here is from genome assembly GCA_024763085.1 of Acidimicrobiia bacterium. Lineage (GTDB taxonomy): Bacteria > Actinomycetota > Acidimicrobiia > Spongiisociales > UBA4744 > JANTGE01. Next base: position 6,024 of record JANTGE010000047.1, read on the forward strand.
CGATCGCGAAGACGCTCGACTCCAGCGTCAATGCCTGGACCACATGCCAGCCGAGCTTGTGGTCGGCGATGAACGGCAGCAGTGTGGCGCCTTCGTCGAGGGCGTCCCAGAAGCCTTCCATCAACGCGGTCATGGGAGCCGGCACGACGAGGGCGAGCAGCACGTAGAGCACCGCCGAGACGCCGCCGGCGATGTAGAGCTTCCGCCAGGAAGGGTCGGGGCCCTCGGCTCCCAGATCCGAAGATGCCACAGCAGAGTCTTGTGTCTCGATCATTGGCCACCTCCTCGGTAACCCGTGCCTCACTGCCCACACTACAGCATGCTACGCCGTTTGACAACCCCTGCCACTTTACAGGAACCGACGCACATCTTAACGTCGAATGGCTGGGAGATGCGATTGACAGTCACCGTCAAACGACGTACCGTTTCGGGTATGAGTGCCGAGACGTCGGAGAGCTTCCGTGAACGGAAGAAGGCCCGAACCAGACAGGATCTTGCCGCGGCCGCGATGCGGCTGTTCGCCGAGCACGGCTACGAGCAGGTGACAGTCGATCTGATCGCCGAGGCAGCCTGGGTCTCGCCACGCACGTTCTTCCGCTACTTCCCGTCGAAGGAGGACGTCCTGTGGGGCGACAGCGACGTCGCCCGCGACGCGCTGCACGCTGCGATCCTTCAACGTCCGCAAGGCGAAAGCCCGCTCGATGCGATCGCCGAGGCGACGGCCGGTCTCGCCGAAAGGTTCGACGTCGACCCCGAACCGGTGCTGCTGCGAGCCCGGATCGTCGCTCAGACCCCCGGACTCCAAGCGCGGGATCTCCTCGAATACGCCAAGTGGGAACAGACCGTCGAAGACGCCCTCGCCCAACGCCTCGGCAAGGATCCGGGAGAAGACCTCACGCCGGCGCTCATCGCGGTCGCAGCCGGCGGGGCACTACGGGTCGCGTTCCGCCGCTGGGTCGACGACGACGGCCGCGGCGACCTCAAAGCCCTCATCGCCGACGCGGTCGCCTCCCTCCGCGCCGCAGTCTGTCAAACAGATGCCGCTGGTCTGGCAGGAACCTGAGACATTGTTCTCAACGCGAAGACCGAAGCGCGGCGGTGCCGATTCGCTCTACACCTTGGCGGGGTGGGATCCGTCAACGAGCTCGTGCCAGTCAGCCTCCATCCCTGCCATTAATTCGTCGACGTGGGGGAACGCGGTGGCATCGGCGGTCACGACAAGGGAGATCTGCCCTGCGTAGGAGAACGCACACAGCGTCAGTCCGATGTTCCCCATGAGTTGTATGATTGGAAGCACGTCGCGGACGGGTGCTCCGAGCAGGTAGACGGGGACGGGGGGACCGATCACGTTTGTGACGAGCACGTTGGTTGAACGTTGATGAGTGGCGAAGGAACGCCCAATCGGGGTTGCCGCTATCGCGGCGAGGAACCCCAGGATCGCCGCGGGGCGCTGCTCGTTCTTCACTCTGCGGGTGGTGGCGACGATCGTCTCGAGTCGGCGCCTCGGATCGGCATCAGAGACGGGGAGCGGCAGCACCATCGTTCCCACCTGGTTGTCGACGGTTGCGGTTCCGGTCGGAGACCGCACCGAGACCGCCTCGCCGGTCATCAGTTCGACGCCGGCGACCGGCTCGCCTCGAGCTGTGAGCAACCGGCGCAGCCCTCCCGCCCAGAGGTCCAGCACGACGTCGTTGACCTTGCCGTGATGGGAGTGAGCGACCTGCTTCATCGAGGCGAGGTCGAGTCGAAGGGACCGGACACGCCGACCTGCCCGTACCGGCTGGTTGATGGAGCTGCTGGGTGCCGCCTGGCTCCCGAGGGAACGTCGAGCGACGTGGCTGAAAGTGCGCACGCGCTGGGCGAGTTGGGCAGGATGAGCGGCCGCCTTCAGTGCCCGTCGAACGGAGCGCATCTTGGCTGACATGTTGTCGGCCACCAGCCACCGGCGTGCTGGGAGCGGCTCCGGCGAACGCGAAATGGGGACCAGATCCGGCACGTCCGGTTCGAAGTCGAACAGGGAGGCCATGATGGCGACGGCTGCCAGCCCGTCGGCCACGGCGTGATGGAGTTTCAACAGCACCCCGACGCGGCCTTTGCTCAGACCGGTCAGGAACCAAAGTTCCCACAATGGACGGCTGCGATCCAGCAGATGCCCGTAGACGGCTGCGGCGGCCTCCAACAGTTCAGCCTCGTCGCCCGGCGACCGGACGGCCTGCTCGTGAACATGGTCACCGATATCGAAGTCCGGGTCGTCAACCCACAGTGGCCTGCCGCCGAGAAACCCCGGGTTGAGGATCCGCTGCCGCATTCTCGGAACGTGGGCCACACGGCAATCCAACCGGTCTCTGATCACGCTCATTCGGAGCTGCCCCGCGTCATCGAGGAGGACAGCCCCGTCGAGGACGGCCAAGCCTCCGAAATGAGCCGGCCAGGCGGTGCTTTCCAGACGGAGGAACATCAGGTCGGTGGAGGTCAGACGCCGGTACGGGGTGCTGTGGGCGCTCATCGTCTGCCCCCTCACGGATTCGCAGCGGAGTCGGGTTGCCCATCCGCGTGCTCGTCGATCTGGACTGGCCTCGAAGCGTTTGTGTTGTCGTCGCCGAGGACTCGGGACTCGACTTGTGACAGGGCCGCATCGAGTACTTCCACGGTCCGTGCCGCCTGCTCTTTGGTGAAGATCAGCGGAGGGGCGAGGAGGATCGTGCCACCCAACGGTCGCACGAACACGCCCATCTCACGGGCGACCGCAGCGACCTGGTTGTCCACACCCGCGTCGGGAGCGAAGTCCTCTCGAGCCTTGGGGTTCCTCATCAACTCCACCGCCGCGAATAGGCCCAGTCCGCGGACGTCGCCGACAATCGGGTGGCTGCGGAGGCCTTCGAGCAGTTCGAGCAGGTGTCTGCCCACGGTCGCCGCATTGTCGACGAGGCCCTCCCGCTCGATGATCTCGATGTTGGCAAGGGCCGCCGCTGCGGATACAGGATGTCCGCCGTAGGTGTGCACATCGAAGAAAACGGGGATCTTCTCCGCGATCTCGCGCCGGGCGATGGCGGCCGCCATCGGTGCGTATCCACTGGTGAGGCCCTTCGCTACCACCATGATGTCGGGGACGACATCGAAGTGGTTGACGCCGAACCAGCTTCCCGTCCGGCCGAACCCGCATACCACCTCGTCGGCGATCAGCAGGACCCCGTAGCGGTCACAAATCTCTCGGACCTTCGTCAGATACCCGGGCGGCGGCACGATGCAGCCGGCGGTCCCCATCACCGGCTCGACGATGACACAGGAGACAAGTTCCGGGTCGCTGCCGAGAATCGCCTGTTCGATGGTCGTCGAGCAGGCGAGACCACACGAGGGGAACGCCAACCCGAACTCACAGCGTAAGCAGTAGGGCGGCATTGCACTGGTGTAGCCGGCGCCGGGCACGACCGGGTCGGCGGCGCGGCGGAAGAACCCGAACCCGGGGCTCCACCCGGTGGCCGACAGGGCGCCCATCGTCGTGCCGTGGTAGGCGCGGCGCAGCGACACGACCTTGTACCGGCGACCCTCTCCGGTGGCTTCGTGGTAGTGACGGGCGAGTTTGATCGCCGCCTCGACGGCCTCCGACCCGGAGTTGCAGAAGAAGGATGCCGACAGGTCACCCGGGGTCACCTCGGCGAGCTTGCGGGCGAGGTCAACCGCCACCGCACTCGTAGTCGCATACGGGCTCGTGTACGGCAGCCTCCGGGCCTGCTCGTACATCGCCCGGGCGATCTCTCCCCGCCCGTAGCCGGCGAGAACCGCGAAGACGCCACCCGACAGCGCATCGAGATACTCGCGACCGTCGGCGTCGTACAGATACGCCCCCTCGCCTCGCTCGAGTACCCAGGGGCCGACCCGGTCGAGCACCGCCTTCGGTGTCGCATGGAAGATGATCTTGTCGATCGCGTCCTGTTTCAACTCGGCCAGGTCATCGGTGTGCATGTCGACTCCTCGCTCCGGGCTGTCGGATCCGTACCCGGCTCACCATTCCTGTTGTCACCTGTTCTGCGCCCGGCGGCGCAGCATCCCTCTCGCCGTCACTGCTCCGGCTACGGCGGCAACACCTACGGTCCACCTTCTCGGATTTGTGACCGCAGGCTGCTTGTCGAGTACCAGCGGCATCACGTCGAGGCAGAGACGCTTCGTCGTGCCCGCACGGTCCTGGCCGAAGACGACCCGCATCGGGTCGAACCCCGACTCCGACAGGTCGATCAAGAACACCCAAGGGTCGTCCCGGTCGGCGGGATGCAGCGGAAAGCCGCGGGCAAGGGCCGGAATCGGGGTCAGGAACCGAAGCATCAGCCGTCCACCCCGAACGAAGACCTCGGCTCCGGCGCCCATCATGCCGCGCAGGCGCACATCCGTGACCCGGGCAGAGAGTCGATACCAGCCGCAGATGTCGTCCCATAGCTCCGGGCGGTGGGGGATGTCGGTGGGGACCACGCGGTCCGGGGCGCCGATCAGGTGGCGAAGGAGACGAGATGTCTCAGCCGGCAACCAGAAGTCCGCCTTGCCGGCCCCGTTGGTGACGACTATTACCGCCACACCATCGTCGGGAGACAGAAGGATCTGAGAGTGGAAACCGGGATGTGTGCCCTGGTGGCCGACAACGATCCTGTCGCCGATATCGATACGGAAAAAGCCCAGGCCCATGCCGGGAATCCGGGGATCGGGCCGGTACTGCGGTTCGAACATCATCGCAAGTGTCTCGGCGCTGAGAATCGATCCGTGCTCGTTCGATCCGCCTCGGGTGAGCGCCACCAGATAGCGGGCCATGTCCCTCGGCGTCGAGTAGATCGACGCGGCTCCGGCGGTCACCATCTCGCGATCCTCGACTTCTGCCACGCCGCCGGAACGGATCTCATATCCCGTGGCGAGACGCTGTGCGACGGCCTCGGAGCGGAGCAGATCGGAATCGGTCATGCCGAGCGGCTCGAAGATGCGCTCGCGGAAGTACCGATCGAGCGGCATGCCGCTCACGTCTTCGACGAGCTGGCCGAGGGTGGAGGGGCCATGGTTGTTGTACACGAAACGGTTCCCGGGCTCGGCATGCAGACGAAGAGCGCCCCGGTAGAAGTCGGCCAGGGTCGGCACAGGCTCTCCCACCTTGACGCTCTCGCCGAAGTCCGGCAGGAACGCACCCCATGGGTGGGCCAGCTCACCGAGACCGGCGGTGTGGGTCAGCAGATGGCACGATGTCGCCGGTCGATGCCCGACCTCCGCCGGGATCAGCTCGTAGGAGCGCAAGTAGTTGCCAACTGGGGCTTCGAGATCCACCAGTCCCTGTTCCCACAGCTGCATGACCGCGATCGCGGTGAAGGTCTTGGTGATGGAAGCGATCCGGAACACGGTGTCTTCGGTGATCGGCAGCTGCGAGGCGATGTCGGCGACCCCGCGTCCATCGAAGAACTTGAGACGACCGTCCCGAACCACCCCCACCGCGAGGCCGACCACGGGGTGCCGGTTCAGCATCTCGTCGACGGTCGCCCCGATCGCGCGCCCATCGATCTCGGGTAGGGCTCGTGCCTGCATCTCATCGGGTGGCGGTTTTCGGCCCACCCGCTCCTGGACCCCAGACTACCCGGCGCACAGCACGGTCCCGCCGTGAGACCGCGCACACTCGCAGGCGCGAACCGTCAAGGGTTCTCCCATCGCGCGCCCATCGCGCGAGAGGGTGGGATCAGACGGGAAATGGCGAGAAGCGTTGAGAGGCGAAAACCCAATAACCACAAGGGTTTTCTGGCATTCCCCCAGGTCAGCGGTCGGGGTTTTCTCGGGCTCATAACCCGAAGGTCGCGGGTTCAAATCCCGCCCCCGCTACTACCGAAAACCCTTGTGCTACAAGGGTTTTCGGCGTTTCCGGGATCGGT
>JANTGE010000048.1 GCA_024763085.1 Acidimicrobiia bacterium
AGGTCGAGTGCAGCGGACGCCACCGCCCATGGGTCGTCTGTCGCCGCCGCCTTGGCCAGGACGTCACGGGCATCGTCGAAGGCGCTTCTCGCCCGAGGGTCGAGGGGGAGCGGCGGTTCCGCGTAGCCGCCGGTGTGGAGGAAGCACAGCAGTGCAAACTGGCCGAGTGGTCCGGTGTTGTCGAGGGCACGCAGCGAGGCCGCCCGGTAGAGGTCGGCCAGCACCGAGCGGGCTCCCGGGTAGGCGCCGAGGTGCCGCACCTCCTGGCGGGCATCCTCGAGGGCGAAGAACAGAACCTCGGCGACCGGTTCACACGCGGTGAGCGCGGTAGGGAGATCGACCGGGTCGCCTCCGGGCTGCCATGGGGGGACTCTGGTGCCTTCGAACCGGGTGGCGACGAGATGCACCGTCTCGTGGAGCGCCGAAGCGAGCGCCACTTCTTCGGGTGTGACCGGGGCATCCCGGGTAGCCGCCGCCTGAAACAGGGCCGGATCAAGAACGATTTCCGTTTCGCTCGCCGATGCGGAGTGGCCGAGCCGGACCTGGAGATCGTCATTGCCGGCCAGGGTCCGGGCGAAGCGGGTGACGGCAGGGGCGGCACGCAAGAACCGGGCGACGACTGCCTCGATCGGGTCGGTCTCGCCGGGAAGGTTACGGGCAAGGGCGGTACGGGCCATGACCGCCCATTGTGTCACCGAACGACGGTTAGCACCAACACCACGGCGAACGCCGCAGCAGCAACGGCGAAGGCCGCTACAGCCCGAGCGTTCCGGGAGGCTCGAGGCATCCGCTGCCAGAGCGCCACGACGGCCACACCCGCTGCCAGACCGCCGACGTGGGCCTGCCACGCCACCGATGGGATGAACAACGGCAGTGCCAGGTTGATACCCAACAACAGGACGAGTTGCTGGAACATGCGCCGGCCGGCCGGGGTGTGGCGGGCGCGGTACGAGGCGCCGATCCAGGCGCCGAACAAGCCGAAGATCGCTCCGGAAGCCCCGACGGCGGTTGCTCCGGGAGCGAGCGCCAAGAATGCGGCGGCTCCCCACAGCAACGATGCAAGGTAGAGGCCGGCGAACGCAAGGCCGCCGACCTGCCGTTCGATCTGCGGACCGAAGATCCACAGCGCATACATGTTGAAGAAGATATGGAGCATTCCGGCGTGTACGAAGGCGCCCGTGAAGACCCGCCACCACTGTCCGGCGTTCACCGCGGGGTTGATCTGTGCCAGATCGAACGAGAGTGAGGGGAGGAGGTAGCCGACGACGAAGATGGCGATGTTGGCCGCCAGAATGGCGCTGGTCACCACCGGGGGGCGGTCCAGGCTGCGGGCAGACACCACCTTGGTCCGCGGTGCGGCACACTCGGGACACTTGAACCCGACCGGCGTGTCGTGGGCACACTCGGTGCAGATCGGCCGTCCGCAGGCGGCGCAGCGGAGTCGCGTGGGGCGATCCGGATGGCGGTAACAGGTAGGGAGGGGCTCGGTCACGGAGCCACCACCCTAGTGCCCGGGCCGACAACGTCCGTCACGGGTCGGACATGCGCCCGCCGCTCTCTCTATGATCCGCTCATGTTTCGACTGACACGGTTGCCGGCCGGTCTCCGGGTGATCAGCGAACCTATGCCGTCCCTCCGGTCTGTGGCCGTCGGCTTGTGGATCGACGCCGGCACCCGCGACGAGACGGCGACCGAGTCCGGGGCGGCGCACTTCTTGGAGCATCTGTTGTTCAAAGGCAACGAACGGATGGGGGCCCGTGAGATCTCGGAACGGTTCGACGCCATCGGAGCGGAGGCCAATGCGTTCACCACCAAAGAGGCCACGTGTTTCTGGGTTCGGCTCCTCGACGAAGACCTGGCCGAAGGGCTGGCGTTGATCGCCGAGATGGTGCAGCGACCTGCGTTCCGTGTCGAAGACATCGACGCCGAACGACAGGTCGTGCTCGAAGAGATCAACATGACCGAGGACGACGCTGCGGACCTGGCCCATGAGCAGTTCTTTCGGGCCGTCTTCGCGGGGCATCCGCTCGAACGTCCCGTGCTCGGGGAGCGCGGCAGCATCGCCGGATTGGGTCCCGAGACGCTTCGATCGTTCTGGCGACGTCGCTACCGGGCGAACGGCGCCGTGCTGGCTGCGGCCGGATCCGTCGATCATGATCAGCTGGTTGTGCTGGCCGAAGCGCTCTTCGGCGACTGGCCGACGGCGGATGGGGGAAGGACGTTGCAGGCTCCCGCAGCAGCCAACCAGGTCCGGGTCGTGCCTCGCGAATCGGAGCAGGTGCATCTGGTCGTCGGCACTCAGGCGTTTCCCCGTTCCGACGACCGCCGTTACGCGCTGGCCGCTCTCGACCATGTTCTGGGTGGCAGCGCCTCTTCGAGGCTCTTCCATGCGATTCGCGAAGAGCGCGGTCTCGCCTATTCGGTGTACACCTTCGGGGCGGCATTCGCCGACGCGGGAGCCTATGGCGTCTATGTGGGGACCACTGCGGCCAACGTACCGACCGTGCTCGAGGTACTCGACACAGAGCTGACCCGGTTGCAACGCGACGGGTTGACCGATGCCGAGCTGAAGAGGGCCAAAGGGGGTTTGCGCGGCAGTATGGCGCTGGCCTTGGAGGATCCGAACAGCCGGATGGTCAGGCTGGGTCGCGAAGAGCTCGCCGACGTGGAGCACCTGTCCGTCGACGAGCGTCTCCGCCAACTCGATGCCGTGAGCGTCGCCGATGTCATGGACGTGGCCGACACTCTGCTTGATCGCCCGCGTGTTGCCGGTGTCGTTGGGCCCTACTCAGAATCCGAGGTAAAGGAGCTGCTATGAAAGTTGCCGTGTCAGGGGCGGCCGGGTCGATGGGCCGCCTGGTGGCAGAGGCGCTGGCACGCCGGACCGATGTCGAGCTCGGTTGCCTCTACGACCCCGGAGCTGCGGGAGCAGAGGTCGCCGGCCGCGCGACGACGGACGACCCGTCGGAGGTCGCCGGTGCCGACGTCGTCGTGGAGTTCACCCGGCCCGACGTCGTGATGGACAACCTGCGACGGTGGCGAGACTTCGGCTGCCACACCGTCGTAGGCACGTCCGGGTTCACCACCGAACGGGTCGATGAGGCGCGGCGCCTCTGGGGATCTGCACCGCCCAACTTGCTCATCGTGCCGAACTTCTCCGTCGGGGCGGTGCTGATGATGCGGTTCGCTGCGGAAGCAGCCCGCCACTTCCCCGCGGCCGAGATCATCGAACTCCACCACGACCGCAAGGCAGATGCGCCATCGGGGACCGCCGCAGCGACCGCGGCGCGAATCGGCGACGCACAGCCGGATCAGCGGCGTGCCGTCGACACGGCAGAGCTGATCCCGGGAGCCCTCGGTGCGGCCATCGAAGGGGTTCGGATCCATTCGGTCAGACTCCCCGGCCTTCTCGCCCATCAGGAGGTCCTGTTCGGAGGGCAGGGTGAGGTGTTCACTCTTCGTCACGACACGACCAGCCGTGAAGCGTTCCTTCCTGGCGTGATGCTGGCGGTCGACCGAATCGCCGACCTCCCTGGCATCACCGTCGGCCTCGATCCGCTCCTCGAGTAGTCGACCGGCCTGTAGGTGCGGACCTACTCCTCGGTGATGTCGATCCCGGTGATGAACTGGTCTTCCACCGGCCGTTCGCCACGAAGCTCAGCCGCCGCAATGGCGTCGACGGCATCCATACCGTCGGTCACCGTGCCGAAAATGCTGTAGGCATGGGGTAGGCGCACATCCTGGAGGCAGATGAAGAACTGGGAGCCGTTGGTGTTCGGGCCGGCGTTGGCCATGGCGACCGTGCCTCGGGAGTAGCGGCCTTCGCCTTCGAGTTCATCGCGAAACCGGTAGCCGGGCCCGCCCCGGCCGGTCCCGGTCGGGTCGCCGCCTTGGATGACAAAGCCGGGGACCACTCGATGGAAGATGGTGCCATCGTAGAAGCCGTCCCTGGCGAGGAACACGAAGTTGTTCACGGTCTGCGGCGCCTCCGCCGGCAACAGCTCGATGGTGATGTCGCCCTGGTTGGTGTGCAGCGTCGCGGTGTAGCGCTTGGCCAGGTCGATGGTGAGCGGTGGAGCGGCGTCGTACTGTTTCATCGGATTCCTCGGTAGGGGAGGCCAGGTTAGGAGACTCTGGAACGAAAGGTCCCCTCCCGGCGCTCCTTCCAGGACTAGCCTGTCGCGCGGAGGGTGATATGCGAAACCGTGTGCTCGTTCTCTTGTTCCTGCTGGCGACGGCATGTGGCCCCGGGACCGCAACACCGACCAGCCCGCCGACTTCGGCGACCGGGTCGACAGCTGCCACGACCACGGCGTCCACGCCAACCACGACCGCTTCGTCGACTACGGAGACCGCGGCTCCGTCAACAACGACGACGGCCTCATCCACGACGACGACGGCGTCCTCCAACACCACGACGACGGCCTCGTCCACGACGACCACCACAGAGCCCGTTGCCGTCGCCGGATTCCTGCCGGAGGCCACCTCTCGGAGCCTCATCCCCTGGGGCGACGTCGGTCCTGGCTGGTATGTGGTGCTCTACGACGGGTCCCGGGCAGACCCGATGCTCGAACGGGAGGCATATCTCTATCTCGTGGCGCCGGACGGGACCCGCTACCAGGCGGCCGACTGGCCGGCGAACGAGCGCCCCTACGGCATTACCGATGTCCGGCCCGACGGCACCGCGGCCATCGTGGTCGGGGACGACGGTACCCATCACCGCCGGTACGAACTGGTGGACCTACAGAGCGGAGCCAGGCAGGCTCTGCCGGTCCCGGTACCGCCCCTTGGTGTCGACGGTCCCGGCGACCCGGTGAAGTTCACCCGTCCCACCGGGCGCAACCTCGTTGTCTGGAGCAGCGACGGCAGTACCGAGCACATCGACCGGAGGACGACCGGATGGGCCCAACTCGCCCAGGTGTACCAACAGCCCTACTCGGACTGGGACCACGCCCTGCGTTGGCTGTACGGCTATGACGGCACCACCGTGGTCGTCGCGCACAGCGGCGGCATGGCGGTCGTCGGCAACGACGGAACCCCCGTCCGCGACCTGTGGGTACCGATGGGCCACATCTGCGAACCGGTGCGCTGGTGGGACGCCCACACCATCCTCGCCTCCTGCAGGGGACAGGGGCCGGCGTTTCCTCACGACTTCTACCACCAGCTCTGGCTGCTGCCCGACGATGGCACCGCCGGTGAGCCGCTCACCAACATGCCCGCCGGCCCGATCGACGTCGTCGACTTCGGCTACCTGGATGCCTGGTCGATCTCCGGTGACGTGCTCCTCCAGTGGGCAGGCGACTGCGGAGCGGCCTCGATCCACGTTCTCCAATCGGACGGGACCGGCATTCCGCTCGCGGTCGGCGGTGTCACCGGCGACGGCATCCAAATGGTCGGAGTGTCCGACGGTCGGATCGGCACCTACGTCTGGCAGGGATGCGACCAATGGGTCGGCGCGCTCGAGGCGATCGGCACAGACGGATCGTTCCTCCGTCATCTCGTCCCGACGGTCGGCGACGCCCGTGGGGTCATCGCGGCACAAGGCCTGGCGACGGTCTATCCCTAGTCCAGGTACCAGGTACTCGCGACTCAGAAGAGCGCGCTCGCCAGCTTCCTTCGGTACGTCGTCGTCAGGGGATTCGCCGGGCCGAGCAGTTCGAACAGGTCCAGCATCGCCACCCGGGCCTCCTCGCGGGCGTCCCCGCCCAGCGCCACCGCATGCAGGAGGGCTTCGAGGGCTTCTTCGTGCTCTCCATCTGCCGCGAGGGCGCGACCCAGTGCCAGCCAGGCTTCTCCGTTGCCAGAGTCCGCGGCAACCTTGGCCCGCAGTTCATCGATCGAGCCCGTGTCGACCGACCCGACCCGAGCCGCGGCGCGCAGCCGGTTGACATCCGGGTCGGGCGGCAGTTTGTCCAACAGGGCAAGAGCTTCGTCGTAGCTGCCCCGCTCCACCAACACCTCGGCCAGGCCCTTTTCGGCGACCTCGTGGTCCGGCCTGACGGTGAGCACCTCCCGAAACAGCCGTTCGGCCGTGTCGAGGTCACCGGAGGCAAGCACCGCCATGGCCGCATCGGCCTTCTCGTCTTCAGGAGTGGGTACGACCTTCTTCAGCCAGTCCCGGATCTGCGGCTCTGGGAGTGCGCCGGTGAACCGGTCGATCTCCCGGCCGTTGCGGAACGCAACGACGGTCGGGATGCCCTGGACTCCGAACTGGGCGGCGAGGCTCTGGTTGGCGTCGACGTCCAGTTTCGCCAGCTCGAAGGCCCCCTGGTAGTCGTCGGCGAGGTGTTCCAACACCGGGCCGATCACCCGGCAGGGACCGCACCAGGCCGCCCAGAAGTCGACCACGACTGGAACCGTGTGGCTGCGCTGGAGCACGTCGCGCTCCCACGTGGAGGTATCTACGTTCTTCACAAAGGCAGTGTTCATAGGACGACATCGTAGTGGTGAAACGAGCGTGTTCTTTCCGGTTGCGTCCCGAATCGGATGGTGTGCCCTAAGCTTCGCATTACCGAGGCAGGAGGACCTATGGCCCCCTTTGGGGACGTACTCACCGCAATGATCACCCCCTTCGACGCAGCCGGCCAGGTCGACTATCCGAAAGCAGCCGCGCTGGCCCGCCACCTCGTCGACAACGGATCCGACGGCCTCGTGGTCGCCGGTACCACCGGGGAAGCTCCGACCCTCACCAACGATGAGAAGGTGGCCCTCTTCCACACCGTGGTCGAAGCGGTCGGCGGCCGGGCGGTCGTCGTCGCAGGCACCGGCACCTACGACACGGCAGAGTCGATCGAGCTGACCAAGCGCGCCGTAGATGCCGGGTGCGACGGAGTGATGGCGGTCACGCCGTACTACTCCAAGCCGAGCCAGGAAGGGCTCGTGGCGCACTTCACGGCGATCGCCGACGCGTCTGCCGTCCCGGTGTTGCTCTACAACATCCCCGGCCGCACCGGCCGTCTCATCGAGGTGGCAACACTGGCGCGACTCGCCAAGCATCCGAAGATCGCGGCGGTCAAAGATGCGGTCATGGACATCGACCACACGGCCCAGACGCGGGCCGCGGTCCCCGACGACTTCACCATCTACTCGGGGCAGGACAGCTACACGCTCGCCATGATGACCGTTGGAGCCGAGGGCGTCGTCTCCGTCGCGTCGCATCTGGCCGGCAGGGAGATCAAGCGAATGGTGACGGCCGCGCTCGAAGGCGACTATCCGGCGGCGATGCAGATCAACGCAGCCCTGCTCGACCTGTTCTATGCCTGCTTTCTCGAACCCAACCCTGCGCCGGTCAAGGCGGCGTTGAGCCGGTTCTGGGAACCGGTCGGAGAGCCGAGGTTGCCCCTCGTCGCGGCGAAAGGCGAAACCGTCGATGCCATCGAAGCGGCGCTCGGAAAGGTGCAGGGACTATGAGCGTCAGGGTCACGTTCCTCGGCGGGCTTGGCGAGATCGGTCGCAACTGCGCGGCTGTCGAGCAGGACGGCAAAATCGCGATCATCGACTGTGGGCTCATGTTCCCCGAAGAGGACATGCTGGGTGTCGATCTCGTGTTCCCAGACTGGGGTTGGCTCCTCGAACGTAAGGACGATGTGTGCTGTGTGCTGCTGACCCACGGTCACGAAGACCACATCGGTGCGCTCGGGCATTTCCTGCGGGACATCAACGTGCCGGTCTTCGGCACCGCATTCTCGGTTGCGCTGGCGTCGCGTCGGGTCGAAGAGGCCGGCGTCGACGCCGACGTGCGGGCCGTGCCCGACAACGAGTGGGTGAAGCACGGACCGTTTCGTTTCATGTTCGTTCCGGTCTCGCACTCGGTGCCTCAGGGCGCCGGGATTGCCCTGGACACACCTGAAGGGCTGATTGTGCACTCGGGTGACTTCAAGCTCGACCCGACACCGATCGACGGTCGCCCCACCGACCTGCCTGCGTTCGCCGCGCTCGGACGTGACGGGGTTCGGCTGCTCCTCGCCGACAGCACCAACGCGGAAAACCCTGGATTCGTCCCCTCAGAGACGTCGCTGGCCAAGCCGATTCGAGACATTGTGCGAGACGCCCCGGGTCGGGTGCTCGCCGCGTGCTTCGCCTCGCATGTGCATCGTGTGCAGCAGCTTGCCGATGCAGCGATCGACGATGGGCGCAAGATTGCGTTCCTCGGCAGGTCGATGCACCGGGTGTCCGAGGTCGCCCGTGAGCTCGGCATCCTTTCGATCCCCGACAAACACGTGTTGGATATCAAGGATCTCGTCGAGCTGCCGCCACGTCGCCAGATGGTCATCTCGACGGGGAGCCAAGGGGAGCCGTTCGCCGCCTTGTCGCTCATTGCCGCTCGTCGGCATCGTTTCATCGACATCGTGCCGGAGGACACGATCCTCATCAGCGCCACGCCGATCCCGGGGAACGAAGCCGCGGTGTCCCGGGTGATCAGCCGGCTGATGAAGACCGGCCCCACCGTGTACCACGGCCGCAACGCCCACGTCCATGTGTCGGGACACGGCGCCCAGGAGGAGCTCAAAACGTTCCTGAACGTGGTGCGACCGCAGGCGTTTGTGCCGGTTCACGGCGAATTCCGTCACCTGCGGGCCCATGCCGACCTGGCCATCCAGATGCGGGTCCCGGAGGTGTTCGCGCTTGCCGACGGCGATGCCATCGTGCTCGAGGGCGGCGAGGCGCGGGTCGAGCGCAAGGCGGTCGATGCCGGCTACGTCTATCTGGACGGCGCCGAGTACGGCGACATCGGCAGCCAGGTGCTCCGCAATCGGAGGCACCTCGCCGACCAGGGTGTGGTCATCGTCACCGTCGGCGTGAAGTTGCACAGCGCCGAGCTGGTCTACGGGCCCGAGATGGACAGTCATGGCCTCACCGGCGACCCAGGGCCGATCCTTGGCGCCGCAGCCGATGCGGTGAAGGCAGCGCTGGACGATGCGAAGAAGTGTGGCGAATGCGACCTGGCGGACATCCAGAAGACGATCCGTGACACGACCCGACGGGTCATTCGCGAGCAGATGTCCCGCAAACCGGTCGTGGTGCCGGTCGTGCTCGAGGTCTGAACACCTGCCGTGGCCACAGGTTCGCGCGGAGCGCGCGAACCTGTTCACAAATGATTGGCGGAGGCGGGACGGCCGTGTAGCATCGACCGGGTATGACAACCAGGACACCCACCCGCCGTGGGGCATCAGGGCGGAAGCGGGTGTCCACCAAGACATCTCAACGGTCTCGAGCCACGCGCGGCGGCAAGCAGACCAGCAGAAAGCGGCAGCGTCCGACGATGTCCGAACGGTTCGCCTCGATGCGCGATCGCATCCGTCATCATCTCGGCAGGCAGAGCGACGACGTCTGGGGTCTCGTCCTCATCGTGTTCGCCACCCTGCTCGGTCTCGCCTTCTTCGGTCAGGCCGGTCCCGCCGGACGGGGAGCCATCGCCGCCCTCACCTTGTTGTTCGGTCTGTGGTCCTACCTGGTTCCTGTGGCTCTGGCCGCTCTCGGGGTGCTGCTGATCGTCGACGGGCGTCGGTCCCCGTCAGGCCGAATCGCCATCGGCATGGCCCTTACCTTCATCGGAACCCTGAGCCTCTTCCATCTCATGACGGGAGCGGTGAACCTCGCCGCCTCGATCGAAGTCGTCAAGGAACGAGGCGGAGCCGTCGGTGCACTGATCGCGTTCCCGCTGCGGAGAATCATCGGATTCTGGGGAGCGTTCGTCGTCCTCGCCGCGCTGACCGCCTCTGGTCTGCTCATTCTCACCAAGACCACGGTGCGGCAGCTCTTCCTGGCCATCGGCGAGCTGGTGTCCGGCCTGCGGCGGTGGGCCCGCTCGGCCGCGGTATCCCGCCCCTCCAGGGTCGCCCCCAGGGTGGATCGTCCCACCGGTAGACATGCAGCGCCCAAGCCCAAGCCAAAGGCCAGGCCGAAGGTGGCCAAAGCCCCCAAACCCACGAAGGCGAAACCGGTGCAGGGCCAGATCCAGATGCCGATCCCGCCCCCAAAGGCCGGAGAGGGATACCGGACCCCTCCTCTGGAGCTGCTCCATCTCGGTTCTGGGGAGGCGCACAACCGACGCAGCCTCGAGGAGACCGCGCGACAACTCGAAGACACACTCAACCAGCACGGCGTCGACGCGCACCTGACGAAGATCGTTCCGGGGCCGACCGTGACCCGCTACGAAATCGAGCTGTCTCCGGGCGTAAAGGTGTCTCGGGTGACGGGTTTGGCACATGACATCGCCTACGCCCTCGCCACGCCCGATGTGCGCCTCCTGGCGCCGATCCCGGGCAAGAGCGCCATCGGGGTCGAGGTGCCCAACCGTCGGCGCCGTCTCATCACCCTCGGCGACGTGCTGCGATCATCCGAAGCAGAAGCGGACACCCATCCGCTCGCCGTCGGACTCGGCATGGACATCAGCGGCCACCCGAAGATGCTCCACTTGCAAGAGTTGCCCCACGTACTCATCGCCGGAGCAACGGGTGCCGGCAAATCGTCCTGCATCAATTCGATGGTCACGTCGATTCTGATGCGTACCAACCCGGAGGACGTCCGGCTGATCATGGTCGATCCCAAACGCGTCGAACTCGGGCAGTACAACGGTGTACCCCATCTGCTCACCAAGGTCATTACGAACCCCAAGAAGGCCGCCGACGCTTTGCAGTGGGCCGTCGCCGAGATGGATCGTCGCTACGACCTGGTCGCCGATGCGCAGGTGCGAGACATCATCGGGTATCGGGAGAAGTGGGATGCCGGCCTGCTCGACCAGGATCAGTTCGACCGGTTCCCGTATATCGTCGTCGTCGTCGATGAGCTCAACGACTTGATGATGGTCGCCGGTCGCGAGGTCGAGGCGGCCATCGTCAGGATCGCCCAGATGGCGCGGGCGGTCGGCATCCACCTCGTGCTGGCTACGCAGCGCCCGTCCGTGGACGTCATCACCGGCGTGATCAAAGCGAACATCCCGAGCCGGCTGGCGTTTTCTGTCGCCTCGCAGGCCGACAGTCGAGTCATTCTCGACACCGGTGGCGCCGAAAAGCTCATCGGCATGGGCGACATGCTGGTCGTGACCGCCACCGAACCGCGTCCTCAGCGGATCCAGGGGGCATGGGTGTCGGAAGAAGAGGTCCATGCGGTCGTCGACTGGGTCAAGAACCAGCAGCGACCCAACTATCGGGACGAGGTCATCGAGGCGGCCTCCC
Source organism: Acidimicrobiia bacterium (assembly GCA_024763085.1). Classification (GTDB taxonomy): domain Bacteria; phylum Actinomycetota; class Acidimicrobiia; order Spongiisociales; family UBA4744; genus JANTGE01. Next base: position 11,178 of record JANTGE010000048.1, read on the forward strand.
AGGCGCGAGCCCAGACCGACGACGACGAAGGCGACGATGCCGACCTCGTTCGCCAGGCCATGGAACTCGTCGTCCGCTCCCAGCTCGGATCCACCTCGATGCTGCAGCGCAAGCTGCGGATCGGCTTTGCCCGTGCCGGTCGGATCATGGACATTCTCGAGCGCAAGGGAGTTGTCGGACCTTCCGAAGGATCCAAGGCCCGGGCCGTGCTCATGACCATCGAAGAGTTCGAATCGATGCAGGAACCGGCCGGCGTCTGACCGATCGGAGCGGGGCCCGGCCTCCGGAGCGGCACTAGCCTGGCCGCATGGAGTTCAGACTTCCCGACATCGGTGAAGGCCTCGCCGAGGCGGAGATCACCAAATGGTTGGTTGCCGAAGGCGACCGGGTCGAACAGGACCAGCCGCTCGTCGAGGTGGAAACCGACAAAGCCGTCGTGGAGCTGCCGTCGCCCGTCGCCGGTGTGCTGGTACGACGCGGTGCCCCGGAGGGAGCCGTGGTGGCGGTCGGAGCGGTTGTGGCGGTCATCGACACCGGCGAGCCTGAGACCGTGCAACCCGACGATGAGGAGCCGCAACCTGCC
>JANTGE010000049.1 GCA_024763085.1 Acidimicrobiia bacterium
GCGGGGAGCTGCTCAGCCGGGTCACCAACGACCTCGACAACGTCTCCCAAAGCCTCCAGCAGACGATGAGCATGTTCCTCAGCTCGCTCCTCACCGTTCTGTTCGTTCTCGGCATGATGTTCTACATCTCCCCGACGCTCGCCCTCATCGCGCTCGTCACCGTTCCGCTCACCGGCGTGATCGCCGCCGTGGTGATGAAACGGTCCCAGGGGAAGTTCATCGCCCAATGGCGACGCACCGGCACCCTCAACGGCCTCGTCGAAGAGGCCTTCACCGGCCATGCCCTCGTCAAGGTCTTCGGCCGACAGCGGGAGGTCGAGGAGACGTTCGAAGTCGAGAACGAAGAGCTGTTCAAAGCCAGTTTCGGCGCCCAGTTCCTCTCAGGGCTGATCATGCCGATCGCCTCGTTTGTCGGGAACCTCAACTACGTCGCCATCGCCGTCATCGGCGGGCTGCGTGTCTCGAGCGGCACGATGAGCCTTGGCGACGTTCAGGCGTTCATCCAATACTCCCGCCAGTTCACCCGCCCGGTGTCGCAGATCGCCTCGATGATCAACCAGCTCCAATCCGGCGTGGCGTCGGCCGAACGGGTCTTCGAGCTCCTCGACGCCGAGGAAGAGCCGCCCGACGAAGCCGTCATCGAGTCGCCGCAGGTCACCCACGGGCGGGTCGCGTTCGAAGACGTCTCGTTCCGCTACGAACCAGACCAGCCGCTCATCGAGCACGTCAGCTTCCATGTCGACCCGGGCGAGACGGTGGCCATCGTCGGTCCGACCGGCGCCGGCAAGACCACGCTGGTCAACCTCATCATGCGGTTCTACGACCTCGACGCCGGGCTTATCACCCTCGACGGGATCGACATCTCGGCCATGCGACGGGCCGACGTACGTTCACAGACCGGCATGGTGCTGCAGGAAACCTGGTTGTTCGAAGGCACCATCCGGGACAACATCCGCTACGGACGCCTCGACGCCACCGACGAGGAGGTCATCGCCGCTGCCAAAGCCACCTACGTCGACCGGTTCGTCGCTCATCTGCCCGACGGATACGACACCATCGTCGACAACGAAGGCGGCATGATCAGCGCCGGCGAAAAACAGCTCATCACCATTGCCCGGGCGTTCCTCGCCGATCCGGCACTGCTCATCCTCGACGAGGCCACCAGCTCGGTCGACACCCGCACCGAGTCGCTCATCCAGCATGCCATGACCGCCCTGCGGAGCGACCGGACCAGCTTCGTCATCGCCCACCGGCTCTCCACCATTCGCGACGCCGACCTCATCCTCGTCATGGAACACGGACAGATCGTCGAACAGGGCACCCACCAGGAGCTTCTCGACCTGGGCGGCGCCTACGCCCGTCTCTACGAGTCGCAGTTCAAAGGCCCGGCGAGACTCAACGGCGCGCCGACGAACCCGGCGGGTGCGCCGGTGGCCGGCCAGTAGCCGCGAGCTCGCTGCAGCCGACGGGCTCCAAAGACTTAGCCAACTCCTAACCTTCGCGAGAGGATCTCATAGGGATCGCTCCGCCATGCTGGTGACACACGAGCAAGGAGCAGATCCATGTTGAAACGTATCTCGGTGATCCTCGGCGTCGCGCTGGCGACACTGCTGGTTGCCGGACTCGCCTACGCCGCAGTGTCGCCGTCGACAGACGACTCGACCACTTCCACCACGATGGACGACTCGACCACTTCCACCACGATGGACGACTCGACCACTTCCACCACGATGGACGACTCGACGACTTCCACCACGATGGACGACTCGGCGACCTCCACCACGATGGACGACTCGGCGACCTCCACCACGATGGACGACTCGACGACCTCCACCACGATGGACGACTCGACGACCTCCACCACGATGCGGGAAGCCGAGCAGGAGAATCGCCGCCAGGATCGGCAGGCTGCCCAGACGCCGGCAACCGGCGGTGTCTTCCAGGCGGATGAGGCGGGCACGGTTGAGATCGCCATCGGCGCCGACGGCCTCGAGTTGGTCGCCGCCATTCCGGCAGCCGGATTCGAAGTGGCGCGGGAGCGAGTGGAACCCGACAACGTCAACGTCAAGTTCCGCAGCGGCTCCCTCGAGATCGAATTCGAAGCCGAGCTGGAGCACGGCGTGCTCACCACCAAGGTCGAGCGTGGCGTCGACGACAACTCAGGCGACGACCAGTACGACGACCAGTCCAGCGACTCGAACGACGACCAGTACGACGACCACTCCAGCGACTCGAGCGACGACCAGTCCGACGACTCGAGCGACGACCAGGGGTCGACCAACGTGGCCGACATGACCCAGACGTTCACCGTCGAAGACGCCGGTACCGTCACCGTCACCATCGCCGGCGGCCAGATCAGCGTCGAAGTGACCACCAACCCCGGATGGGACTTCAAGACGTCTGTCGAACACGACGAAGCCAAGGTCGAGTTCCGCAACGGTTCGATGGAGATCGAGTTCGAAGCGGAGATCGAACACGGCGGGCTGAAGACCAAAACCGAAATCAAGACCGACTAGCCCAGGCCTCCCTCCGGCCTCCTCTGAGGGCCCCTTCGGGGGCCCTCACCCCTATTTGATCCGATAACCGCCCAGCTCATTGGTCAAGATCCAGGCGGCAACCGTGCCGATGGTGATGTCCTCCGACACGTAGGCGTCCAACGTGACCCCAGCAGAACCTCGCTGCGCCTTCCCCGCCCTCGCCATCCGCATCGCCTGGAACCGCTCCTGCCATCTGGCGAAGTTCTCCGGACGCAGATCCACCCAACCCTTGGCGGCCCACTCCTCCTTCGAGACCTCATCCAGTGGCACCTCGTCGGTGCCGGTCACCTCCGGGATCCGGATCCGGGGACCTCTGATGATCGACGTGCCATCCCGGGCCAGAATCGGCAGGCCCAACGAAGTGATAGTGTCCCGCAGTTTCGGTCGATCCTCGAGCAGCTTGCACACCGTCGTCGAGATCTCGTCGGCAGTCACCGCCAACACTGCCGGCAGCGTCCCGTAGGCAAGCTTCAACAGCTCCGCTTCCCACAGCAGCTTCGACAGTTCCGGCGGACCCAGCTGACCCAGTGCCACGCTGTGGGTGCCGGTGTCGGCCTCCAGGCGCCGCAGCTCGGCGAGTGCGTCGGTGCGCAGCACACCCGCCCGGTAGGTCGGGTCCATCACGGCAGCGTCGAGTGCGGTGATCACGTCCCGGCCGGTGCTGCTGCCGAGAATCTCCCGAACACAGATGCCCGCCACCTCCTCCGGGGTGAGGAACTCCATCTGGCCGAGGGACGTGATCGCCTCGAACTCGCCTTTCGTAAACCAGCCGTTCTCTCCGGTGCCGATCACCGGCAGTTGCAACTCCGGACCGGCAGCGAAGCCATCAGGATCGGCGCTCAGCACCAGAGCATCATCGAGGTCGTCCCGGCGGGCTTCGAACACCCGGACCGGTTCGCCTCGCTCCTGTACCGTCCGGTAGGTGATCTCGGCGTAGCCGATCATCGCCGCCGGTTTGATCTCCTTCACGATCGGCCCGCCCGGCGTCCTCGCCATCAAGAACAGCAGTCCGGTGTGCGCAAACGCCACCGACGACTTGGTCATCAGCTTCGCCGAAGGGCGATCCTCCGAGTGCGTATACGGAATGTTCAACCCCATGCCGCCGGTGCCGGTGGTACCGATCTTCAGGTAGAGCCGGGTCCGGGCCTCGCGCATCGCTCGGTCGAGGATCATCACATGCCTGATTAGCTGCGGAACGGCCTGGGACAGGATGAGCGTCTCGACCTCCTGGGCGACCTCATCGGCCGGATAGGACGAATCCTCCTGCAGTCGGTCGACGCTCCGTTTGGCGAACCGAGCCGACGTGTACACGTCCTGGTAGCTGATCGCTGTCGCGGTGTTGATGGAGTCGATGATCACATCTGGCCGGTACCGCTCGATGAGACGAGCCAGCAGCGACCGTTCATACGCCGCGTCGACCGGACCAAGGAGATCCTCAAAGATGCCTTCCCTCGCCTCGTCGTCTTCGAGCAGCTCACGCCGGCTCCTCTGGGCATACTCCTCACGGGCGAACACGTCGCCCCACTCGCCCACGAACTCGGTCTCCCCTTCAGGAAACAGCGAGCGGAGGTCCTCAACGGCTTTGGCCACTTCGGGCTGCCGCAGCGACACGATGACGATCCGGTCAGGTGCGAGGTCGGTGGCGATCCGATGGGCCACCTGAAACCCAACAAGGCCGCCACCGCCGAGAATCATGAACGTTTGGTCGTCCACACCAATCCTTCTGCTCGTCGTACCGTCAGGGTACCGGACCCGGCGGCCATCCCCGCCGGCCCTACGGGGAGACGAGACGGTCAGAGCGTCCCAGGATGCTCCCCAATGCCGACCCCACGGCGGCGAACACCAACGCCTCGAGCACCGCGCCGCCGACGGGCAACAGCGACGGGCCGGCGAGCAGTCCGCCGGCGCCGGCCAAGGCTGCGACTGCCGTGGTCGCAGCGAAAGCCACAAGCGCACCTCGCCCGCCTCCGATGACGGCAGCAAAGGCCCCGGCGACGAGCAGCGGGGCGAGGTGATAGGTGACATCTGGCGATCTCCAGGCGAGCAGCAGCCAGAGCACCAACAGGAACGAAGGGAACCAGAATCTCCGCATGGCTCCTGCAACCAACCGGCGGCAGGGGGTGTTCCCGAACCGGGTAGCCTTCCCGCCATGACGGCGGTCCTCAACCCTGAACAGCGACAGCGAGACCTCGAACGGCTCGCCGACGAGACCTTCGACGTCCTCATCATCGGCGGCGGTATCACCGGTGTCGGGTCGGCCCTCGACGCGGCGACCCGCGGTCTCAAGGTCGGCCTCATCGAACAACGAGACCTGGCATCCGGCACCTCGAGCCGCTCGAGTCGGCTCATCCACGGCGGGCTCCGCTACCTGGAACAGTTGAACTTCCGCCTGGTTCGGGAAGCACTCCACGAACGTGGCCTGCTCCTCGGCCGCATTGCCCCCCATCTCGTCCGTCCGGTGTCATTCCTCTACCCACTGACCCATCCGATCTGGGAACGCCTCTACGTCGGCACCGGTGTCACTCTCTACGACCTCCTGGCGAAAGGCGGCGTCAACCCGCTCCCGCACCACCGGCAACTCTCCAAGACGCGGGCGTTGGAGCTCTTCCCGTCGCTCCGCAGCGACGCCCTCATCGGGGCCATCCAGTACTGGGACGCTCAAGAGGACGACGCCAGGTACGTCCTCATGGTTGCCCGCACCGCCGCCGACCTCGGGGCGGCGATCGCCCCAAGCGTCGAAGCCGTGGGCCTACGGCGCGAAGGCGACCGGGTCGTCGGCATCGAGGCCCGGTGCAGAGAGACCGGGAGGCGGTTCAGCATCTCAGCCCGCACCGTCGTCAACGCGACCGGCGTGTGGACCGACCACATCCAGGACCTGGCCGGCCGCGGCGCCATCCATGTGCGCGCTTCGAAGGGCATCCACCTGGTCGTGCCCCGAGAGCGGATCCAAGGCGAGGTCGGCCTCATCACCAAAACCCCGTCCAGCGTGCTGTTCGTCATCCCTTGGGACCGCCACTGGATCATCGGTACCACCGACACCGAGTGGAACCTCGACCTGGCCCACCCGGCAGCGTCGAGCCGGGACATCGACTACCTGCTCGAGCAGGCCAACCGGCACGTAACGCCGGCACTCACCCGCGACGACGTCGAGGGGGTCTACGCGGGTCTCCGGCCGCTGCTCTACGGAGAGTCGGACTCGACGTCCAAACTGAGTCGGGAACACGCCGTCGCCGAGGTCGTTCCCGGGCTCATCACCGTCGCCGGCGGCAAGTACACGACCTACCGGGTGATGGCGCAGGACACCATCGACGCCGTCGTCCACAGCACCGGCGTCGAAGCCGGGCCGTCGCGAACTGCGGACACTCCGCTCGTCGGAGCCGAAGGCTTCGAAGATCGATGGAACCGACGCCAGGCGATCGCCGATGAGTTCGGCTTCACCGTCGACACCGTCGAACATCTCCTGCACCGCTACGGCTCCCTCATCGACGACCTGCTTACCCTCGTCAGCCGGCAGCCGGAACTCGGCAAGGAATTGACGGAGGGCTACTTGAAAGCCGAGATCGTCTACGCGGCTTCCGACGAGGGGGCCCTCCACCTCGACGACATCCTCACCCGGAGGACGAGAATCTCCGTAGAGACCAAAGATCGCGGCACCGAAGTGGCGGCGCAGGCCGCCGACCTCGCCGGCGACGTGCTCGGCTGGGACAAAACCACCCGGGAACGGGAAGTCGTCTACTACCTGGCCCGGGTCGAGGCCGAACGGGAGTCGCAACGCCAGCCGGACGACCAAACCGCGGACGCGGTACGTCTCGGAGCCCCCGACATCCGCACCTCGACCTGACCACCGCTCCGTCGCTTGATACCATGCCGGCACCCGTCACGGAGAATCAACCAATGGCTTTGCGCTCGCGCATCACCGGCATAGGCAGCTACCTTCCCCCGCAGGTGGTCACCAACGACGACCTGACCGAGTTCATGGACACGTCGGACGAGTGGATCACCCAGCGGACCGGCATCAAACAACGCCACTGGGTGGACAGCGCCGGCGTCACCACCTCGGACCTCGCCCTGGAGGCAGCGCGAGAAGCGATGGCGATGGCCGGAGTCGAAGCCGGCGACCTCGACATGATCTTCCTAGCCACAATCAGTCCCGACCACTTCTTCCCGGGCACTGCGGTGTTCCTGCAGCGGAAATTGGGGGCACCCGGCATCCCGGCGATCGACGTACGCCAGCAGTGCACCGGATTCATCTACGGAACGTCGATGGCCGACCAGTACATCCGCACCGGTATGGCCGAACGCGTCCTCGTCGTCGGTGCCGAGATTCACTCGAAGGGTCTCGACATCAGCACGGAAGGCCGGGACGTCGCCGTCCTGTTCGGCGACGGAGCCGGCGCGATGGTCCTCGAAGCCGCCGACATCACCGATCCGGCCACCGAACGCCACATCCTCTCCACCCATCTGCACGCCGACGGCACCTATGCCGAGGACCTCTGGGTGCCGGCGCCCGGCATGGCCGTCGGCACCCGGATGGTGACCCACGACATCGTCGACCGGAAGCTCGTCTACCCGAAAATGAACGGCCGCAACGTATATGTCCATGCCGTGAAGCGCATGCCGGAGGCAATCCGAGAGTCCCTCGACGCCAACGGCGTGCAGCTCGACGAAGTCGACCTGTTCGTCTTCCACCAGGCCAACCTGCGGATCAACGAGGCCGTCGCCCAGCGGATGGGCATCCCGCCGGAGAAGGTCTACAACACCATCGAGCAGTTCGCCAACACCACGGCGGCAACGATCCCCATCGGCCTGGCCGAAGCCGCGAAAGAAGGAAGACTGAAACCCGGGATGATGGTGTCCTCGACCGCCTTCGGTAGCGGCTTCACCTGGGCATCCATGCTCTACCGCTGGTAACCGACCGGCGCCAACCGTCGTAGGCGTAACAACTCCACACTCATGATTCCGCGTCGGCGGTTGACAACCACGCTCCGTGGCCGCACAATGGCAGAGGGCTGGGCGCCGGCAGCGGCGTACGCTGGGTGCTTGGGAGGCAACCGTGCAACCTCGCTCCGATCGAGGTGCTTCACTCGTCGAGTTCGCACTCGTCCTGCCGCTCATCATCATGCTCATCCTCGGCATGGTCAGCGCCGGAACCGCCTACAACCTCAAGATCACCATGACGCATGCAGCGAGAGAGGCCGCGCGATACGCGGCGATCTTGCCGACCGAAGGCAACACCGGTACCTGGTTGTCAGCCATCCAAGCCAGGCTCCTCGCCGATGCAAACGGCACGCTCGACGCCGGACAACCAGGCGCCGTCTACTGCATCGCCTACGTCGACGGGTCGAACACTGGATCCGAAACCAAGCACATCGACCAGACCTCAACAGTCGGTGATGGATGGTGCTTCGACGACGGGCGCGGCGACAGCGAGTGGCGGGTGCAAATCCAAGCGGCGCGCACCACTCGGTTCAACGCTCTGTTCTTTTCGAGAACCATCACCCTGGGAACGAGCGCGGTCAGCCGCTACGAGGTTTTTGTCGGGGGAAGCCCATGAACCACCGACAAGACAAGGGAGCTGCCCTTCTCTTCATCGCTATGACGATGCTGCTGCTGCTCGGTGTCGTCGCCATCGTCATCGATCTCGCAGGTCTTCGTTTCGACCTGAGGGCGGATCGTCTTGCCTCCGACTTGGCGGCGACAGCGGGAGCATCCGCGCTCGACCCATTCGACGCCACAGGCGGCCCGCGCCAGGCGTGCGAGACCGCCAAGGCATACGCCCTGCTCAATCTCGGCGAGGCGGGCTGGGACGTGGAGCCCAACTGCAATCGCATCGCCACCACCTGCGATGCGACCACCTTGCCGCCCGACCCCCCCGTCGCAGGAACCATCGGTCCCTACCACGTCGAAATCGTGTACCCGGTCCTGGATGACGACCCGCTCATGTCGGAACGACCGATCGATGCCGAGATCGACGGTGCACCCTGTCAAAGGATCGGGGTGGCTATCACCCGCAACCGGGAATACACCTTCGCCCGCGTCATGGGCTTCGACCAGGGTTCGACCGAGGTGCGGTCGGTCGCCAAGTATGGGGCAGGACCCGGCCTGGGAGAACTCGTCCCCCTCGTCCTGCTCGAGCCTTACGACTGCAGCGCCCTCTACACCAGCGGGCAAGGCAAAGTGACAGTCAAACACTTCGACGACACACCCGGCCTCATCGTGGTGGATTCGGCTGCGACGGCGTGCTCACCATCAGACCCGTTTGCCATCGATGCGAAGGGGACCCAGAAAGGATGGATCAGAGCGCTACCCGTTCCCCCGCAGGGACCTGCCCCTGAGATCCCGGGAGCGATCTTCTCCTATGCACTCTTCCAGCCCACGCCTTCCCCGTCACACGCCTACGACCCGTCGGACCTCACCGACCCGATCAACCCAGCCGATTTGAGCGACCCGAGTGAACCAGCGAAAACGTGGTTCCGGCTCTACCCGCAGCCGATCGGTATCAGCAGCAGGGTCACCAGGGCGCCGATCGACTACCGCTATAACTGCAAGACTTCGTATCCAGATTATGCAGGCAGCATCGCGATTCCTGACTGCACCGATCCTGCAGGGAGCGACTACATCGACCAGTTGGTTGGGATGTACGGGGGAACCCCCACGACGCCGGCAGGGTTCGTGCACGTGTGGACGACCTACACGGGAGACGCCAACTACCCCACCGGTCTGCCGTGCGACCTCCAGGGCAGCGACCCCTCACCCGTACTCCCCGCCGGCAACTGGTACGTGGACTGCCCCGGCACCAGCGGAGGGCAAGGGTTCACCATCCGGAACTCCGTCACGTTCACTGGCGGCGATGTCGTATTCGAAGGCCAGGTGCGGACCGTCTCCGGCGGGACGCTCGTCATCAACGACGACGGAGATGGCAATCCTGACAACAACCCCAATCACCTCATGTACCTTCGCGACGGCGACTTCATCAAAGATGCCCAATCGACGGTCATCCTGACCCACGTCATGGTCTACCTCGCCAACGGACGGGTCGACTTCAACGGTGGCGACGGCGGACTCACCTGGACGGCGCCCGACCTTCCGTCTGGGACAGCACCGGCGACGTTCCAGGACCACTTCGACGACCTCGCCCTATGGTCAGAGTCGTCGGAGCGCCATCACATCGGCGGCCAGGCAGGCAACGACCTCGAAGGCACCTTCTTCACCCCATACGCCGAACCATTCGAGTTGAGTGGACAGGGATCCCAGTTCCAGACGGAAGCCCAGTTCGTCACCCGCAAGCTCGAGGTCTCGGGCCAGGCCGAAGTCCGCATGTACCCCAACCCAGATCGGTTCACCCCGATCCCGCTGCGCGAAATCCGTCTGATCCGCTAGGCGTTCCGGCTTCTTGAGTGAACGTCCTGCGGCCCCCGAACCCGCACAGCAACGGCCGGAGATGAGTAGCTTCCTCTAAGAAGGAGGAACCTATGACCACACCAGAGACTCCGGAGACACCCGACCAGCCGCTGGAAACATCGTCCGCCGAACCGGTTCCGACGCACGCCCCGCCGACGTCGGAGAGCAATACCGGCCGGTCGGGAACCGAAACCACCAAAGTGCTGCGCCGCTCCAAGAGCGACCGGGTGATTGCCGGCGTCGCCGGTGGGCTCGCCCACTACTTCGGCATCGACCCCGTGCTGCTCCGCATCGCGTTCGTCATCCTGGCTCTCGCCGGTGGCAGCGGCTTCCTGCTATACCTGATCGGTTGGATCGCCATCCCCGAAGAACGACCCGGCGACAACGTCGGAGCCGTCGGTGAAGGCGACAGCTCCAAGGCGATGATGGTGCTCGGCGCCATCTTCATCGTTGCCGGCGTCCTCTGGCTCATCGTCCGCGCCGTCCCCGTCGTCGGACGCTACATCTGGCCCATCGTCGTGATCCTGCTCGGCGTCGCCATCGTGATGGGAGGCCGCAAATGAAACACGTAGGACGAATCGTTGCGGGCCTGTTCGTCGTCCTCATCGGCCTCGGCTGGCTCCTGCAAGCCGCCGGTGTAGTCGAAACGCTGCCGTGGGCATGGATCCTGCCGTCGGCGCTCATCATCGTCGGCGCCGCCATGCTGGCCGACGCCAAAGGGGACACCCACGGAGGCCTCATCGCCCTCGGCATCATCCTCATCATCGTGCTGGCGCTCATGCAGCCAGTCACATCGTTCCGATGGGCTAGCACCGGCAGCGTCGGCGAACGGTTCGAGCGTCCACGCACCGTCGCCGAAATCGAAAACATGAGCGTCTTCGCCGGGGAACTCGGACTCGACCTGCGGGACCTCGACCTTCCGGCAGGCACCACCAAACTGGACGTGTCGGCCTTCGCCGGCAAAGTCGACATCACCATTCCCGACGACGTCACCGTCGATGTCACCGCTTCGGTCTTCGCCGGCAAAGTCACCGTCCTCGACGAGACCCGGGAAGGGGTCGGCGTCAACCTCGAGAAGACCATTCCCGGGCCGTCCGGCAAGAGACTCGAACTGAACGTCTCGGCGTTCAGCGGAGAGATAGGAGTGCACCGATGAACCGCAGCTCGATCATCTGGGGCCTGTTCTTCGTCCTCATGGGCATCGCGTTCCTCGGCGACACCGCCGGCCTGTGGACCATGCGCGCCGCGTACGTGCTTCCGATCGCCCTCATCATCCTGGGAGTCGCCATTCTCCTTGGAGGGACCACCGCCAAGGACTGAACGCCACTACACTCGACAACGCACGGGAGCTCGGTACCAGACCGGGCTGAGAAGGGATTCGTCCCGACCGTTGGAACCTGGCCGGGTAATGCCGGCGAGGGAGCGTTCTCAGCCTGGCCTCCCGACCAAGGAGGCAACATGCGCGTACAGAT
>JANTGE010000050.1 GCA_024763085.1 Acidimicrobiia bacterium
GTCGTTCCGGCGGAATGTCGAACTGCTCCATGCCGATCTCGTCCCCGTAGTAGAGCGTTGGCGTGCCCCGAAGGGTCAGCAGCAGCATGGCTGCGATCCTCGTTTGCTCAGTCCCGATGCGGGACGCCAGCCGTATCTCGTCGTGGTTACCGAGGACATAGTTCGGCCACTCGCCGGCGGGAACGGCTGCATCGCAGGCATCGACGAGACCACGGATCACCTTCGGGTTCCAGGGCGCATGGAGCAAGCTGAAGTTGAAGGGAAGGTGCAGCTCTCGCCCCTCCCCGTAGTAGGAGGCCCAGCGCTCCCAGTCGGGTTCGTGGATCTCGCCGATTGCGACCCGAGGCGGATCGTAGGAGTCGAGCAGCGTGCGGATGCGCCGGAACACCGGGTGGACATCAGGGTGCGCTCGGCTGTTCAGTGGAAGATCCGATGGCGGTTCCGGGTCGTCACGCAGCTCGGGGTCTTTCATGATGAACGAGACGACGTCCATCCGGAACCCGTCGACGCCCCGATCGAGCCAGAACCGCAGCACGTCGAACATGGCCGCTTCCACTTCGGGGTTGCGCCAATTCAGGTCCGGCTGCTCAGCCAGGAACGAGTGGAGGTAGTACTGGCCGGTGACGTCGTCCCACTCCCAGGCCGAACCGCCAAACACACTCTGCCAGTTGTTCGGTGGCGACCCGTCCGGCCTTGGGTCCGCCCACACGTACCAGTCACGTTTCGAATTGCCCCTGGAGGAACGGGAGGCTTCGAACCACGGATGGCGATCCGAGGTGTGGTTGGGAACCCAGTCGACGATGAGCTTCAAACCGGCGGAGTGCACGTCGCCCACGAGTCGATCGAAGTCGCCGAGGGTGCCGAAGATCGGGTCGACGTTGCAGTAGTCGGCAACGTCGTAGCCGAAGTCGGCCATCGGAGACGGGTAGAACGGCGACAGCCAAACGGCGTCGACACCGAGCTCCGAGAGATACGGAAGTCGGCGCCTGACCCCCTCCAGGTCACCGATGCCGTCCCGATTGGTGTCCTGAAACGACCTTGGATAGACCTGATAGATGACTGCGTCTCGCCACCACGCCACGGATCCGACCCTAGCGGCTGCACCATCACCCGGGGCTCCGCACCGGCGGCCGGAATCGTCAACGGTTGGCCGCTGAGACCGTCTCTGGGAGGAAGACCACGACCACTACCACGGCGGCCAGGAGACCCAGTCCGGTGACGGCCACGGCCGAGGCGACGCCGGCCGTCGAGGTGAGCAGGAGCGCGACCAGGCCGGGCGCCACCGCGGTGCCGGCCACGGTGGCCGTCCGCACGATGGCTGCGACTCTGCCCCGGACACGCTCAGGGAAGGGTTCCGTGGTGAGTGCCAGCAGCGTTGCTGAACTACCCAACAGGAAGAAGAGCGTCACCGCCAAGCCGAACGCCCGTCCCGGGTCGGTGGCCGCGTTGAATCCGAGGAACGCGGCGGCGGCCGTACCGGCAAAGAACAGCACCGCGGTCGGCTTCCTCCCCCAGCCGTCCATCATGCGTCCCGCGGCGAAGAACCCGGTAGCGGCCACCGCAAACAGCGCCAGATAGGCGGGGTTGAGGGTTCGCAGGTTCCATCCCCACTCTTCGAGCACGATCGTCGACGCGAACATCCCGACCGCTCCCGGGAAGATCGCAAACAGGAATCCGAGCAGGGACGCGCCGACGATCCAACGTCGCGACACGTCGCTCAGCGGAACCTTCCGCGCCGTGGAGACGCCACCTGGCAGCACCGACGCTGCCAGCAGCAACAGAAACGCTAAGCCGCCGGCCAGGTACAAGGTGCGCCACGAAACCGACGCGAGGACGATCAGAAGAAACCCGACACCGGCGAGCGCCTGCCCGGCTGTCTCCGACGCGGACAGGACCGCCACGCCACGGCCTCGACGTCGGAGCGGAAGGGTCTCGACCACGATGAACGAGGCGAGCACGATCTCTGCACCGATGAAGATCCTGGCGACGAACTGGTAAGCGACGAAGTCGACCACGCCGGTCGAAATGGCGGTCAACACCGTCGCCGTGGTGAAGCCGCCGACGGTCAAGACCATGACCGCTCGTCGGCTCCACCGGTCCGCGGCGAGTAGCAGTAGGAACGAAGCGAACGATCCGGCGAAGATCACCGACCCGGCGAGGCCCGCCTGTCGGATCGTCATGCCGAGATCGGCTCGGATCGCCGGCAGCGCCAGCCCGAGCACGAAGTTGTCGTAGCCTTGGAAGACGGTGGCGGCCGCCAACCACGCAAGGGTTCGCCGTTCCGGCCTCACCGAGGGTCGACCTCGCCGGCCCACGCCACGACGTGTGTCACCTCGAGGTTTCTACCCTCCGTAAATGTCTTCGATGATGTGGCCCCACTTCTTCCCGACGTAGCTCCGCTTCACCTTCAACGTCGGTGTGAGCTCTCCTCCATCGATGCTGAAGTCCTCCGGCAAGATGCGATAGCTCCGAATCGACTCGGCGCGTGACACCGCCTGGTTGGCCTCTTCGATGGCTCTCTCGATCTCGGCGTTGAGCTGCGGATCGTCGAGCAGCTCGTCAATCGACGCCGGCTTGTCGTGCATCTCGGCCCAGGCTTCGATCGCTTCCGGGTCGAGTGTGATGAGTACCGAGATGAACGGTTTGGCGTCGCCGACCACCATGCACTGGCTGATCAACGGATGAGCCCGAAGCCTGTCTTCGAGGACCGCAGGCGCCACGTTCTTGCCGCCGGCCGTAACCAGGATCTCCTTCTTTCGTCCGGTGATGCGCAGGTAGCCCTCGTCGTCGAGTTCGCCGATGTCCCCGGTGTGGAACCAGCCTTCGTCGTCGAAGACCTCCTCGGTTGCCGCCGGGTTGTTCCAATACCCTTTGAAGACGCAGCCGCCACGAATGAGGATCTCTCCGTCGTCGGCAATCTTCACCGATGTCCCCGGCGTCGGATGGCCGACGGTGCCGATCTTGATCGCCTCGGGCCGGTTGAAGAAGGTCGCCGCGGTGGTCTCGGTCAGGCCGTAGCCTTCGAGGACGGTCAGCCCGATGCCCCGGAAGAAATGGCCCAGGCGTTCGCCGAGGGCGGCACCGCCGGAGATGGCGTACTTGAGGTTGCCGCCAAACACGTCGCGGAGTTTCCCGTAGAGCAGCTTGTCGAACACGGCGTGCAGCAGCTTTGTTTTCAGGCTCGGCCTCTCGGCGCGTGAGAACTCGATGGCGACGTCGGCGCCGGCATCGAAGATCTTCCCCTTGCCTTCTTTGTCGGCCTTTTGCTTGGCGCTGTTGTAGACCTTCTCGAACACCCGGGGCACCGAGAACACCCACCGAGGACGGAATATCGACAGCTCTTCGACCAGATTCGGCACGCCGGTCGAGTAGCCGATCTTCACCCCGCCGGCAATGGCGCCCGCCTGGACGGCCTGGGCAAACGAGTGGGCCAACGGGAGGAACATGAGGTTGGAGTTGCCGGGGCCGAACAGGTCAGGAAGCGCCGAGATCACATTTCGGACGGTGTAGATGAAGTTGTAATGCGTCAGCATGCAGCCCTTCGGCCGTCCGGTGGTGCCCGACGTGTAGATGAGCATCGACAGATCGTCATGTTTGATCGAGTGGGTCCGTCGCTTGGCCTCTTCCCGGGACTCGTCGGTCGCCGCGGCGACGATCTCGTCGATAGCGCCGTCTTCGATGACCCAGGCGTGCCGACATTCGGGCAGCTCGCCGGCGACCTGATCGAAGACGCTCTTGAGTGCGTCGGTCTCACAGAAGATCCCCACAGCGCCGGAGTCGCCCATGATCCACTGCACCTGCTCGGGGGATGAGGTCTCGTAGATGGTGACGAGCACCCCGCCGGCAGCCCAGATGGCGAGCTGGACGATGGAATACTCCAGCCTCGTGGCCGAGAACACCGCGACGCGGTCCCCCGGTTCGATCCCGAGCGCGACCAGCCCGGCAGCCAGCTCCCTCACCTGCTCGGCCGCATCGGCCGTTGCCACATCGATAAACCGGCCACCTTCACGGTACGCGAACGCGGGTACGTCCGGATGGGTGTCGGCCCGGGTGAGAAACGCGGTGACGATGTTGTCGGTCGGGGCGATCTTCACCTCGCCGGGGCTGGTGTACTGACGCATGGCTGCTCCTGGTCCGTCGGCTCTTCCCAGTGTACCCACCGGCTTCGGCAGCGGTCGACGGGATCAGCCGGCAATACCCGCCTGCCGCAACGATGCGATGTCGTCCCCGTCGAACCCGAGTTCGGCCAGCACGCTGTCGGTGTCCCGACCTCGTTCCGGGACGCTCCCGGCCGAGGCCGGTGTTCGGTCGAAGCGGGGAGCCGGGCCGGGTTGCTCGACACCGTCGACCTCCACGAACGTTCGGCGGGAGCGAAGATGGGGATGCGACGCGGCGTCGCTCAGCGTCTGGACCGGCGCGACGCACGCGTCGGTTCCGGCAAAGATCTGCATCCACTCGTCTTGCGTCTTCGTGAACAGCACGGCTGCGAACCGCTGCCGTAGCTCTGGCCAGCGGCTGCGGTCGTACTGGTCGGGGAGGTCGGCAGGTTCGATCCCGAGCCCTTCGACGAACGCCGCATAGAACTTGGGTTCCAGCGGCCCCACGGCGAGTCGCCGGCCGTCGGCGGTTTCGTAGGTGGTGTAGAAGGGGGCACCGCCGTCGAGAAGGTTGGCGCCTCGCTCGTCGGTCCACAGGCCGGCGTGGCGCATCGAGTGCAGAAAGGTGGTGAGCAAGGCGGCACCGTCGACCATGGCAGCGTCGACGACCTGTCCGCGGCCCCCTGCCTGGACATGCAGCAAGGCCGAGAGCATTCCGACGGCCAACAGCATGCCACCCCCGCCGAAGTCGCCGACCAGATTGAGCGGCGGCACCGGAGCGCCGCCGGGCGGGCCGATCGGGTGCAACGCCCCCGCGACGGCGATGTAGCCGATGTCGTGGCCTGCAGTCTTGGCAAGCGGGCCGGACTGGCCCCACCCGGTCATGCGCCCGTACACCAGATTCGGGTTCCGTTCGAGGCACGCCTCCGGTCCGAGGCCGAGCCGCTCGATGACGCCGGGCCGGAAACCCTCCATGAAGCCGTCGACCGACTCGACGAGCCGCAGCACGATCTCCACCGCTTCGGGCCGCTTCAGGTCGAGTACCACCGACCGGCGTCCGCGATGGAGCAACTCCGGATACGGGTCGTGGCCGGGACGGTCGATTCGGATCACCTCGGCGCCCAGGTCGGCGAAGATCATTCCGGCGAACGGGCCCGGGCCGATCGATCCGATCTCGATGATCCTCAATCCGTTCAGCGGCCCCATCATCCCTCCTTCTGCCGCTCCCGAAGGTAGCGGATCACCCGGTCGACCTGCTCGTCGGAGAGCGTACCCCCATACGACGGCATGCGACCCAGGCCCCGGGTGATCGTCACCCGATAGAACTCGTCGGTCATGGCGGCGGCGTCCGAGCCGGGCCCGAGCGGCGGCCCGATCTCCCCCCGCAGGTCTGCCCCGTGGCAAGCCGCACAGATCGCTTGGTAGATCTCTTCGCCGGAGGCGTCCGGTGCCAGTGGGGTTCGAGCCGCGCAGCCCGTCACCAGCAGCGCGGAGACGACGACGGCCGCCACCCGTCTCATGTGAAGGCCATCACCCCGGCTGCGGTCAGCGAGCCGACCACGGCGCCGGCGATGAGCACCCCGATCGTGATCAGCAGCATCGCCCGTTTCGATTCGACGCCGAACACAAACGCGGCGAGGGCCCCCGACCATGCCCCGGTGACCGGCAGCGGAATCGCGACAAAGGTGATGAGGGCCAGGTCCCGAAGCCGGTCGAACCGTCCGGTGTGCCGACGGCGGGTATGGGCGAAGAGCCGTTCGAGGAACCGGTGGAGCCCTTCCCAATGTTCCTCCGCCCACGCGGTCACCGGGCCCAGCAGCACCAGGATGAACGGCACCGGCAGCAGGTTGCCCAACACCGACCACACGTAGGCCTCAGGGATCGTCATGCCGAACACACCAACCGCTACCGGCAGTGCAAGGCGGAGCTCAAAGACCGGCAAGGCGGCCAGCAACACCACGGCCAGCGGCTCCGGGAAACTCTGCACAAAGTGAAGGATCGAGTCACGCACGATCCTGCAGTATGGCCGATGTCGTTCGCCTTGACACACTCGGCCGAAAACGCCTACGATCGATGACACCGAGTGCCACCCACACTCGGCACAACCCCCAACAAGCGCTGAGGGCTACGAGTACGGAATCCCTGGCACCTACTCGACACAACGGCCCGAAGCGGCTCTTCGCAAGAAGAGCTACGAGGCTCCGGTTCTACCCCCTTGCCGGAGCCTCGTCATATGTTGAAGTGGGCGTTCCCCGTTGGCAGTCCGACGATCACGACCGGGATCGGCGCGTGCTCGATGACGTAGCTCGTCCCATGCCCGAGGAACGGACGGTCGGTGAGCGGTCGTGTCGAGGCGCCCAGCACAAGCACGTCGAAGCTCCCCGACTGGGCCATGTCGAGAATCTCGTCCACCGCGTTGGGTGCGACCCGAATGATCGGTTCGACCATGACACCGAGTTTGGCTCCAAGGTCGGCGGCCTCGGCGACGAGCTCGGCGGCAGCCCGTTTGGCTTCCGACACCATGGCCGTCTCCAACATGACGCCCTGCCCAGAGGGCCGGTTCACCACGTGGAGCGCCACCACCCGCCCATCGGTCGAGCGTGCCACGGCATACGCGAGCTCTTCGGCTGCTCGGGTCGACAGCTCGGTAGATACCGGCACCAGCAGCCGTTGCGGTAGCTCCGATGGGGCGTCGGCAGGGGTGCGGACGATGACGACCGGCAGCGTGACCTTCGCCATGATCCGGTCGACGACCGTGGAGAAGACGCCGGTCTCGTCGGAGTCGGCTTCGGAGGCGCCGATGACCAGGAGGTCGTACCCGAGTGCCGATTCGTCGGCGATCGCCTGGCTGGGATCCGTAGCTCGCCTCTTGACGATGCGATGATCAACCGTTTCGAGAGCGTCGAGCGCGAGGCTTGGGTCTGCAGGCCGTACGCGGCGCCGGAGCAACCTTCCGGTCAGGGTCGGCGCCGTACCCTCCACGACCAGGACGGTCACCTCGGCACTCGGAAAGGCGGCGGCGACCAGGCGTGCGGCATAGGCGCTGTTCTCCCCGCCTCTCGTGGGCACGAGAATGCGACGGGAGCGCAGAATGAGCGACTGCTCACGCAGCGACTCTTCATCGAGACGGCGGCGCTCCTCCTCAGGGATCTCCCAACCGCGCACGCTGGCTTTGAGAAGCTGCGGCGCAACGATCGAGGTGATCACCGCGGTCAGCACCAGCACGGTGAATCCAGCTTCGGCAAGAACTCCGAGGTTCAGCCCGATGATTGCCACGACAATCCCCATCGCGCCCAACGCCGAGAGGCCGGCGCCCAACACCACACCTTGGCGGGTGTCGAGACCTCCGAACCTGGCGCCGATCCAGGTGCCGGCCAGCTTTGCGAAGATGGCGAGCACCACGATGCCGACCATCCACCACACCGCCGACCCTTCGAGCGACGTGAAGTCGATGCGCAGCCCCGAATAGGCGAAGAAGATGGGGGCGAACACCGAGATGGTCATCGACTCGAGCGTCTCCCGGGCGTGGGGAAGCTGATGTCTGGTGACACCGAGCAGGATGCCCACGATGAAGGCGCCCAGGATCGCTTCGAGTTGCAGCGCCTGGGTGATGGCTCCGCCGACCAGACCGGCCACGACCATGACCGTCACCGCGGCTGTCACGCTGGATCCGCCCCGTAGCGCCATGCGGAACAGCCAGTCGAGCAGCCACCGTCCCAACGTCGCCGACACGACGAGGAAGACGATCAGGCCGCCGAACGACACCGAGAGTGAACCCAGATCCAGGCTGCCCTGCAGCACGACCCCGGACAGCGCCGCGAGAAGCAGCCACCCGACGGCATCCATCGTCATCCCCGCCGCCAAGGTGATCTGGCCGAAATCTCGGCGCAGGAACCCCAGGTCGGCAAGGATCTTGGCGACGACCGGCAGCGCCGACACCGACAGGGCCAGCGCGAAAAACAGTGCGAACAGGATCTCGCCACTGTCGCCGACGAACTCATCTGGCACGAAGAACGCCAGCGTGGTGAAGATCGCAAGTGGCACCAGGAAGCTGCCGGCGGACACGCCGATCGCCGCCCGTTTGAACCTCCCGATGATCGCCAGGTCGGTCTCGTAGCCGAGGGCGAGGAGCAGCAGGATGACGCCGATCCAGGCCAGGCCGAACACGACCGCATCGACGGTGTTGTAACCACTTCCAAACAGCCAGCCATATGCGCCCGGGAACAGCGTCCCGAACACGGATGGACCGAGGATGATACCGGCGACGAGTTCACCGACTACGGGGGGCTGGCCGATGCGGCCGGCCAGGCCTCCAAGCGCCCTGGCGAGGCCTACGAGTAACGCCACCTGGATGAGAACCAAGAGCACCTGATGCTCATCGAGGGGCGCCGTCGACGCAGCGAACAGCAGGGTCATACCGAGAACCTCACCACGATCACGTCTCCTTCGGTCACCACGTAGTCCTTCCCTTCGACTCGAACCAACCCTTGTCGTTTCGCTTCGTCCCATCCACCGGCGGCGATGACTTTTTCGATCGGGGCCACCTCGGCGCGGATGAAACCGCGTTCCAGATCGGAATGGATCTTCCCGGCGGCAACCGGTGCGGTCGCTCCCCGGCGCACCGTCCAGGCGTGTGCTTCTTTCGGACCCAGGGTGTAGAAGGTGAGCAGGCCAAGTGCCGAATACGCGGCACGTACCATCTCGGCCAGGGCACCCTCCCCCAGCCCCAGCTCTGCGAAGATTTCCTCTCGGTCGGCCGGATCGAGCCGGGCTGCCTCTTCCTCGAGCCGCGCCGACAGCACCACGACCGCGTCACCGGCGGGAACGACATCGGCGACCGTCGACCTGAATGCTTCACCGTCCTGTCCTTCGTCGACGTTGACGACCCACACGGTCGGCCGAAGGGTAAGCGGTGCCAGGTCCCGGAACGCGGCAAGCGCCTGCGGCGACCACTCCATCGCCCGAAGCGGGATCCCTTCGGAGAGCACCTTCGCTGCTTCTGCGATGGCGTCGGCGGCGGGTTTCTTCTTCGGGTCGGCGGTGGCCTCTTTGACGATCTTGCCGGCGCGGCGCTCGAAGACGTCGGCGTCGGCCATTGTGAGCTCGAGAAGCAGCTCTTCGGCCTGGCCGACCGGATCGGTACCGGACTCGTCGGCGGGTACTGCGTCGTCTTCGAAGGCCCGCAGCACCGCGATGCTGCCGTCCATCTCTCGAAGCCGGCCAAGGAACTGGCCGGCCATCGACGCTCCACCCATGGCAGGCAGGTCGAGGAGTTCGAGGGTGGCGTGGACGATCTTCTTGGACCGCTCCACGGCTGCTGCCTCTTCGAGCAGCGGATCGGGAACCTCCGCCACTCCCACGTTCGGCGTAGTCGTCGAGAACGGATGCGCTGCGGTGGGCGCCTCGAGCCCGGTAAGCGCGTTGAATAGCGTCGTCTTGCCGACGTTGGACAGACCGATGATGCCGAAACGAGCCACGACCACACTGTACCGGGCCTGTCAGCTACGGTATTCCGTATGCGGATCGCGGTCATCGGCGCAGGATCGTGGGGCACAACTATCGCCACGCTGGCAGCCAGGCGCCATCCGACGGCCCTATGGGCACGCCGCCCCGAACTGGCCGAGGCGATCCGTGCCGGAGAGAACCCCGACTATCTGCCCGGCTACCGGCTGCCATACGGTCTCGACGCGACCGCAGACATCCTCGCTGCGGTGGACGGCGCCGAGGTGGTGCTCATGGCGGTGCCGTCCCACGGCTACCGGGCAGTGATCGAACAGATCGCCGGCGTCGTCGACCCGGACGTGCCGATCGTCAGCCTCACCAAAGGGATCGAGCAGGGCACCCTGCAACGCATGACGGAAGTGACCCTGGATGTGCTCGACGACCACGACCCTCAACGGGTGGGCGTGTTGACCGGTCCGAACCTGGCCAAAGAGATCATGGACGGCCAGCCGACGGCGACGGTCATCGCCATGGAGGACATGGAGACCGCCACGGTGCTCCAACGGGTCTTCATGGGGCCGACGTTCCGGGTGTACACCAACCCGGATGTGGTCGGCTGCGAAACCGCGGGGGCGTTGAAGAACGTGATGGCGATCGCCGCCGGCATGTCGTCGGGTCTCGGTTTCGGAGACAATTCGCTGGCGACGCTCATCACCAGGGCACTCGCCGAGTTGACCCGCCTGGGAGTGGCCATGGGAGGCCGCCCGCAGACGTTCGCCGGCCTCGCCGGCATGGGCGACCTCATCGCCACGTGCGTGTCGGACAAGAGTCGCAACCATCGGGTCGGTTTCGAGCTCGGTCGTGGCCGCAGCCTCGACGAGATCATCGCCGAGACACAGATGGTCGCCGAGGGTGTCAAGACGACGAAGGCGGTGCTGGAGCTCGCCGGGCGCCATGGCATCGAGATGCCGATCGCCACCGAGGTCGCCCATGTGCTCTACGAAGGAGAACGACCGAAGGCGGCGGTGTTGAAGCTCATGACCCGTGAGGCGAAACCCGAAGCGTGACCGTCCTGTCCGGGCCAGTGGGCACCCGGGACTGTCTCCGTGGTGTCGGTCAGATCTTCGCCGCTGCTCGAAGCGCCCGATACAGCAGCTGTGGGTCGCCGAGCCGCCGCCGCAGCTCCCGCTCCAGCCCGCCGATCGGATACAGATTCTGGGGTGCCCGCGGGTCTTTGTGCGACGCCGACGCGTAGCGGGGCAGCGTCACCGAGACCCGGTCGGCGACCCGCCGGGCCGATGCCACGTCCTGGTCGGCGGACGCCTCGCACCGCACCACCCCGGCCATCGGCCCGTCACCTCCGCCTGGCAGCTTCGCATACCAGGAGTACCGGCTCCACGACGTCGTGGTGAGAAACAGGGGTGTGCGTTGGCCGGGCCGCAGCGCAGCCACCACCGGCTGCAACGCAGGCGGCAGGTACTGCACTCGATGGGTCTTGACGTAGCCCACCGCACCGGGAATGTGTTGCCGTCCGGTGAGCGGCCCGTCGGTGACGATCATCTCGGCGTCGAGGTGCCGACCGGCGACCTCCTGCTCCAGCTCCCCCATCCGCTGTTGGAGCCCGAGCCAGAGTTCCTCCGACGACTCTCCGGAGGTGGCCCGCACCTCGTACCGGCCGTGGCGGGTCGCGACGTCCTCGGCCCCAGGTGCCGACGTGAACAGGCCTCGACGGACTTCTGCGGCAACCACCTTCGCCTCCCCATCGCAGCGGACCGC
>JANTGE010000051.1 GCA_024763085.1 Acidimicrobiia bacterium
TGGAGTGCGTGGGACAGAACATGAACGGTTGCGTCCTCCCACGGGACCATCTCACCGTCCATCCAGATGTAACGTGCGGCTTCCATCGCGCCTATGTTGGCACGTCTTCGCCTGGTCGTGCCAGATGTCGGCCGTGCCAGTCGAGAATCGCCTCGAAACGCTCCTTGCGGTGCTTCGGTTTGCCCGAACGTGACAGCTCGTGGCCTTCGCCGGGGAACCGCAGCATCTCGGTGTCGACGCCCTCACGCAGCATGACCATGAACAGCTGTTCGGCCTGCTCGATGGGACACCGATAATCGTTCTCCGAATGCACGATGAGGGTCGGGGTGGTGATCCGGTCGGCAGTGGCCAGCGGACTGGCCTCCCAGAGCCGGTCGACGTCACCCGGCGGTTCGGCGTCGAGGTAGTAGCGGCCGAAGGTGGCGCCGATGTCGGAGGTGCCGGCGAACGACACCCAAGACAACAAGCCGCGTTCGACCACGGCAGATCGGAAACGCGGGTCGCGACCGATGAGCCAGGCCGTGAGGAAGCCGCCGTACGACCCTCCCATGACGCCGACCCGGGTCGGGTCGAGACGATCGAAACGGGCCAGGGCCGCCTCGAGCGCGGCGGTGACATCCGCCGAGTCGACCACTCCCCAACCGTCTTTGGTGACGGCACGCACGAACTCCACGCCCCGGCCGGACGACCCGCGAGGATTGCAGGCAACCACGGCGTATCCGGCAGAGACATAGGTCTGGAACTCGTCGAAGAACGTGAAGCCATACTGGGTGGCGGGACCCCCGTGGATGTTCAACAGAACCGGTGCGGGTCCGTCGCCTTCCGGCAGATACACCCAGGTGTCGATGTCGACACCGTTCGACGGGACCTGGAAGAACTCCGGAGCGACCAGCCCAGCGTCCGCGCGGAAATCTGCGTTGAGGTCGGTCAGGGTCTCCTCCGAGCCGCCTTCCCAACGGTGCAGCTCACCAGGATCGGTCGGGTCGGTGGCCACGAACATGAAAGCCGTGCCATCCGAGTTGGGCGATATCCCTGTGATGGCCCGGTCCCCTCCCAACACGTCGGCGACGGTGCCGGCGGCGTCGACCCGCACCACCCGCACCCGGCCGGCGTCCTCGACGACGGTGAGGAAGTCGGTTCCGACCCACTGGGGACCGGCCGGACTGATCGCAGGGGCGTGAGGGAACACGCTGCGGTCCAGGTGGCCGGTCAGATCGGTGAGCGTCCCGTCCTGTTCCCGTCGCCACACGGCGGCGATCGTCGGATGCGCCCACGGGTCGGGCTGTCCGATGACGTGGAGGACACCGTCGGGCCGATAGGTGACATGCATCCAGAACCCTCGGTCGACCACGGCGCGGGTTTCGCCGGTCTCGATGTCCAACTCGAACACTTCCACTCCCGGCTCGAAACCTCGCCGCTCATGGCGTGCGCTCAAGAACGCGATGCGATCTCCGTCGGGCCGCCACGCCGGAGCCTGTTCGTCGAAGTCGCCATCGGTGAGCTGCCTCGGCTCCTCTTCCCCGGACGGATCGATGAGAAAGAGATGCCGGCGCTTGTCGTGCAACCACCCCCGATTGTCGAAACGGTAGGGAATCCGGTCGATCCGTCGGGGTCGGCGCTTCCGTTCGCTGTCATCGAGCTCGGCCCACTCCTCGGTCCAGACCGCGGCGACAGCGAGGATCCGACTCCCGTCGGGCGACCAGTCGATGGACTCGACACCGAGCGGAAGGTCGGTGACGGTGACGGCCTCTCCCCCGTCGGCAGGCATCACCGCCACCTGGGGCTTGTCATCGTCCGAAGGGCCTTTCCGTATCAGCGCGAGTCTGGTGCCGTCGGGCGACCAACGGGGCGAACCGTCGCCGGGGCCTGTGGTGAAGCGGCGGGCGTGGCTGCCGTCCCACAGCCAGATGGCACGCTCGTAGCGGTCCTTTTCGAAGTCGAGCCTGGACACCGCGAACGCAACCCTGACCCCGTCGGGATGGAAACGAGGGTCGGAGAGGGAGGCGTATCGGGCGAGGTCGTCGGGTTGCATGGAAGGCTCCTTTCGGTACGGCGAATGTAGTCCCGACACGCGCCCCGCGCATCTTGGCGCCGACCGGCTACGCTCGCCGCCATGCGGCGCCTCATCGCCTCCTGGTTCGGTACCGGACTGTTGCTTCGCTCCGTGAGGGGCAGCGACGCCGGCTCGGGCACCGTCGCGTCGGTGACGACGCTCCTGGTTGCCCTCTGGCTGCATCGTTTCGGCTGGCCGGTGCAGCTCTCGATGGCCCTGCTCGTGACCGGCCTTTCGCTGTGGGCGTCGGCTCCGTTCGCCGACGACGACCCGGGCTGGGTGGTCGTCGATGAAGCCGCCGGCATGCTGGTGGCCACCGTCGGCCTGGGAGGTTGGCCTGCCGTGGTCGCCTTCGTCGTGTTCAGGGTCGCCGATATCTCCAAGAAGTTCCCCGGGGTCGGCGCGGCCGACCGCCTCCACGGCCCGGTAGGCGTCACCGCCGACGACGTAATCGCCGGCCTCTACGCGCTCGCCGCAGGCTGGCTGGTCGCCCTGCTGTGAAGATCCTCCTCGTCGAACCGTACTTCGGAGGCTCCCACCAGGCGTGGGCCGAAGGCTATGCGGCGGCGAGCCTCCACGAGGTGCGCCTGCTCACCATGCCTGCCAGATGGTGGACCTGGCGGATGCGCGGCGCCGCCGTGACCCTTGCCGAGGCGACCAGACGGTGGGTCGGCGAGCACGGCACACCGGACATGGTGCTGGCAACCGACATGCTGGACCTTGCCGCATATCTGGGCACCGCCCGCCATGTGGTAGGCGACGTGCCGGTGACGCTCTACTTCCATGAGAGCCAGTTCACCTACCCGTGGTCACCGAAGCAGCGGCCAGACCTCCAATACCCGCTGACGAACTGGACGTCGATGGTGGCGGCCGATCGAGTCCTGTTCAACTCCGAGTTCCACAGGAACGCGGTATTCGAAAGGTTGCCGGAATTGCTGGGCAGCTTTCCCGACTTCCGGCACGACCGTTACCTCCCGGAGGTCGAAGCGAAGAGCGCGATCCTCCCGGTCGGCGTCGACCTGGCCCCGTTCGATGCGCTGCCTCGAACCTCTGGCGAACCGCCGACCATCGTGTGGAACCAGCGGTGGGAGTATGACAAGAACCCGACCGAGTTCTTCGACGCGCTGTACCAGCTCGACGAGGAGGGCGTCGCCTTTCGTCTCATCGTGTGCGGACAGAACTTCCGGCAGGTTCCCGACGAGTTCGTCGAGGCAAAACGAAAGCTGGGCGATCACCTCACCCACTTCGGTTTTGCTCCCCTCGACGAGTACCGGCGTCTGCTCCGCGGTGCCGACATCGTCGTGAGCACCGCAGTCCAGGAGTTTTTCGGTATCGCCGTCGTCGAGGCCATCTACGCCGGTGCGTTCCCGCTGCTGCCCGACCGCCTGTCCTACCCGGAGCTCATCCCGAAACCGTTCCACGACTCGGTTCTCTATGAAGAAGGAGCGCTGGTCGAACGGCTCCGATGGGCCCTGGCCGCCGGCGATGCGCGGCGTGCGGTCTCCGAATCTCTCCGTGCCGCTTTCAGCCGCTACGACTGGAGAACGATGGCTCCAATCTACGACCGGATGGTTCCACCCGAATAGGGCCCGGAGGCGAGCATTCCCTGGCAGCTTCACGGCGACGATCCACGGCAGGCGATCAGACGAGTAGCTTCTCGAGTATGAGAGCTGCAGCGCTCCTCCTGGCGTTTGGCTTGGTAGCGACGGCCTGTGGACTCACGACCGAACCGACCACGACATCCACCTCGAGACCCGGAGTCGCCGCCACCACCACAACCACCACCACGATCGTCGGCGGCGGCGGCCCCACCACCGGCCCGCCAAGCACCCCTCCACCGGCCGCCGGCTACTCGCTGGATATGCGGCATGAGATCTCGTCCGGATACGCGACCGTGGAACTCCACGCCACGAGCTGCACCGGCCTCGAAGGTCCTTGGAACGGAAGCTTTCAGGTGCACATGGACGCGGAAGGCATGGTCATCGACGGTGGCGGTCCACTGGACTTCACACTCCGCCCCGGCGAGACCGTGACCGGCGAAGCCCTGTACGGAGGGTCCGGCTACGCCACCGACGCCGACTGTCTGATCACCGATGTGACCGATCCGCTCGGCTACGAATTCACCCTCGATCCGTCCGGTCCCAGCGTCGACGTCGTATTCGGGAGCCGAGGGGGCGGCTCGATCACCATTGCCTGCGGAACCGATCCGCCGATCTCGATTCCGTTCGCGATTGCCTGGGGCCCCGAACCGTTGACGGTTCCCCTCACTCCCCTCGACTCGTGTCCGTAGCCCGCAGCGCGACGATCGGAATCTGATCGGCCGCGGCCACCAGGTCGGGGAAGCCCATCGTCTTGGCAAGCGCCCGCGCCGCCCTCGGATGCCGGCGTACATACTCACCCAACACCCTCCTGGCCTCCTTCGGTGGCAGCGTCTCGGCCACCGCATCGACGACCGTGCCCCGGAAGTTCACCTGTACATGGGGTTCGACGAGGATGTTGCGGTACCAGTCGGCGTGCTTGCCGTAGGCCGCGGCGACATACCAGACGCCTGGCTCCCGATGCACCACCTCGAGTACGGCGTACCGGGGCAGGCCAGAGCGGCGACCCCGGTGGGTGAGCATGAGAAAGCGGCCGCCCATCAGCCGTCCCAACCCTGCCCGGTAGAGCCAGATCGGTGCCCGGTAGAACCAGCGGAGTGCGCGACGTGGTTTCCGGTCGAGCTTCATCAGAGGTCCAGGTCGATGGCGAAGGCCTCGTCGACACCGCGCAGTTCCCGCACATCGTCCAGTTCGGCGACGGTGAGGCTGCGGTCGATGCTCAACACCATGAGGGCGGTGCCCGGCACCGAGCGCGACCGACCCAGCACCATGTCGAAGATGTTGACACCCTGGGCCCCAAGGTAGGTGCCGACCCTGCCGATCATGCCCGGTTCGTCGACGTTGCGGACCACGAGCATGGAGGGCGCAAGGGGCAGCTCGAGGGTGTAGTCGTAGATGCCGGTCACGACCGGAACCCCGCGGTTGATCGTGCCGGCAACCTCCACCCGACGGTCCCCATCCCCGACCAGCCGCAACAGCGAGACGTACGCCGGCGACTCGTCGACCGACGTCTCCGTAATGGCAATGCCCCGCTCGTCGGCAAGCGCCGCGGCGTTTACATAGGACACGGCTCGGTCGGTGGCGACCGATAGGGCGCCTTTGAGTGCGGCAAGGCGCAGCGGGCGCACCGGATAGGGGGCGAGCCTGCCCTCCACCTGGATGGTCATACGGGACGGCAGGCCTCCCACGAGGCGCACCAGCATGGTCCCGAGGCGCTCCGCCAGCGGCAGGAACCGCTGCACCTCTTCGGGAAGCTCGGCGTCGACGTCGACATTGATGGCGCTCGTAACGAGATCGCCGCGCAGAGCGGCCAGAACTGCTTCGGCGACGTCGCTGCCGGCTCGGTCCTGTGCCTCCCGAGTCGATGCGCCGAGGTGTGGGGTGAGCACGACCTGCGGCAGGTCGAGGAGGGGGCTGTCGGTCAGCGGCTCTTCGCCGTACACGTCGAGGGCCGCCCCGGCGACCTGCCCGGACCGGATCGCTTCGACGAGCGCCTCCTCGTCGACGATGCCGCCCCGCGACGTGTTGACGATCCTGACGCCGCGCTTCGTTGCCGCCAGCTCCTCTGCGCCGAGAAGCCCCTCGGTGTCTGGGGTGCGGGGCAGGTGGATCGAGATCCAGTCCGACCGTGCCAGCACCTCACCGAGCGGTTCGAGGGCAACTCCGAGATGCGCGACCTTCTCGGCAAGCACGTACGGGTCGTAGGCGATGACCTGCATCCCGAAGGCGGCGGCTCGTCTCGCCACCAACGTGCCGATCCGGCCCAGACCGAGGATGCCGAGCGTCTTGCCTCGCAGTTCGACGCCCTGGAACCGGGACCGCTCCCAGCGGCGGGCACGCATCGAGGCGTCGGCGGCCGGAATGTTGCGGGCCTGCGCGAGCATGAGCGCCATCGTGTGTTCGGCTGCCGACACGGTGTTGGCCTGGGGCGCGTTGACGACGAGCACGCCGGCTCTGGTCGCCGCTTCGATGTCGATGTTGTCGATCCCGATGCCTGCCCGGCCGACGACCTTGAGGTTCGGGGCAGCCTCGATGAGCGCTTCATCGACCTTGGTGGCGGACCGGACGATGAGGGCGTCGGCATCACCGATCTCGGCACGAAGCTTCTCGGGGGTGTCGACGACTACGGCAGTCCCGGCCCGGGCAAGCAGAGACCGGCCGGCGTCGGAGATCGGCTCCGCGATGACGACTTTCATGGTGCCATTGTGCCTTCGCCGGTGGCGGACACCAAAGACACGTAGGATGACAACAGGAGGTAGAAGATGAACTGGTCCACGATCGTAAGCGCGACCGACGGGTCGGAACGCAGCATCAACGCGGCAAAGCTGGCGGCAGACCTGGCACGCTCCTGCGGCGCCAAGCTGCTCATCATCACGGTTGTCCGGCCGCCCGAGGGTTGGTGGGGCATCGGTGGGGCGCCTCCTACGGCGACGGCGTTGACGAAGGCACTCGACGAGGCGCAGCATGAAGCCCTCGACGCGACTCTGCGGGCTCTCGACCTCGAAGGCGTCGACTACGAAACGACCGAGGAGTTGGGCGACCCGGCGACGACCATCATCGGGTTCTGCGAAGACAACAACGCCGACCTGCTCGTGATCGGACGTCGTGGCGCCGGGGTGATCGAACGTTTCATCCTCGGGTCGGTCGCCGACCGGCTGGTGCACTACTCCCCGTGCCCCGTGCTGGTGGTCCCATAGGAAGGCACCTGGTACGAAGTACCCGGTACCAGATGCGCGGGCAGCCGCCGGCTGCCCGTCAGAACATCACAAAACGCAGGTCGGTCATCTCCCGAACCGCGTAGTGGGGGCCTTCTCGAGTGTTGCCCGACTGCTTCACGCCTCCATAGGGTTGCTGGTCGGCCCGGTACGTGGGGACCTCGTTGATGAGCACCCCGCCGAACTCGAGGGTGCGAGCAGCGAGCAGTGCCTTGTCGAGGTCGTTGGTGAACACGCCGGCATGGAGGCCGAAGTCGCTGCGGTTGGCCAGCTCCAGCGCCTGGTCGAACGAGTCGTAGCCGAGCACGACGACGACCGGTCCGAACACTTCGCGGGCGCACAGGTCGACGTCGAGGGGGGCGTCGGCGACGACGGTCGGCAGCAGCAAACCATCCTCCATCCGGCCGCCGGCAAGCAGACGGGCGCCCTGCCCGACTGCTTCCTCGACCCAGTCCAACACTCGTTTCGCCTCGGCTTCGGAGATCAGCGGACCGACGTCGGTCGCCTCCTCCATGGGGTCCCCCACCACCAGTGACTCGACGGCTTCGCTCAGTACCCGTTCGAACTCGGGTTTCGCGTTGCGATGAACGAAGATCCGCTGCGTCGAGATGCAGCTCTGCCCGGCGTGGGAAAACCCTGCGACCTTGACCTTGGCGGCGATCGTGGTGAAGTCGGCGTCCGGCTCGACGATGAGCGGCGAGTTCGATCCGAGCTCGAGCGACACCTTCTTGTGGGGAGCCAGGGACCGTATCCGCCAGCCGACCGCCGGGCTGCCGGTGAACGACACCAGCGCCGGCACCGGATGGGTCACGAGGGCATCGCCGACTTCGTCTCCGCGTCCGGCCACAATCGTGATCCAATCCTCGGGCAAGCCTGCCTCTTCCAACAGTTCGACGAGGGCGAACGCCGACAGCGGCGTCGCCGTCGCCGGCTTCAGCACCACCGGGCATCCGGCAGCGATGGCCGGACCCAGCTTGTGGGCGACCAGATTGAGCGGGAAGTTGAACGGTGTGATGGCTGCGACGACACCGACCGGCACCCGCAGCACGAATCCGATGCGGCCGGCCCCGGCAGCCGACGCCTCCATCGGCACCATGTGTCCCGCCAAAGTGCGGGCTTCCGCAGCCGAGAACGTCAACGTGTCCACGGCACGCTGGGCCTCTGCCTTCGCCGTGCGGATCGGCTTGCCGGATTCCAGCGTGATCGTCCGAGCGAATGACTCGATTCGATCCGCCAGCAGATCGGCAGCCCGTTCGAGCACTTCGGCGCGAGCATGCTGGGGAAAGTCGTCACGCCGTAGCGCCGCCTCGGCCGTGCGACAGGCGGCATCGACATCCGCGGCGCCGCTCCTGGGCACGGTGCCGACGACCTCTCCGTTGTAGGGGTTGCGAACCTCGATCATCGCTTTGCGGCGAGGAACAGGGCCAGGGCAGGCAGACCGAACGCAAACGCGGCGGCGAGGAACGCCATCCCTCCGTCGTCGGCGCCGATCGCATAGATCACCGCCAGCCATCCGGATACCAGGCTCGACAGTACGGCGAACCAGGCCACGGTACTCATTGCACGCACAGCAGACTCCCTTCGTCCATCCGAAAGCTACTCGACCGGGCCGACCTACCGACGGCCCTCGATCCCCCCTTTCGCCTGGGGCGCGGTCTGACTCAGGAGCCCGGGAGTACGTAACAGGGTCCGCCGGGGTTGTAGGCAGCGGCAAGGTCGGAGACGAAGAAGTCCTTCAGCTCGATGAGTGGAGACAGCGCGCCGGTGCCAAGCGTCGCCGCCAGACCGCCCTGGGCGTCGAACGCAGCCTTGTCGGGTTTGAAGACACCGGTGGCTCGGGCAATCGAACTGTCGAAGTCGTCACCGAAGTCGTTCGCAGGTGACAGCCCCGCATAGCTGAGCGTCTTCAGATCACGGGCCGCCAATTCGACGCCTTCAGGTGTCAGGTCACCGCGCTCCGCGGCCCGCTCCAGCACTGTCCGGGCCACGACATACTCGAGGTACCCCTCGACGAGCCCGGCGGCCGGATAGCGATCCGGGTAGGCGTCGGCCAAGACGGCAACCACCTCATCCATGCCTTCGACCGGTGCTCCGAGCGGCGCCATGAGCGTCGACATATAGAGGTTTTCGGCCATGTAGCCGCCGAGCGCCGTGTTGAGCAGCCGGTCGCTGAACGTCACCATCGAAACCGCCCACTGGCCCTGGTAGCCGAGCTGGACGGCAGAGCCCATCACCGTCACCAGCGATAGCGGGTCGGCGGCCATCCAAACCAAGTCGGCTCCGGAGGCGGCGATACCGGCACCGATCGGCAGCAGGTCCTCGCCCGGGATGACGGTGCCCTGGTAGACGATGTCGAGCCCGAGCTGCGATGCCGCGTAGGTTGCTCCGGCAAGCGAGTCGCCGCCGTAGTCACCGGGGAACCCGACGAGGGCCAAACGGGGGGACCGTCCGAACCGGCTCTCGAAGTCGTCCGTGTACCAGCTGATCGTGTTGATCGCCTCCATGCAGTAGTTGGATCCGGTTTCGAGCAGGTTGGCTCCAAGCGTCGGGTCGGACCATCCGGAATACCAGGTCACCGGAATCGCCACCCGGTGATCTTCGGCAAGGTTGGGGACGATGGCCAGCGTCTGTTGGGATCCGGTCGAGTGGGCGAACATGACAACCTGGTCACGCAGCTCCTGATACTTGGCCACGTGGGTGGCGACGTCGTAGCCGGTGTTGGCGATCAGCAACTCGACCTGTCTGCCGGCGATACCTCCGGCCTCGTTGGTGCGTTCCCAGAACGCAAGCTGGGCGTCCAACACGTCGACCACCATGCCGGAGAACGGTCCGGTGAGGTCGGCCAGGACGCCGAGATAGATGGTGTCGTCGGTGACGGTCACCCCGTCGGTCTTCACCGGGGGGATGGTGGTCGTGGGAGTGGGTCGAGTGGTTGTGGTCGTGGTCGGTGTAGGAAGCGTCGACGCCGCCGGAGCCTGCGTCGTGGTCGTGACGAATGTGGGCAGCGACGAAGGGGTACAGGCCGCTGCTGCAAGCGCCACAACCGTCAGGATGGCGAACATTCGTTTCATGGCCCCACCTCGAACTCGATGCGCCGGGCCTCATCCGATGGCGCCGAACCGGCAAACAGTTCGCCGTAGGACACGACGGCCAGCCGGGACGGCGGCACCCCCCTGGCGATCAGATACTGGTAGACGGCACCGGCACGTGCCGCGGCCAGCTGCTCATTCGTGGCCGAGCTGCCGACCTGATCCGTATAGCCGGCGATGAACACCTGCAGGCCCGGTTGGGAGAGAATGACCTGCGCGGCGGTGTCCAACGTCTGGCGTGCCTCGTCGCTCAAGTCTGCCGAACCGGATGCGAACACGATCGGTGTCTCTTCGACGAGCTGTCGAAGCTGCGAGCGCAGCGTCGCCTCGTCACCTCTGAGCCGCAGCTTGGTCTCGACCGCGGTGACGTCGCCGACCGCCAGCACCGTCGCCTCCACCTGATGGGCGTACTCGAAGAAGCCATGCTCGAGAACGCCGAGGGGGACCACACCTTCGACGGTGACCACGCCACCATCGACGGCCACCTCCATGTTGGAGTACCCGGCGTTCTTGAGGGCCTCGACGGCCCGGTCGGCCAGCACATCGTCGGCGACCGGAACGGTCGACTCGACCGACTGTTCGGGAAGCGCCCCGACGGTGAGCCGGTTGGCGACCTTGGCCTCTGGAACCGCATTTCGAACCATGGCGGCCGCCTGCGATCGGTCGACGTCGGAGGCAACGACCCCGGCAAGTACGACCACGCCGCTACGGGCGGTCACCACGACTCCTCGGTAGGTGTCGCCGGCGAGCGCTGCCTCGGCGCGAGCCTGGAGGTCCGCGTCGGCTCCGGAGCCGACATCCAGCCGGTTGTCTACCGAGCCGACCCCATCGACCGAGAAAACGGCAGACTCGGCGGCGTCGAGGGATGCCTCATCGGGCACCGACCCACTGATCGTCACCACGTCGCCTTCGACCTGCACGCTCACGCCGTCCAGTCCGGCCTGTGACAGGGCGGCCTCGACCCGGGCGGCAAGCGGCGCGTCGGCAACGGTCGTCGAGGAGGGGGACGGCTCGGCGGGGTTCAGCAGCAGCCAGTAGCCACCAGCAACTACGGCGACGACGAGGAGCAGCACTGCCGGCACGAGCCACCGTCCCCGCGATGGCGGCGGTCGATGAACCGAGGACCGCAACGCTTGGAGATGTTCGTCGTATACGGTGCGTTCGTCGCTGAACGGATCTCCGCCGTTGTCGGACAAATCTGCCTTCCTTCGGTTCCCAAACCCGCTCTCTACTCATCGGCTTTGGACCGCCAACCTTGAGCCATTGCGGGAATGCGCCATGGGTGACTCCGGTTGA
>JANTGE010000052.1 GCA_024763085.1 Acidimicrobiia bacterium
CCCTGTGGAGGGCCAGGAGATCTTTGACCTTGAGCTGCGCGTGACCGAATTCGACGGTGATGTCAACGTCTACCTTCGAGAGCGGCCCGAGCGTCTTAGCGGCATCGTCGCTCATGCGTCGTCCTTCCATGCGGTGAGTTCGAACGCCAGGTTGTTGCCCTGTTTGCCGATCCGTCCATCGAACAAGGGGACCCCACCGACAAGGCCATCAACCGCCTCGTCCGCCCAGTGGTCGAGCACCACGACGTCGCCGGGTTCGATACGGGAGAGTTGACCGGCAGGTGCCTGGGATGGACGCAGGCGGACCGTCAGTTGCACATCGGAGTCGCTCAGAAACGACTCGAGCAGGGCACGCTCGGGCTTGTCGTCGCTTACGGTGTCGTCAACATCGCCCCCGAGCTGCTGTCGGAGGGTGTCGAAGAGTGGATCGAGCGTGGTGAACGGGTAGCAGAGGCTCATCGAGCCGGTGAACGGACCTGATCCGGCAATCGTCACAGCAAATGTGGACGTGAGCACGCCGTCGGTCATCGCGGCAAGACGAGCGAAGCGAGGGTTGTGCTCAATCCGATCGATGTTCAGGCCTGGAGACATGATCGCGGAAAAGGCATGGTCGAGGGCGGCGACGACGGGCTCCAGCACGCGAGAGGCCAGGGCCGCGTCGAGAGTGGTTGGCCAGCGACCGATCGTCGCTCTTCCTTCACCGCCGAGCAGACGGTCGTTCAACACCGAGGCAAGCTCTGGCGACAACTCGACGCCGGCTCGTCCCCGTAGCATCCCAGCTACCGCCATGAACGTGGGCGTCGGCAGTGACCACAGATAGTTTCGATAGGAGAGCTCTTCGGTTCCGAGGTGTTCGAAGCTGACCTCGGTACGCAGCAGCTGACTCAGCCGATCGGACGCCGTCCGGAGAAAGCCGGAATGGACCGCATCGATACTCTCGACGAAAACCTTCGGGAGTACCTCCGGCCGTCGGTACCCGAACTCCGTGAGGGAACCGGGCCCCCGTTCCGCGGGCCCGTCCTGTCGGGTGAGTTCGGCGATCGTCACGACCACGCTCCGATAGCTTCCACGCCTTCCCCTGTCGGCGGCTGGGAGCGTGGATCAAGGAGTCAAGGTCCGGCAGGTTGCCGCTCGGAGCCCAGTTCATTGGCCACATCGTCGAGAAACGCGGCGACCTTACGGGCGGCCTCGACCGCGTCCGCATGGTGTTCATGGTCGTACACGCCCAATTGACCCAGCTCGGTGTAGGCCAAGAGGGTACTGGCAGGATCGACCAGCTCGGCGACTCTCTGGGGGAGGGGAGGGGCGGGCGCCTTGGGCTCTTCCACGACCGTGCGCTCTGAAGCCAGAATGAGCAGCGTTGCTGCCAACACCACCGTGCCCGCCACAACGACCGTTGTGGGCATACCCAGTGCTCCAAAGCTAGCCAGGGTGAGGTAGCCGAGGATGGCAGCGGAAAAGAGCGACTCGGGCACGCGAGGCCGATCGGGGTTGTCGGCGATCCTGACGCCGACCACAACAGCCGCGGGGACTGCCGTAACGAGGAGTATCCATTCCATGCGCTTCCCATCCTTGGGTCTGTCTTTCCAGACGGCCGACCTGTGCCTCGGATAAGGCCGGGGGAGGAACTCCTTGGGCCAAATCGGAGCCAAACGTTGTAACTTGACATAACGTGGATTATGGGCGCATAGCGATTTCTCACGCTTCACACACGACCATCGTCCACTCTCGCTCTGCCGGCTGAAACACCCTCGTGTGAGGTGGTTCACGATCTGGCGCCGCTGGAAGGCCTCTAAGACACGCGCCGCACCGGTCGATGCGTCCCTGTTCCGAGCCTCCGAGGCACGGCCGCGCCAGTTTTGCCTACTCCCGCCTTCCGGTGGTTTGCCGCCCGACGATGAACCCGACGATACGACGTGCTTGTTGCCCGATGACCTACCCGACGACGCTCCCGGGCTTGTGGCACCCCGCAGGAGTCCCAGGATCGACCCAATACGTCACGTGACGGAACAAACCCTGATCTCGGTGTTGGGGAATAGCCTTGCATAGCTGGGCGTTGGAGTTCCGAGAGACTAAGGTACCCGACGGGGGTATCCATCCAACAGGAGAACTACATGGCTACGGTCAACCTGACAAAAGAGAACTTCGAGGAGACCATCCTCAACAACGATATTGTCCTCGTGGACTTCTGGGCCGAATGGTGCGGACCCTGCAAAATGTTCGCTCCGGTCTTCGAGAAGGCCTCCGAGGAGAACCCGGACATGGTCTTCGCCAAGGTCGACACCGAGGCGGAGCCAGAGCTTGCCGCATACTTCCATATCCGGTCGATCCCGACGCTGATGGTGTTTCGCGAGAAGGTGATCCTGTACTCGCAGCCCGGCGCGCTTCCCGAGCCGATGCTTGAAGACCTGATCAAGCAGGTTCGCGACATCGACATGGAAGAAGTCCACCGCAAGATCGCGGAGGAACAGGCCAAGGAAGAGGCTCCGGCCTAATCACCCTCGAAACTGGTTTGAAGCGGGGCGCCTCGGGCGCCCCGCCCCTTTTTTTGCCGGGTCGCAATCTCGACCACAATGTATCGAACACGACGGAGAAGGCCCCATGCCGGTCAGAGACCGTGTCACCATGCTCTTCAGCACCAAATTCGGCGAGGAGGCCGAGGGACTGGTCCGTGCCCCCGGCCGGGTCAACCTCATCGGTGAGCACACCGACTACAACGCCGGCTTTGTGCTTCCCATGACGCTGGACCGTGAGCTCTGGGTGGCGTTCAGGCGGCGCCCCGACCCCGTGGTACGGGCACGTTCGGAGGCGTTTGTCGACGACGCCGAAATCGATCTCGACCTGCTGCATCGTGGAGACGGATGGCCTGAATACCTCAAGGGCGCCGCCTGGGTGCTCCGGCAGCGAGGCGTCCCCCTCCACGGCTGGGAGGGTGTCATCGCCTCGAGCCTCCCCATGGCCGCCGGCCTCTCTTCCTCTGCTGCGCTTACCACAGCCGCCATCGCGGTCTTTCTCCATCTTGCGGACGCCACGTTCGATCCGATCGAACTTGCCCTGGCTGCCCAGGAGGTGGAAAACGCCTGGGTCGGAGTTCGGGCCGGAATCATGGACCCCCTCACCATCACCTCGGCCGTCGAAGGCCATGCGGCGCTCATCGACTGCCGGACGATGGAACGCCGGCAGCTTCCCGTGTTTGATCGCGCACGCTTCGTCATCCTCGACACCGGCACCCGCCGCACCCACACCGATACCTCCTACAACGACCGACGCGCACGGTGCGAAGCGGCGGCTCGTCGGCTCGGAGTTCCCAGCCTCCGGGACGCCGAGCTTGCCGACCTGGAACGCATCGCCGACGACCTCCCGGAGACGACGCTGCAATGCGCCCGACATGTGATCAGCGAAAATCTGCGCACTCTGTCCGCGGCAGAGGCGCTCGAAGATGGAGACGTCGAACGCTTCGGACATCTGATGCTCGAAAGCCACCGATCCCTACGCGACGACTTCGGAGTTTCCAGCAGGCCCCTGGACGCCATCGTCGAAGCGGCCATGGACCAACCTGGCTGCTATGGAGCTCGACTCACCGGCGGTGGCTTCGCCGGCGCGGCCGTCGCTCTGGTCGACACGACGCACGTAGAGCCCTTCATCCGAGATGTCGACGCTGCCTACCATGAAGCCACAGGGCTGCGCGGCACCGCGTTCGCCGTGTCTGCCTCCGGTCCGCTCAGCTTCGAATCAGCCCGGTAACGGAATCCAGAAGTCGGCGAGCGGCCGCGCCACCTTTCTCAGCCACGCCAGGGTGGCTTCGTAGTCGACCTCAGGATCCTCGATGTCTGCCTCGACATCCTCGAGGGCAGCTTGCAGCTCGATGAGGAGGCCCTGCAGCTCCCTGAGTCGCCGGCGGTCGACGGGAACGTAGCTCGAGTCGAGCTCTGCCGCACGGGCGAGTTTGCGCGCCATATGCGCCTGTTGCCGGCAACTGTGGCTGCAGTAGATGCGAGGCCGCCCCGGACCGGAACGCTTCGGCAGCTCTCCCCCACACCATCCACAGTACGTTGCTTTCGTCACGTGACGAATACTACCGGGGCAAAGCGCGGCGACGCAGTTTTTGTCTGAGCAACGCGACATACCCCGCCAGGGCGATGCCGGCGAAGGCGAACCATTGGATCGCGTACGACAGATGCGGACCCTCGTCCAACGGTGGATCCTCCGGCGGGATCGGAGTGGGGTCTACCGATGGTTCTTCACGGCGGACTTCGAGATACCGATCGCCGAGTTCCTCTCCGAAGACCTCGCCGAGACGATTCAGGTCTACCCAGTAGACCGCTTCGAGCTTCCCGGTCGGCGGATCCTTGGGGCCGACACGGGATGGGGTCTGTGACAGGCGGACGACGCCCTCCAGGTTGACAGTCCCGTTCGGTGGATCAGGCACGGTGGCCCCTCGAGGGATCCAGCCCCGGTCGACGAGCACCACTCCCCCGGCGGTGACGAACGGCACCAGGACATGCGCTCCGTTCTGACCTTCGTACGACCGATTCCGAAGGAGCACCGAGGAGCGTTCGTAGTGCCCGGTGGTGAAGACCCTCCGGTACGGCTCCTCTGCGCCGGTGAACGGTATCGGCGTCGCTGCCAGCCGCTGCCGAATCTGCATCACCTCTGCTCGACGCTCCTGGAGACGATCGAGTTGCCACAGGCCGAGAAGTGTGAAGGCCGTGACCGCAACCGCCACGAGAACGGTCAACGTGACAAGCCTTCGGTTCATGCAGAGGCTTCTCTGAGGGTGCGCGCGACCTCTTCGAGATCGGCATCCTCGGGGATGGCATAGGCGACGGGGCGTTCAACCCAATCGGACGGGCGTTCTTCGGCCAGTTGTTCTGCAAGTTCGTCGGTCCATACCCACCGCATGTGCCACCTCCCTCTCGACCCCCACCGTACCGCCGGTGTCAAGCGGCGCTGACCTGGGAAATTACCGTGATGCAATTTCACAGCACGCGGGCGTCACCCGACCGTCGGGGGTCCGCTCCGCCCTCGAGCACCCCATCGGGGTGGAGCGCTGCCGCGTTGACACCACCGAAGTACATATCGAGACGCTCATAGGTGCGAACGGGGTGACCCTCGATGTGGAGTCCGGGTTCATGGACGACGACAGGCGGATTGTGGCCGATATCGACGTGAAGCCTTGGATGGGCAATGGCGGCGGCAAGGGGCAGGTTGAGGTGCGCGGTGTTGAGGAACACCTGGAGAATCGCCGTGGTGATACGGTCTGCACCAGGCGACCCGATAGCCACGACTCTTCCCTCGCCGTCGCGAGCCACGGTCGGAGCCATGTTCGAGAGCAGGCGCTCACCGGGTCTCGGTCGCGGAACCCGCTCGTTGAGTTCTTTCTCCCCCAGCGAGTTGTTCATCCAGATACCGGTGCCTCCTGGCATCATTCCTGAACCGTATCCGGCCGAAAAGGTCGCCGAGCATGCGAGACCTTCCTCGTCGACGACGGAGGTGTGGATCGTCGACGGCGACCTTGCCAGCCAGTCGAGTCCAAGGTCCCGGACCTCGTCGAGCAGCCTGAGGGCTACTTCGGTGCGCTCCCTCGCAGGATCGAGGTGGTCCCGCCGATAGGTGAGTACCGCGGTCTGGACGGCGATGAGCCGTTCGATGGCTTCTTTGTCCCATCCTCCCACCGGCTCTTCGTCCATGAGATGCAGCATCGACAACAGCGAGACCCCTCCCACTGCCGGGGGCGGATTGGTGACGATGTCCCACCCGGCGATTGTCGCGTCGAGTGGTTCGCGCTCCACTGGTCGATACCCTGCGAGGTCCGCAGCGGTGAGTGCCCCTCCTGACTCGCGAACCTCCTCCACGATTCGCCGGGCCAACTCGCCGCGATAGAACGCTTCGGTTCCTTCGACAGCCATCTGCTCGAGGCTCTCGGCAAGCCCCGGGATCCTGATGGCGCTGCCCAGCGGCAGCAACTTGCCATCGGCATCGTGCAGCACCTCCCGGCTCGCCGGATGCCACCCGAAGACAGCCTCATGGGTGTACTCGAGGTAGGTGTGGGCGGCCGGTGACAGTGGGAACCCTCGCTTCGCGACCTCGATCGCCGGGGCCACAACGTCCCTCCAGGGGATGGCCCCGTACCGTTCTACGGCCAGTTCCAACGCAGCCGGCGCTCCAGGCGCGCCGATCGACGCCGGTCCGACTCCGGTGGTCACACCGCCGCCGTACTCGACGTGGACGTCCCACTGGTTGGTACCGGAGGTTCCTCCCAGTCCAGGAGCTGTCACATATCCGTCGATCGTGCACGGCGGGGCCTCCGGCCCCCACACGGTGACGAACCCGCCGGCCCCGAGGGCCACGATGCCCGGTTCTGAAATCAGCGTGACCAGCGACGCCGCCATGCACGCGTCGACGGCATTACCGCCCGCGGCGATGACGGCTGCACCGGCATCGGTGGCGAGACGGGACCCGGCGGCTATGGCGGCGTGCATGGGAGAAGAGGGTACTCCTCGCGCCGTCGTAGAGTGACACCATGCGGTTTCTCCTCCTCGGACTGGTGGCGCTGCTGGTTGCCTCCTGCGGGCCGTCGGCGACACCCTCGACGACGCCACGTCCACTCCCGGCGCCGACCTCGACGACCCCTGGTGCGACGATGCCTCCGACACACTCCGAGGAGCTCTGCCCCGACGTCCTCGCGGTCGACATCGAACCCGACGGAACCGACACCTATCAGTTCTCGGTGACCCTCAGATCTCCCGACACCCAAACCGTGTACGCAGACCGATGGGAAGTCGTGGCACCCTCCGGCGAAGTACTTGCGACCCGGGTGCTGACCCATCCTCACATCGACGAGCAGCCCTTCACGAGGTCGCTTGGCGGGGTCGAGGTACCAGACGACCTCACGTCGGTGACGGTGCGGGCAGGCATGACGGATCGACCGACGTGCGGCTCGGAGGTCACGATTCGCTTGCCTTGACGTGCTGGGCAACCAATTCGAGGCGGCTCCTCCGCCCCTCGGTCGCGTCCCAGAAACGTCGCTGCACCGTGCCGCACATCCACAGGCTCTTCCCGGTTTCCAGGGGATTCTCGAGGAGGCGGTCCGACGGGTTCCACACGGTCACCGGCAGCACATCAACCCGTCGCCGGGGGAGATCCTGGCGAACCGTGAGGAGGAATCGCACGAGCCGCGAGCCGGAATCGAATTCCCGCAGTTCAGGAGGGGCTGCAAGGCGCCCCTGGATGATGAAGAGGTTGTAGTCGGTTGCAGACACAACGGTCCCTTTCCGGGGAAGAACGAGAGCTCGAACAGAAACCTATGTGACGGCTATGACAGAAAGCGACGAAGCCAACGGA
Organism: Acidimicrobiia bacterium; assembly: GCA_024763085.1. Taxonomy (GTDB): domain Bacteria; phylum Actinomycetota; class Acidimicrobiia; order Spongiisociales; family UBA4744; genus JANTGE01. The sequence continues at coordinate 7,345 of JANTGE010000052.1, forward strand.
CCCTGGTGCAGAGAGGCGGCAACGAATCGGAGACAGCCCAACTTTCGTCACTCGAGGTCGGTGGCCGACCCCCGGCACGCCGGTCACGTCGTCAGCCGGGTTCTAGAGTGCTGCCATGGAGGTTCGAACCACACTCATCGGAGAGCACCTGTATCTGATCGATGCCTGGATGGAGGAGCGGCCTGAGCGGTTGGCCTGCTATCTGTTCGACACCCCGCACCGGACTCTCGTGGAAGTCGGACCGTCCAGAACGCTGGGCCACCTGATCGCCGCGCTCGACGCGCTAGGGGTGGACGACCTGGCCTCGTTCGTGGTGACCCATATCCATCTCGATCATGCCGGCGGTGCAGGGCAGATGGCGGCGCGATTTCCGAAGGCTTCCGTCGGCGTGCACCGACGAGGCGCCCGCCACCTGGTCTCTCCCGACCGTCTCTGGCAGTCCGCCGCCGGCGTTTTCGGCGAAGAGTGGCTCGCCGAGACGTGGGGTCCGATGGAGCCGGTGCCGGAGGATCGCATACTGACGCTCGACGAGGGAGACCGCGTACCTCTCGGGAACGGGCGGTATCTCGACGTGTTGTATACGCCAGGGCATGCCAAACACCACATCGTGTTTCAAGACAGCGCCGAAGGCGGTATGTTCGTCGGCGACTCGGTCGGCTTGTGCTATCCGCACGGACACTTCGTCGAGCCGGTGACACCTCCTCCCGACTTCGATCCGGTGCTGCAGATCGACCAGTTGCATCGGATGGCCGAGCGTTCTCCGACGTTTCTCGGCTTTGCCCACTTTGGGCCCGAATACGACGTCGACGCCAAACTCGACGAGGCCGAAAGGCGCCTCGACGACTGGGTCAGGTTCGTGGAAGGCCTCGAAGGTCTCGAGTTGTCGGCTGCCGCCGAAGCTTTGCGCCGCCATACCCACGACCGTTACCGGTCTGAGGGATTCGACGACGGCGACATCGCCGCCTACGCGGAGAAGACCAACTGGGAGATGCAGGTCGCCGGCATCAGGCAATGGTTGGCGAGTCGGTCCGGCTGAGGAGATCCGGAGCCCGAGGAGGTTCGGCTGCCGGCGGCACCACGTCGTCGCGGCTCAGGCGTGAGCCGTAGACGAAGATCGGCATGCCGAGTTCGATCTGGTGCTTGAGGAAATCCATATCGGGGATCCGCACCCGGACACACCCGTGGGAGGCCGGGTACGGGGGGACGCTGGATGAACCATGGATGGCATAGCCGCCGCGGAAATAGTAGGGCTCGTACAGTCCGCCGAGATAGGAGATCCGCCAGCCTTCGACGTGCCGGTAGAACTCGAAGGCACCTTCCGGAGTTCGTGCCCTGGCGTAGGTGCCGCCGAGACCGCGGTACGTGCCGCCGCTTCCGGACGAGATCGGTAACACGGTCTCGAGTTCTTGGTTGCGGATGAGGAACAGGAGCTGACGACCCAGGTCTACCTCGACCCGGTCGGCATACTCCGACGGGGGCAACGCCACGGGCGCATCCAGATACGCCCACTCGTCAAAGGTGAAGACCCCGTCTCGTTCGAGGCCGTGCGCCTTCTCGAACGCGATGACGGCGGCGACGGTACCGGCGCCATAGCGCCCATCAGTTGCACCAGGACGGAAGCCGGCCGCCTCGAGGGCAGTCTGGAGGCGGCGCACCGCATATCCCTGATCGCCGGCGCTGAGCTCGGGCGGAGCCACCCAGCCCTCACCAGGACCGAACAGATCGGGATCGTCGAACGAGTAGGCCAGCGCTTCCGCCGGAATCCCCGCGATGAACGTCATGATGGCGATAGCCACGATCACCCTGCGCATACTCCCCCTATCGGCCTGTCGACGCTCAGTCTTGAGGCTACCCCGCAGCGGCGATTTGTTCCCGCAAATCATCGAGCCCCGGCATGCTCTCATCGTGCCGTTCGATCGCCTTGAGAAGCTTGCGAGCCGTTGGCACGTCACCCAGCAAGAGCGCCGCACGTGCGGCGACATACCACTGGCGGAGGTCTTCTTCGTGCGGCCGGTCTGTGAGGCGTTCGGGCCCGACGACGTCCCAGGCACGCCGTACGTCCCCCTCATCGATGAGGAACGATCCGTACACCACACGGGCTTCTTTGACGGCTTCGGGACGACCGCCCAGGGACTGGAGTTCACGCCACACCTTGTGGACGTCTTCAAGCCTGCCGAGCGCACGCAGCGCGTCCATCTCGACGGCCATGTGCATAGTGTCGCCGGTGAGACGCCGGTAGGTGCGGAGTTCGGCAAGAGCCTCTTTCCAGCGTCCGAGCCGGTAATCGGCCAAACCGAGCAGCTCCCGAATCACCGGAGCCCGTGGTGACAGCTCCTTGGCTTTGAGCAAGTCGAGCCGGGCTTTGTGATAGCGACCCGCCTCGAACGCGTCGGCGGCCGCCCCGATCAGTTCGAGCGTCGGTTTGAGTCGCTCTTTTCGAGTGACCCTACCGACGTCCTCTCGGATCCACTTGGGCAGGGTGACGTCCTTCCCTGCCGGGATCCGCCCTCGTCGCTGTTGCGGTTTCGACACGCGTGCCCTTTCGCGAGGAGGGCCGCCCTAGGGCGGCCCTCACGATTGTGTCCGGCGGCGACCTACTCTCCCAGGGGCGTGAGCCCCAAGTACCATCGGCGCTGGCGGGCTTAACTTCCGTGTTCGGAATGGGAACGGGTGGTTCCCCGCCGCTATCACCACCGGAAACCCGGTGAGTACTCGGCACCCCGAGCACTCCATAGCGAGCATGTATTGCGGTTGTGGATTTCGATCCAAGCCCTCGGCCGATTAGTACCGGTCAGCTCAACGCATTGCTGCGCTTACACATCCGGCCTATCAACCTGGTCATCTGCCAGGGGCCTTACCCGGTTGACCCGGTGGGAGATCTCATCTTGGGGTGGGCTTCGCACTTAGATGCCTTCAGCGCTTATCCCGTCCGTACGTAGCAAACCAGCCGTGCCCTTGGCAGGACAACTGGCACACCAGAGGTACGTCCATCCCGGTCCTCTCGTACTAGGGACAGCTCCCCGCAAATCTCCTACGCCCGCGACGGATAGGGACCGAACTGTCTCACGCACAGTGTTCCCTACATTACTGAGGGTGTAGACTATCCCTCCACCCCCTTTCGGGGGGCTGGCGTATTACGGCGGCTCTAGTTTGTGCCGTTTCCGGCAGCAGCCACCGTCTCTCCTTACGGATCAGTCGTTACAGGGGCCAACAAACCCATGCTTCTGAAAGCCGTGCGGACCGTTGCCGAAGTGACGGTCCTGTGCTTGGAGAAGTTTAGGGATGCGAAGTCGTCTACGGCCTGGCATATCTCGAGGAAGCCCTCAGGTGACTTCGGAGGTGGCAGTCGGCGAAGGAGAGCCAAGCCCTCTTCCACCTGTCGCCTCTTGAAGATGACATGCGGCTGCATGCCCTCCAGTATTCGCCTGACGACGTCACGGTTGGTGATCGTCAGATCAGACATACCTCCACGCCTTCGTCTGAGGTAACCAGCGTCGAGCCATCGTCGGAATTCGACCAGCCCGCCCTCTGATGAGGTCGACTGGTAGAACGCCAGACTCGATCTGATGTAAAACCCGTGGCGGTATTCCTTCTGCCGGATGATCTGGAAGTGCAAACTTCCGTCACCGTCGAAGAATCCCGCCAGATATGGCCAGGACGGCTCCATGTTGTTGGCCTTCCCTCGGGATTGCCCTATCACAGTAGTTCGGGACTGTGACAGGGTTTCCCCGATATGAGCCAGTTGGCACCCTGGGATTGCTCCCAGGGGACGCAGTGTTATCTACGTTCTAAACCCAGCTCGCGTGCCGCTTTAACGGGCGAACAGCCCGACCCTTGGGACCTGCTCCAGCCCCAGGATGCGACGAGCCGACATCGAGGT
>JANTGE010000053.1 GCA_024763085.1 Acidimicrobiia bacterium
TACCTTCCCCAGGTGATGAGCCCGCTGGTGCATCGCGGCTGGATCGAGTCCACCCGCGGGCCCCACGGCGGGTACCACCTCATCGCCGACCTGAACGACATCTCGGTGCTCGATCTCATCGAGACGATGGAAGGCACGACCGACACCAATACGTGTGTGCTCAGAGGCGGCACCTGCGACATCTCGAACCCATGCGCCCTCCACGGGGCCTGGTCCCGAGCCCGCGACGCCCTCCTGCATGAGTTGGCATCGATGTCCCTGGCCGAGACGCAAGCCTCCTGCTGACCGGGTAACTCGAAGCCGACCGGTCCCCGACACCAACCGGCACGCGAGATGGCGCCCCCGAAGGGACGCCATCTTCGGTGTCTAGCCGGCCTAGTAGATGTCGTTGGCCGTGTTGTGGACGTTGAACTTCCCGGTCGGCGTGATCAGCCAATCACCGGTGATCCGGTCCTTCTCGGTAAGCGTCTTGTCGTCGAAGATGATCAGTTCGCCATCCTTGTCCCACACCGAGACCCAGACCTCGTCCCCGGCCTCGTTGTACTCGAAGTGCACCACGCGGCCGTGGTCCGCTACCTGCATGCACTTCTCGAGCGCCATCTTCTCCTTGGAGTAGACACACACCTGGCGGGTCTCCTCCTCGACGTTCGACAGCGGTGTGTCCATCCACACCCACTCCGAATTCGGGTGGGTCTTCAGGAACAGGCTGCCCGAACCAGGGATCTCGACCTCCCGCACCACCGTCCAGGCGTACTCGGGATGGTTCTCGGGATCGGCGCCGATGAGCGTGAGCTTCCCTTCACCAATGTGGGTAGTGGCGAAGACCGGGCCGAACTCCGGATCGACCCAGTTGGCTCCCCGACCAGGATGCGGGATCTTGCCGGTCTCGATCTTCGCTACGAGCTCCTTCGTCTGCATGTCGATGACGACCATGGTGTTCTTGGCATTCGCCGCGATGAAGAAGTAGCGCCCGGTGGCGTCCCAACCTCCGTCGTGGAGAAACAGCTCGGTCTCGATCTTCTTGACCATCGGGAAACCCGGCTGCGAGTAGTCGACCACACCGACGTAGCCGGACTCCTTCAAGCCCATGACCCATGTCGGGTCGTTGTGCGAAGCGACGATCGCGGCCACCCGCACCTCTTCGAGCTCCTTGCCGTTGATGTCCGGGGTGAGCACGTCGTGGACGACCAGCGGTTCCAGGGTGAGACCGTCATACACCACATACTGCGGCGGCCAGTAGCAGCCCTCGATGATGAACTTGTCCTCGAAGCCCTCGAACTTGCTGGACTCCACCGACCGGGCATCGAAGCAGCCTTGTACCTGCGCGACGATCTGCGGCGTTTCGGTCCACAGGTCGATCATGGTCACCCGGCCGTCACGACCGACGGCGATGAAGTACCGGCCGGTTGCCGAGGACCGCAGAATGTGCACCGCAAAGCCGGTGTCGAGGACGGCCACTTTCTCTTTGGTGTCACCGTCGATGATGGCCACTTGGCCGGCGTCGCGAAGGATCACTCCGACGAAGTTCTCCCAGTTGCGAGACGTCTCCGGCTCGGTCGGCCGATCCTCCGGGGCCACCGCCAGGGTCCACGACTCCTTGATCTTGTCGAGGTCGAGGCTTGGCGGGGTCGGCGGCGGGAGCTGGACGAAGTTCGCCATCAGCTCGATCTCTTCGGGCGTCAGGATGCCTTCTTTGCCCCAGGCAGGCATGCCGCCGGGTAGTCCGTTGGTGAGGATCGTCTTGATGCCCTCGGTACCGATCTCCAGGGTTCGCTCCGGCTGGATGTTCGGGCCGGTCGCCCCGGCCCGCAGGGTGCCATGGCAGCCGGCGCACCGGTTGAAGAAGATCTCGGTTGCTGCGGCAAACTCCACCTCAGACAGCTCTCGCGGCCCGGTGGCTTCACCGCCGCCGACATCTTCGGTGGACTTCAGATACTCGATCACCGCCGCGATCTCGTCAGATGAGAGGCCCAGCGCAGGCATCTTCCCCGTGTAGATCTCCTTGGCCTGATCGTCGGTCTCGGACCATGCCTTGGGGTCGGCGATCCAGTTCGTCAGCCACTCGGCGTCGAACTCTTTGGTGACCCCGGCAAGGTCAGGGCCAACGAGTGGACCGCCACCGATGGTGTGGCAGGCGGCACACTTGGCGTCGAACACTTCCATTCCCGTGGCGACGAGGTCGCCACCGGTGGTTGTTGCCGGTGCCTCCGTTGTTGTTGATGGTGTTGCCGTGGTCGAAGTGGTTGGCTCGGTCGACGAACTACAGCCTGCCAGAACCAGCGCAACGGCGGCCACGAATAGAACTAGGTGAATGCGACGGACGGTTTGAAGCCGCATACGATCTCCTTCCAGAGTCATCCCTCCCAGGGAGGCTGTGCCTAAGGCTATACGCCAATTTCTGATTTGTCGACTTAGCAACTCAGCAATATGCCTGAGCCGTTGCCAGATACGGCGGGTGATGGTGAAAAGCCTACCGATACCGCCGCCGGTCGTCGCAGCGTCCGCGACCCTGAACCCGGGATTGGGTGGCGCACTGGCACAGTCCAAGCCCCCTTCACGGACTGCCCGAGTGAGGATCTGGTGTCGCCTCGCTGGGCTACGGTGACCCCACCACACGAGGAGGCCTCATGCCGGATTCAACAACATTCACCATGATCGTTGAGATCCCCGCGGGCAGTCGCAACAAGTACGAAATGGATCACGAGACCGGCGAGATCTTCCTCGACCGGATGCTGTTCACCGCCACCCGCTACCCCGCCGACTATGGGTTCGTCCCCGACACGCTCGCCGAAGACGGCGACCCGATCGACGTGCTGGTCCTCGTCGGCGAACCAACGTTCCCGGGGTGCCGCATCCGGGTGCGGCTGATCGGTGTGTTCTTGATGGAAGATCAGGGCCAGCCCGACCACAAACTCATTGCGGTGCCCGAAGGGGACCCCCGCTGGGAGCACGTCGCCGAGGTGGCCGACCTTCCGCAACACCTTCGTGAGGAGCTCCAGCACTTCTTCGAGGTGTACAAGGACCTGGAGAACAAGAAGACCGCCGCCCTCGGCTGGCTGGGCCTCGAACGGGCCCGTCACACCCTCGCCGCCGCGAGGGAGGCGTACCGGCACGAATAGGTCCCCTCGAACCCAGGGTTGCAGGGATCCATAATGGTCCCGTGGAGCCCAGGGTTGCAGGGGAGGTTAGAGCCCGGGGGCGGCCGGGATGACCACCGTCATGCCCTCGGAGGCGGCGTCGGTCGCCGGGAAGTAGCGACGGGCTTCTTCGACCACACGGTCGACCTCCTCGTCGACCCGTCCCGGGTCGTGGCTCGTGAGCAACAGCCGACCGACCTCGGCCCGGCGTGCGAGTTCCGCCGCTGCCCGCCAGGTCGAATGCCCCCAGCCTGCCCGAATCGATGCCTGCTCCTGCGGCAGGTATTGGGCGTCGTAGATGAGCAGGTCGGCGCCGCGGGTGAACTCGAGCAACTCGGCGTCGGACGCCTCTTCGCCATGTTCGACGTCGGTGGCGATCACGATGGCCGCCCCCCTTCGCTCCAAGCGATAGGCGGTAACCCCACCGGGGTGATGGAGCCGAGTATGCCGTACGGTGAGGTCGTCGACGACGACTGCCTCACCGTCGAGGTGGTGGAAACGCTTCTTGGCGGCACTTCCCCGGAACGTCACCGGGAACCACGGCGGCCGCATCACCGCGTCGATGGCCTCTTCGATACTCATCCCCATCACCGGATGACCGTAGAAGTCGAACTCGTTACTCGGCTGATACAAGGGGCCGAAGAAGGGAATGGCCAGCACATGGTCCCAGTGCAGATGGGTGAGAAACACAGTGAACCTGACCGGTTGGTCGTCGGGTAGCAGCGCCGGGATGTTCAAGGCTCCGGTACCCATATCGACCAAGACGCGATGATCGGTACGATGCTCGATCTCGAAACAGGTGGTGGCTCCGCCGTAGTGGTGGAATTGTGGTCCGCTCACCGGCACCGACCCCCGCACCCCATGGCAGTGGATGACAAAGGCCGGCATGGACGCTCCTGGCGGTAGACCTGGCCAGCCTACCGGCCAACGTCGCCAAAGGAGACAAACCCGAGCCTCGACCCAACACCCCCTGCACCCGACATGGGGCCGGCCGTCAAGCCGTGATCAAGGCGAACAGCTCGTCGACGTTCAGGTCGGCGCCCCGACCGTACAGGTCGGCAAGTGCCACCTCGTCGAGGTCGTCCGCGAGTGCGGTTTCGACCCGGCCGCGACGTCCCAGGTGTACCCAGTCGACCGGGCTGCCTGCTTCGTCGAGGGCGTGGGAGGCGCCGATGAGCCTCCCCGCCGACTCGAGGTCGCCGGCAGCCAGATCCAGGTCGGCCCGCTGGACAAGCCAGCCGGCGAGGAAAAACGGAACCTTCCGGAACTCCTCATTGCGTAGCGCCAGCGCCGCCTGGGCGGCGAACTCCGCTCGCATATCAGGAACGCCACCGTCGTGCCTGGCGACCGCGATCTGGGTCCGGCCAAAGGCGACGTACTCGGCGAGGCCACCCAGCTCGGCGTGGTGAAGCGCTCTCCGAAACGTCTGCTCTGCCGTCTCGCACTCTCCGGCACTCAGTTCGGCGGCACCGAGCTGATAGATCGCCTCGAAGGACCGATGGGCAGAGCCGAGCTGCTCGGAGAGACTGATGGATTCCTCGAACTTCGGGCGGGCAGAGTCGAGGTCGCCGCGCTGGGCGTGATACTCGGCGATGTTGCCGAGTGCCACCGTGACGCCTTGGAGGTCGTCGTAGCGCCGGGCGACTTCGAGTGCCTCCTCGTTGTAGCGGACTCCCGCTTCCCAATCCATTTCGACGAGGGCCGACAGGTTGATGAGCGACGCCGCATATCCGTGCCGCATCAGCTCGGGGTCGGCGCCTTCCGCGTCGAGCCGGCGGTAGAGGTCGAGGGAGGCCCTGAGGTGGTGCTCGCCCTCGTCGGGAAGGCCGATGAACCCTGCCAACGACCCGAGACCGAGATGCCCTTTCGCGAGCAGCACCGGGTCACATGCGTCATCGACGGCCTCGAGCGTGGCACGGAGCCAACGGACCCCTTCGCTGAAGCGGACCGTGAACCACCAAAACCGCCAGATGGCCGCAGCGATGCGCAAACCGAGTTCGGCCGATCCCGCTTCCATCGCCCACTGCACCGCCTGGCGGAGGTTGTCGAGGTCGGCTTCGATCCTGCCCCACCAAACCTGCTCGTCGGCGCCTCGCACATGCGGTTCGGCGGCTTCGGCGAGGCCGACGAAGAACTCGGCGTGGCGACGCCGAAACGTGTCCGCCTGACCGTGCTCGTCGAGGAGGTCGCGGGCGAACTGGCGGATCGTCTCGAGCAGCACATACCGCGTGTCCGACCCGTCGGTGTCGGCCGCAACGAGCGACTTGTCGACCAGCGACGGGATGAGCTCCAACATGTCGAACTCATCGACCACGTCGTCGGTACAGACCTGTTCGGCGGCCTCGAGCGTAAATCCACCCTGGAACACCGAGAGGCGTTCGAACAGCGCCTGCTCGACCGGGGTAAGCAGCCGGTACGACCAGTCGATCGCCGCAGACAGCGTCTGCTGGCGGGGCAGGGCGGTGCGGGAACCGCCGGTGAGGAGTCGGAATCGACGGTCGAGGTTGTCGGCGATCTGCTGAGAGCTGAACGACCGGACCCGTGCGGCGGCCAACTCCAACGCCAGCGGCATCCCGTCGAGCCGGCGACAGATCTCGATGACCGCGGCCGCGTTGTCGTCGGTCAGGTGGAAGTCAGGGCGGGACGCGACGGCCCGCTCGGCGAACAGACGGATCGCGTCGTAGCGGAGGAGGTCGTGCACACCGAGATCTGAGGTGTCTTCGGGGAGCGACAGCGAACGCATCCCATAGGCCACTTCGCCGCCGATGCCGAGCAGCTCCCGGCTGGTGGCGATGATGCGAAGTGCCGGCGCGCCGGCGAGCAGGGCGTCGACCAGCCGGGCACCGGCGGTGATGAGATGCTCACAGTTGTCGACGATGAGCAACGTATCGTCGTTGTTGAGCCGTTCGATGATGGAGTCGAGCAAGGGACGTCCTGCCTGCTCGGCGACGCCGAGCGCCGCCGCAGTGGCCGGTACGACGAGGTCGGGATCGGTTATGGAGGCGAGCTCGACGAGCCAGGTGCCGCCGGGGAACTCGCCGACCATGGAGGCCGCAACCTGCACCGCGAGTCTCGTCTTGCCGGCGCCGCCGACGCCGGTGAGCGTCACGAGCCGGGCCCCGCGGATGAGCTTTTCGACTTCGGCGAGTTCCTGGTCTCTCCCAACGAAACTCGTGGCCATGGTCGGCAGGTTGTTGGGGATCTCGTCGATGGTGGTGAGGGGTGGGAACTCTCGGGGAAGCCCCGGTCCGACGACCTGGAAGATGTGCGACGGCCGGGCGAGGTCACGGAGGCGGTATTCGCCGAGGTCGACGAGGCTCAGGTCTTCCAGTTCCCGTTTGGCGAGCCGCTCGGTAACGAGACCGACGAGAATCTGCCCGCCACTCCCCGCGGCGAGTAGACGAGAAGCCCGGTTCAGTGCCGGTCCGAAGTAGTCGTCGTCGCGGGCGTCGGCGTCGCCGGTGTTGATCGCCATGCGGACACCAAGGGTTCCGATGTCGGGATATGACCGGCCGGCGATGAGCCGTTGCGCCTCGGCCGCAGCGACGATGGCGTCGGTGGCGGACGAGAACACGGCCAGCATTCCGTCACCGGTGTGTTTGAAGACGGTGCCTCCATGTTTGCCAATGGCCTTCGACAGAACGTCGTCGTGTTCGGCGAGGGCGGCTTGCATGGCCGCCGGATGGGTCTCCCATAGGCGCGTCGAACCTTCGAGGTCGGTGAAGAGAAAGGTGTAGGTGGCCACTCGCCGCCAGCCTACGGTCCAACCGCTGGTTATGCATGAAGATTGTGGACGATGGCGTCTCCGACCGCCTACCCGCAACGCCTAGAGGAGGGCCACCGCCGCTTCGATGGCTTCGAGGCTCTCTTCGCCGCCTGTCGAGAGCATGAGTTCGACCCGTGTCATGCCGATGTCGCCGAACCGGGCGATCGTCTCGGCGATCTCGGCAGGCGACCCGGAGATCGGGACACCGAACCCGTTCGCCTCGGCGGCTTGCACGGCGGTCGGCTCCACAAACACCCCGACGGAACGGCCTACGGTCGTCGGATCACGGCCTACGTCCACGCACGCCTCCTCGAAGCGCTCAACCATCGGGGCGAACCACTCGGGGAGACTGGATTCGGTCGCGAAGGCACTCCAGATGTCGGCATGACGTGCCGCCAGGCGCATCGTTCGTGGCCCATGTCCGGCCAACATGAGCGGGATCCGACCGGGACGTGGCCCTCGGGGACGGATCTCCAGTTCGTCGGCGCGGTGGTAGCGACCCTCTCGTGACACGATCTCGCCACGCAAGGCCGGAACGATGATGGCGAGGGCTTCCTCATACCGCCCGACGGTCTTGTCGCCCGGATAGCCGAACGTGGCTCCCTGATTGCCGGCATGTCCGGCTCCGAACCCGAACAGGAAGCGGCCGCCGCTGATCTCGTCGAGCGTCTCGGCGATCTTCACGGTCAGTCCCGGATTGCGGTGCAGCGCCGACAGCACCCAGGTTCCGACGCCGATCGTCGAGGTACTCGCCGCCACCGCCCCGGTGACCGACACGCACTCCCACCAGCCCCGGGGACCAGGCCAGCTCGGAACCCGCCACAAGAGCTCGTCGGCCAGCCACACCGTGTCGAAACCGACCGTCTCTGCCCATTGGGCGAGGCTCTTGATCATCTCCCAAGATGGCTTCTCTCCGGTCTGCGGCTCCTCGGACATGGGCAGGACCAGGCCGAGGCGTGGCGTCGACACGACTGTCTCCGATTCTCTCGAGGGTTTCGCTCAACCTACCTGAACGAGGCTGCTTCCGGACCTGCGTTGGACCCTGCCAACCGTACGCCGCAGGGCGGTTGTCCGGCCGCAACTCGGAGATACCGGTACGCTCAACAGATGCCGAGCATCCGGTTTGCCCGCAGCGGAGACACCCAGATCGCCTACCAGGTCGTCGGTGACGGCCCGGTCGACCTGGTGTATGTGCAAGGGGCCTTTTCTCACCTCGGTGTGCAGTGGGAGCTGCCCGCCTACCGCCAGTTCTGCGAACGGCTCGGCGAGTTCACCCGGCTCATCATCTTCGACAAGCGGGGCATGGGCATGTCGGATCGGGTTCCGGGGGCGACGCCGCTCGAGGTGCGCATGGACGACATCCGCGCTGTCATGGACGCCGCCGGCAGCGAGTCGGCGGTCATCATGGGAGCTTCCGAGGGCGGGCCGCTGGCGATGCTGTTCGCCGCTGCGTATCCGTCGCTGACACGGGGACTCATCCTCATGGGTGCCGAGATACGTGAGCGACGCGACGACGACTGGCCGTGGGGCGAGTCGACTCCCGAGGAGTTCGAAGCCGGGATGGCGGCCGTCGAGGAACGATGGGGTCAGGGTGCCGGGATCTCCTTTCTGGCGCCCAGCGTCGGGGATGCGCCGTGGGCTCGAGAGTGGATGGCACGGCTGCAGCTCAACTCATGTACACCCGGAGGCGCCGAAGCGTTCATGCGCATGGCCTTCGACATCGACGTGCGCGACATCGTGCCCGCCGTTCGGACCCCGACCCTCGTACTCCACGCCGTCGGAGACAAGGTCTGTCATGTCGAGAACGGTCGGTACTTGGCGCGCACCATCCCCGACGCCAGGTACGTCGAGCTGCCCGGCGAGGACCACATCCCCTGGTTCGATCCCGATGCGACGATCGCCGAGATTCGTGAGTTCATTACCGGCACCCGGGTGCCACCCGTCCCGGAACGAGTGCTGTCGACGGTGCTGTTCACCGACATCGTCGGGTCGACCGGGCTGGCGACGACGCTCGGGGACCGGCGGTGGCGGCAGCTCCTCGAATCACACAACATGATGGTTCGCCGGGAACTCGCCCGGTTCCGCGGGGTCGAAGTGAGTACCGCGGGCGACGGCTTCTTCGCCACCTTCGACGGTCCGGCCCGGGCGATCCGGTGCGGTCATGCGATTGCCGAAGGCGCCGCCGGCATGGGCCTCGAGGTGCGAACCGGCATCCACACCGGAGAGGTGGAACGGATCGGCGACGACGTAGCCGGGATCGGTGTCCACATCGGCGCCCGGATCGCCGACCTGGCCCAGCCCGGCGAGGTGCTGGTGTCGAGGACGGTGCGGGACCTCGTCGCCGGATCAGGGCTGCAGTTCGAAGACCGGGGCGAGCACGAACTGCGCGGCGTCCCAGGTCTGTGGCGGGTGTTCTCGGCGGCGTGACCAATCGCCGCCAGACCACCTAGCTGATCGCCCGGTACAGGTACGGGAACGAGACGTCCTGTCGGTAGTCGACGGCGGTGTGGTCATCGTCGAACTCCTCGTAGTGGTGGGCGATACCGGCTTCGTTGAGCGCCTTGACGAACTGGCGGGCTCCGTAGACGAGGCCATACTGGTCCTTCGAGCCGCAGTCGATGTACAGGCCCCGCAGCGACCGGAGGTTGTCCTGGCATGCGGCCTGCTCGACGAGTTCGACCGGGTCGTGACGCAGCCAGTTCGACCACCGTTCCGGGTCGAGTTCGCCGGTGTGGATGTCGACCGGCAGCCGGATGCCTTTCGGCGCGGCTGGATCCGGGTCGTAGGTGGCGGCCATCGCCATCGCCATGAGCATGTGCAGGTCGTCGCCGGTGAGTTTCGGCTTCCGTTCGTAGTGGTCAAGAAGCTTGGCGATGTCGCCGTCATGTTCGGCGAGCGTGTCGAGCAGTTTCGGGAAGTCCCCGAAGTAGCACATCAGGAAACCCATGTCGCCGGAGTGTGAAGCGACGGCCCCCCAGGCGTCAGCCCGGCGCAGACCGTGAACGATCGCCCCGTAGCCGCCGGATGACTTTCCGAACACGGCCCGATGGTCGCGGCCTTTGCGGACCCGGAACCGACGCTCGACTTCGGGGATGAGTTCGTCGATGAGGAAGTCCTCCCAATTCCCCATCGCGACCGAGTTGATGTACTGGTTGCCGCCGAGCGACGTGAAGCAGTCGGGGAACACGGCGATGACCGGACCCATCTTGCCTTCGGCGACGAGGCGGTCGAGACGCTGCGGGACGTTGTCGCCGAACGGCCGCCAGTTGAGGTGAGCGAGGCCAGAACCGGTGAACCCGACGAGGTCGACGAACAGCGGATAGTCCTCGTCTGAATCTTCGTACCCTTCGGGCAGGTAGACGGCGACCCGGCGGATGGCAGGATCTCCGAGCAGGTTGTCGGCGACGGCCTTCGAGTCGATGGTGAACTCGACAACTGTTCCTTTCGGTGCGGCAAAGTTGTGGATGGGCATGGGTGCACGCTAGCTGCAAGGGACAATCGGGGAGGCTCCGAGGAACCTCCATGGAGAGCAGTAGCGTCGAAGTGACATGAAGACGCTCATCGTCACAACGCTGCTCGCCCTCGCCGTGGCCGCCTGCTCGTCGACCATCGAACCGGGTGAGAGGATCCAGCTCGCCGGGTATGTGCACGCCGGACCGACCTGCCCGACGATGCAAGAGCCGCCAGACCCCAACTGTGCCGACCGTCCCGTCGCCGGAGCGGCGCTGGTGATCGTCGACGCCGACGGAAACGAGGTGACCCGAACGGTCACCGATGCCGACGGCAAGTTCACCGCCGAGTTGCCGGCCGGTACCTACACGTTGGTTCCCCAGCCGGTCGAAGGTCTCATGGGCACCGCCCCGCCACAGGAGTTCTCGGTGCCCGACACCAGCGGGCTCGACGTCGCCTACGACACCGGTATCCGATAGGCCCGCCGGCCAACCCTTGGACCGCCGCGGTGAACGTCCCCCGGAACGTCGGTTATCGGTCCCGTGACCAGCCTTCGGCGTGGCGGCGGTGCTTGGCGGCGTCGAACTCGGCGCGGGCGAGCACCTCGTCGAGATCGTCGACGTCGAGGAAGTCTCCGTAGAAGCGGAACGTCGAACCGACCGGCACGGTGAGACTGCCGTCGGGAAACACCATTACGTACAGCCGGTCGAGGGTGTCATGGTCGAGCCAGTTGATCCGCAGATGCTCCGC
>JANTGE010000054.1 GCA_024763085.1 Acidimicrobiia bacterium
CGCTTCCCAGGCGGCGTATCGCCGCCGGCACCTGTCCCCGAACGTGGGACCTTCCGCACGAGCGGAAGTCCGAAGGAGGAGGAATGCGAACGTACGAACTGATGACGATTCATCGGCCGGAGCTGGCCGAGGCCGACTTCAAGAAGTTGGTCGAACAGACCGAGGAGTTCCTCCGCAGCCGCGGCGGCACCGTGGTCGAGACCGATCTGTGGGGCAAACGACGCTTCGCCTACGAGATCGATCACCTCAACGAGGGCTACTACTCGGTGGTCCGATTCGAAGCGGACCCCGACGTGGTGGACGACCTCGACCGGGTCCTGTCCCTGGCAGACCTGGTCGTACGGCACAAGATCATCCGTCCCGACGCTTGATCGGCCGTTTTTTGTCCCTCCCGGCAGGCACACTGTCGCCGAGGGACGAACAGTAAGGAGATGACATGGCGACGAATACCGTGACGCTGATCGGCAACTTGGTGGAAGACCCCGAGCTGCGTTTCTCCCCATCCGGAGTGGCGATGGCCCGGATCCGGGTTGCGGTGAACCGGCGCTGGCGAGACCAGAGCGGAGAATGGCAGGAGCAGACGAGCTTCTTTGGCGGCACCCTGTGGCGTGAGGCCGCAGAGAATGCAGCCGAGTCGCTGCAGAAGGGTATGCGGGTGATCATCGCCGGCAGCCTCGAGCAGCGCACCTGGGAGACCGCCGAAGGCGACAAGCGCTCGGTCGTGGAGATTCGTATCGACGAACTCGGCCCTTCGCTTCGTTGGGCGACCGCATCCGTCACGAAGACCGCCCGTTCCGGCGACGACTGGGGACAGTCTCGGCCGGCTCCGGCGGCACCCGTCGCCAGGAACGACTACGGGCCCGACGAGGCCCCGTTCTAGGAAGGCACCATGGCACGAAAACCAACACGCCGCCGCGGCCCCTCCCCGGCCGGCCGGCGCACCAAAACGAAACCTTGCTACTTCTGCAAGGAGAAGATCGACTACGTCGACTACAAAGACGTGGCGCTTCTTCGCCAGTACATGTCCGACCGAGCCAAGATCCGGGCCCGCCGCGTGACCGGCCTGTGCGCCCAGCACCAGCGGAAGGTCGCCCGCGCCATCCGTAACGCCCGGGAAATGGCCCTGCTCCCCTACATCAAACGATGAAACTCATCCTCATCAAAGACGTCGAAGGCCTCGGCCATCAAGGAGACATCGTCGATGTTTCTGACGGATACGGTCGCAACTATCTGCTGCCCCGCCACCTGGCGGTGAAGGCAACCCCGGGTGCGCTCAAAGACGCAGAGGCGATGCAGCGAGCCCGACGTGAGGCGGAACGCAAGGCATTCGAAGAGGCCGAGGCGATCGCCAAGTCCCTCGTCGGTACCCGCATCGTCATCGCCGCGAGGGCCGGAGACGAAGGCAAACTGTTCGGCTCCATCGGCATGAGTGACATCATCGACGGTGTCGCCAAGTTCACCGGGGTCGAACTGGACCGGAAGACGGTGAAGCTCGACGAGCCGATCAAGACGATCGGCCTCCATGAGGTGCGAGTGAAGTTGCACCCCGATGTGGAGTTTCCGTTGAGCATCGACGTCATCCCGACGTGACGTGACCGACCTGGAGCGCCGCACCCAGCCTGCTGCCGGACGGCGCCTCCGGGTCGCGCCACACAACCGGGAGGCGGAGGAGTCGGTCCTCGGGGCCATCATGCTGTCGGCCGACGCCGCCAACCTGGTGATGGACAAACTCGAGGCCGACGACTTCTACGTCCCGGCCCACCAGGCGATCTTCGAAGCGATCATCGACCTGTACAACGCCAACCAGCCGATCGATCCGCTCACCGTCTCTGATGCTTTGCACCGCAAGGGGGAATTGGAGCGGATCGGTGGGGCCGCCTACCTGTCAGAGCTGATGGAGGCGGTCCCGACGGCGTCGAACATCGAGTACTACTCGGCGATCGTCGAGGAACACGGGCTGAGGCGACGGCTGATCGCCGCCGGATCAGAGCTCGGCGATTTGGCAATCATGACCGACCTCGAGATCGCTGCCGTGCTCGATCGTGCGGAGCAGGCGGTGCTGCGAGTCGGCGAGCGCAGGATCGGTGAGGGACTCATCGCCATGAGCCCGCTGTTGCACGGGACGCTGGAGACGATCGAGGAACTGGAAGCCCGGGGCAGCGAACTGACCGGTCTGGCGACAGGGTTCCGCGATCTCGACAAGAAGCTCGGCGGCCTCCAACCGGCCAACCTGGTGGTGGTCGCCGCCCGGCCGTCGATGGGCAAGAGCGCGCTGTCGGCGAACATCGCCACCAACGTGGCGCTCGAAGGCGGCACCGTAGCCATGTTCAGCCTCGAGATGAGCCGGGAGGAGATCGTGCAGCGGCTGCTGTGCTCGGTCGGTCGGGTCGACTCGATGAAGCTGCGAACCGGACAGCTCGGCCCTCAGCTATGGCAGAAGGTCGTCCATGCGGCGTCCCGCATGTACGAGGCTCCGATCTTCATCGACGACTCGGGACAGCTCACCGTCACCGACATTCGGGCAAAGTCACGCCGCCTGCGGCGTGCCCACGGCCTCGACCTGGTCATCGTCGACTATCTGCAGCTGATGCAGGGGTCGAACCGTGAGAACCGCCAGCAGGAGATCGCCGAGATCAGCCGCTCTTTGAAGAACCTGGCCCGGGAACTGGACGTCCCGATCATCGCGGTGTCGCAGCTCAACCGGTCGCTCGAGTCCCGGGAGGACAAGCGTCCTCGCCTCGGAGACCTGCGCGAATCGGGTGCGATCGAGCAAGACTCCGACGTTGTCATGTTCATCTACCGGCACGAGTACTACCACCCGGAAGCGCAAGACACGAAGGGCCTCGCCGAAGTAATCGTCGCCAAACACCGCAGCGGCTCCACCGGCAAGGTGACCATGACCTTCCTGCCCGAGTTCACCCTGTTCGCCGACCTGGGTCGCGACGTCGTCTGATCTGCCCCGGATCAGGACCCAGAACCACCTACGCGGATTTGGGAGCCGCGCGATCCGATAGCGTAGGGGGTGACATCACCAACGAGGAGGCTCCATGGGCATCCGTATCAACCGCGTCGCCGTGCTCGGCGCCGGCGTCATGGGACAGGGCATCGCCGCCCACCTGGCCAACGCCGGCATCCCGTCGTATCTGTTCGACGTCGCTCCGAAGGAACTCACCGACGCCGAGCGACAGAAGGGACTGACGCTCGAGGATCGGGCGGTGCGAAACCGTATCGCCGATGCAGGCTGGAAGGCTATGACGAAAGCCAAACCGGCGCTGCTGTACCGCAAGGACCTCGCCAAGCTGGTCACCCCCTGCAACTACGAGGATGACCTCGAGAAGCTCGGCGAGGTCGACTGGATCGTCGAGGTCGTCGTCGAGCGACTCGATATCAAGCAGCGGGTGTTCGCCATGATCGACGACATCCGCCGGCCGGGCACCATCGTGTCCTCCAACACCTCCGGCTTGTCGGTGGCCAAGATGGCTGAAGGCCGCAGCGACGATTTCCGCCGGCACTTCATGGTCACCCACTTCTTCAACCCCGTTCGGTACATGCGGCTGCTGGAGATGGTGCCGCATGCAGACACCGATCCAGGTCTGTTCGCCGCGATGGCGGAATTCGGCGAACACGTTCTCGGAAAAGGGGTGGTGTTCGCCAAAGACACCCCGAACTTCATCGCCAACCGGATCGGTACGTTCGGAATGGCGTCGGTGTTCCACTGGATGCGCGAATTCGACATGGGGGTCACCGAGACGGACAAGATCTTCGGTCCGGCGATGGGGCGTCCCAAGTCGGCCGTGTTCCGTACCGCCGACGTCGTCGGTCTCGACACCCTCGCCCACGTGATGACCACCGTTGCCGAGTCCTGCCCCGACGATCCGTGGCGGGACCGGTTCGTCGTACCCGACTTCCTCAAGACGATGATCGAACGCGGGCTGCTGGGGGAGAAGGCGGGCGCCGGCTTCTACAAGAAGGCCAAGGACGAACAGGGCAAGCGGGTCATCCTTGCGTTGAACCTCGACACGCTCGAATACGAAGAGCAGCCGAAGGTCCGCTTCGATTCGATCGGCGCGGCGCGTTCTCTGGATACACCACAGGAGAAGGTGCGAACCATGGTGTGGTCGGACGACGCCGCCGGCCGGTTCGCCTGGAAGGTGACGGCCGAGACGTGCATCTATTCGGCGCAGCTGCTCGGCACGATCGCCGACGACATCGTCAACGTCGACCGTGCGCTCCGCTGGGGGTTCAACTACGACCTCGGACCGTTCGAGACGTGGGACGCCATCGGCGTTGCCGAATCTGTCGAACGGATGCGGGCCGAAGGCATGCCGGTCCCGGAGGTCGTCGACGTGTTCCTCGCCAAAGGTGAAGGAAGCTGGTACCTCCGCAAAGACGGGCAACTCCACTTCTGGGATGTCGTCGCCGAGCAGTACCGCCCGGTGCCGGGTCTCGAGGGGATCATCACCATCGCCGACCTGGCCGACAAGGTCATGGAACGCAACGAAGGGGCGACGCTGTACGACATGGGCGACGGCGTCGGCCTCGTCGAGTTCCACACGAAGATGAACTCGATCGACGCCCAGATCATCGAGATGATCAACACCGCATGCGACTACGTCGAACGCGGCGAACTCGTCGGGTTGGTCGTCGGCAACGAAGCAGCCAACTTCTCCGTCGGTGCCAACATCGGACTCGTCGGGATGCTTGCCATGTCCGAGATGTGGGACGAACTGAACGATGCCGTCGCCGGCATCCAGAACGCCTACATGCGGATGAAGTACTGCACGGGGCCGGTCGTCGTCGCCCCACGTGGCATGGCGCTCGGCGGTGGCTGCGAAGCAGTGATGCACGGCGCGTCGGTGCGGGCGGCGGCCGAGACCTACATGGGTCTCGTCGAACTCGGTGTCGGACTGATCCCGGCCGGCGGCGGCTGCAAGGAGATGGCGTTCCGTCACTACGGTGCGGTGCCGCCAGGCGTGAAGGCCGACCTGTTCCCGTTCATGGAGAAAGTCTTCACCGTGATCGGGATGGGCAAGGTGTCGACGAGCGCCGAAGAAGCCAGAGAGCTCGGGTTCCTGCGGGCGACGGACAAGATCACCCTCAACCCGGACTACGTACTCGCCCAGGCCAAACAGGACGTGCTGGCGATGGTGGAAACCGGCTACAAGCCGCCGATTCCGATGACGGTACGGGTTCCCGGCAGCGACGGTATCGCTGCCCTCAAGATCGCCGCTCATACGATGCGAGAGGGGCACTACATCAGTGAGTACGATGAGTTTCTGGCCAAGAAGCTCGCCTATGTCATCTGCGGCGGTGAAGTGCCGCAGGGAACAGAACGCACCGAGCAGGAGTTCTTGGATTTGGAACGGGAAGCGTTCGTTGAGCTCTGCCACGAGCCGAAGACGATTGAACGCATCCAGCACATGCTCGCCACCGGCAAGCCGCTGAGGAACTGAGAGGAGCACCATGAAGAGCACAGGAGTGGTCGTTACCCACGCCTATCGGACCGCCGTTGGCAAGGCGTCCAAAGGGAGCCTGCGGCAGACGAGGCCCGACGAACTACTGGGACTTCTCATCCAGGGTTTCCTGGAGCGGGTGCCCGACTTCGACCCGAGGTCGATCGACGACATCATCATCGGCTGCGCCATGCCGGAAGGCGAGCAGGGTATGAACGTCGCCCGGATTGCCGCGTTGCGTGCCGGGA
This sequence comes from Acidimicrobiia bacterium, assembly GCA_024763085.1. Classification (GTDB taxonomy): domain Bacteria; phylum Actinomycetota; class Acidimicrobiia; order Spongiisociales; family UBA4744; genus JANTGE01. The sequence continues at coordinate 5,702 of JANTGE010000054.1, forward strand.
TCCCGGTCGACGTGCCGGCGATGACGATGAACCGGTTCTGCAGTTCCGGTTTGCAGACGCTCGCATCGGGCGCAGCGCAGATCGTCGCCGGATACAGCGACGTCGTCCTGACCGGCGGTGTCGAATCGATGACGATGGTGCCCATGGGTGGGAACAAGCCGACCCCGAATCCGTGGCTGGCCGAGAACTTCCCGGAGGCGTACGAGTCGATGGGGATCACCAGCGAGAACGTCGCCACGAAGTTCGGCGTCACCCGAGAGGACCAGGACCGCTTCGCTCTGGAATCGCAGCGCCGTGCGGTAGCCGCTCAGAAGAACCACAAGTTCGACGATGAGATCATCCCGGTGAAAGTGAGTCTGGATGGTCGCGAGTTCATCTTCGACACCGACGAGGGGCCACGGGAGAGCACCCTCGAGGGGCTGGCGAAGCTGAGGCCGGCGTTTCGTGCTGACGGCACTTCGACCGCAGGGAACTCGTCCCAAATGTCGGATGGCGCTGCCATCGAACTGATCATGACCAAGGAGAAGGCCGAAGCGTTCGGCTTCGAGCCGCTCGCCGAATTGGTGACCTATCAGACGGTCGGTGTCGACCCGGCGATCATGGGGATCGGCCCATCGCTGGCGATTCCCAAGGCCCTGAAAGCGGCCGGTCTGACCCTCGACGACATTGACGTGATCGAACTCAATGAGGCCTTCGCCAGCCAGGCCGTTTACTGCATTCGGGAGCTCGGCATCGACCCGAACAAGGTCAACGTGAATGGTGGAGCCATCGCGCTGGGGCATCCGCTCGGATGCACCGGAGCGAAGCTCACCGCGACGCTCCTGCACGAGATGCAGCGGCGCGACGCCGAATACGGCATCGTCAGCATGTGCATCGGCGGCGGTATGGGTGCCGCCGGCATCTTCCGCAGGCTGTGACGAAGTGAAGGGTCACGGGTGGGCGATGAACACGCCCACCCGGAACCCGAGCGTCAGCTGCGCCCGTCGGCGGCCTTCGTCGCCGAAGTAGAAGCCGAGCAAGGTCCGGGCATCGTCCATCGAGTCGAACTCGAAGGCGGTCTCGACCTCGCGGCACTCGAAGCCCCGTTCGGTCCAGAAGGCGGCGTCCGCTGAGATGTTCCGATCGGAGAGGGCGGTGAACTCGTCTGCCCCGAGGTTGTCGACGACTACGACGGTTCCCCCGGGGCGCACCACCCGCTCGGCCTCCGCGATGCCCGGCGTCGGATCCCAGCCACGGGTGAAAAAGTACGCCCAGGTTGCGTAGATGCCGTCCAACGCATCAGTCCGGAAGGGGAGCGCTTCGGCATCGGCTCGAATCCACGGCAGTGCACGACGGCGATCGATCATGCCGGCGGCCGGCTCTACCGGGATCACGTATCGGGAATTCGTCGTCAGCCACTCCGCGAGGTACCCGTCGCCGGCGCCGACGTCGGCGACGAGTCCCGTCGGCAGGAGGTCGTCGAGCGCCGAGAGCACGGATCCTTGGCGGTCCATGGCGGCTCGCTCCAACGCGAAGAGATCGGGATGCTCGGCTCCGTAGAAGGGGATGATGGGCATCAGCCGACGGTGGGCACCGGTTGGCGTGCCGTGGATCCGAGTCCGGCAAGCAATACCAGCGCCACCCCCAACCAGGTGAGCACGTCTCCACGCTCGCCGAGGAAGATCGCGGCCCAGACGACCGCCGATGCCGGTTCCATGTAGGACAGGATGGCGACGGTGGCGACGGGGAGTGTCGAGACCAGCGCCCAGTACACGAAGAGGCCGAATCCGGTGAGCGCGACGCCGAGGATGCCGAGCTGCCACCAGAACTCACCGAGGCGGGGTGCAGCCTGAATTGCCCAGGGGGTCAACGCAAGTGCGGCGACGGTCATCTGCATGCCGGCGAGTTTGAGTCCGCCGAGACGCTGCGAAGCGGGTTTACCGATGAGGACGAGTGCGGCGAACGTCACCGCGGCGATCAGCCCGGCAACGACTCCCTCGACAGTCACGCCGGCTCCAGGGCGGGCGACGAGCACGACACCGGCCAGGGCAGTGATCAGGGCGATGATCGAACGGGGGTGGAGCGGTTCACCGAGGACAGGACCGGCGAGCGTGGCCATGGCGATCGGTGCGAGGTAGACGAGGACGAGGGCGACGGCAACGGTGGTGGTCTTGATCGACCAGAAGAACGCCGCCCAGTGGACGGCCAACAGGATCCCGAGCAGCACCACCCTCCTGATTGGATCACCGCGTCGGATCCGCAGCTCGCCGCGGATGGCGAGGACGCCGAGCACGGACAAGGCGCCGAGCCACAGGCGGGCCGCAGCGAGTTGTTCGGCGGCGAGATCGACGCCGCGCACGATCAAAGGGATCGTGCCCCATGAGGCGGCGAGAGCCGCCATGGCCATGGCTCGGCGACGCATCGGCAGAGCCTACCGGCGCACGGTCAGGCTTTGCAGGGTCCCTCGGGAAGCCTTCGGAGGACTTCGGTGTCTGGTGAGAAGGCATGTTCCCAGAATGCCGCTTGGGCGCGGGTCGCCGGCCGATCGGTGTCGCGAGCCATCCACAGCGTGCGCCGGAGGTCCATGTCGGCCACGTCGACAGAGACGACGGTGCCGGCACCAACCCCTTCGCATGCCGCCATCCAGGAGACGAACGCCACCCCGAGGCCCTCGGCGACCGCCCCCCGAATCGCCTCGGAGTTGCCGAGGGTCATCAGCACGTCGAGTTCGTCAACGGACAGGTCGTGCCAGGCCAGCCCTTCTTTGAGAGCCTCGCGGGTCCCGGAGCCTTCTTCCCGAAGAATGAATTTCTCTTCGAGGAGATCCGTCGGTTTGATTGGCTCTCCTCGTTGCGTCCACGGATGGCCAGGAGGGGCGATGAGCACGATCCGGTCGGTGAGAAACGGTCGGTACTCGATGCCCTTGTGCGGTTCCCGCAGGCTGGTCATAGCCACCTGCACCTCTCCGGCGCGGAGCTTCTCGAGGGCGTTGTACCGGGTGGTGACATCACAGACGAGGGTCACTTTCGGGTGCTTGTCGTGGAGGCCTGCGAGGAGCTTCGGGAGGACGTATTTGCCGGCCGCGGTGCTGCAACCGATCCGTAACCGGCCGACGACCTCTCCGTGGAGTGAGGCCATCGCCTCCTCAAGGCGTATGGTCTGCTGGATGACGTCGCGGGCCATCGGCACGAGAGCGTGCCCTGCCTCGGTGAGGGTGACTTGACGACCGGTGCGTTCGAACAACGACATGCCGAGCTTCTCTTCGAGCGACTTGATCTGCATCGAGATCGCCGGCTGCGACACGTTGAGCCGTCGGGCCGCCTCGGAGAAGTTCTCGGTCTCTGCCGATGCGAGGAAAACCTGGAGTTCTCTCGGACTGAGCATAACCAGATACTATCGATTTTCGCGGAACGATGCGAGTCCTGCGATGATCGTCCATAAATGGTGCCCGATGCTCGACGGGCGGGACAATCAACCAATCGTGATATACTTGCCACGTCGGTTCATCCCGACGGGTACGTAATGTATCTTGCACCCCCGGCTCTCCCTCCCGGCCGGGGGTGTTTCTTTGCTCAAGGTTTCGACGGTAGTGCCGATAGCTATGGGGTCCTCACAAGCGCCCAAGCAGACGGAGTCCCCCCTTCCTCCGGCCTTTTCCCACCGGGCAGAGGACCTCAGGCCCCCTCTTCGCGAGGGGGCCTTTGCCATGCCTAACCTGTGCCGAGATGGGATACCTCCTTCTCACCAACGACGACGGCGTCGACTCTCCCGCCCTGGTGCCGTTCGCGAGAGCGTTGGGCGAGATCGCTCCGGTTCGGGTGGTGGTGCCAGACCGGGAACGGAGCTGGATCGGCAAGGCCATTACTCGCTTCGACCCGATCCGGGTCTGGCGAGAAACCAGGGAGGGTCTCGAGGTGACTGTGTCCGACGGCTACCCGGCGGACTGCACCCAGCTCGGGGTGCATTCGCTGTTTGGTGAGGCTCCAGACATGGTGGTGTCTGGGATCAACATCGGACTGAACGACAGCCTCGCGTTCTTCCTCTCGTCGGGGACCGCCGGTGCGGCCGCCGAAGGCTGGATCGCCGGGTTGCCTGCCGTCGCAGTCTCCACTGGCGTGACCTCGGGTCATCGAGCGTGGGCCCGACGCGTGTGGGCGGGGGAGGACCCGGACCTGTGGGAGCGGGCGGCCGCGATTGGGGCGGACATCGTGCGGCGAACCCTCGCCGGGGCCTATCCCGACCACGTGGACATGCTGAACGTCAACTTCTCGACCGAAGCGACAACGGCGTCGCGTCGGGTCGTCACCGAACTTGCCCGGGTCGGCTACGACAAGATCTTCAGCGAAGTGGAGCCGAATACATACGTCCACGATTTCACATCGGGGCTTCGTATCGAAGGTGACCTCGCCGGCACCGACGTGGAGGCGGTTGGTAACGGGTGGGTGTCGATCACGCCGGTGCGGCTGGCCCGAGCGGTGAAGCTCAGCGGGGAGCAGCGGCAGGCCCTGGAGCAAACCCCGGCGTAACTCGTTGGCTCCGACGAGCGAGCGACGTGGTCTCGCTGGTGAGCGAAGCTGCGGCGATCGCGGGTGAAGAACCTCACCGCGGAGAGCTGATGGTTGGCGGCCGACCGCCGTCCGCTACTCGAAGTCCCGATGGATGCGGCTCGGCGTGGGACCGCGTTGGCCTTGGTACTTGCTACCGGCGCTGCCGTAGGGTCGTTCGGCGGGAGTCGAGAGGGCGTAGAAGGAGATCTGGCCGATCTTCATGCCCGGATAGATGGAGATCGGAAGCCGGGAGACGTTCGACAGTTCGAGGGTCAGATATCCGTCGAAACCCGGGTCGACGAAGCCGGCCGTCGAGTGGATGAGCAATCCAAGCCTCCCAAGGCTTGATTTTCCCTCGAGTCGGGCGACGACGTCGTCACCGAGGCGGACCCGCTCCAACGTAGAGCCGAGCACGAACTCGCCGGGATGGAGGACAAACGGCTCGTCGGGACCGGTTTCCACGAGCACGGTGAGATCCTCTTGCGGCTGTTTGGGGTCGATGTGGGTGTAGCGATGATTCTCGAACACCCGGAAGAAGCGGTCGACTCGCAGGTCGACGCTGGACGGTTGCACGTACGACTCGTCGAACGGGTCGATCTCGATGCGACCCGCGGCAATCGCTTCCTTGATGGTCCGATCCG
>JANTGE010000055.1 GCA_024763085.1 Acidimicrobiia bacterium
GTCGTCGGCCGCCGGGACGACTTGATCATCAGCGGCGGCGAGAACATCCGTCCAGTCGAGGTCGAAGGGATCATCGCCGCTCACCCCGCCGTCGAAGATGTGGCCGTCTGGGGGGAACCCGACGACGAGTGGGGCGAGGTCGTCGTCGCGGCCGTCGTCGGCGATGTCGACGAAGCGACCCTGGCCCGCTGGGTCAAAGATTCCCTGGCCGCCTACAAGGCGCCGAAACGGTGGCGTTTCGTCGGGTCGATCCCTCGCACCCCGCTCGGCAAGCTCGACCGGAGCCGGCTGTGAGCCTCCGGCTCGACCAGGGGATCACTATTCCCGACGAGGAACTCGAATGGCGATTCGACACGACTGGCGGCCCCGGCGGCCAGCACGCCAACCGGGCGCACACCAAAGTGGAGCTGCGTTTCGACCTGGCCGCGTCGGCTTCGGTGCCCGACGACCTCAAAGAGCGGATGCTCGACAACCTCGGTCCCAAGGCCCGAAACGGGGTGGTGGCCGTCACCATCGAAGAGACCCGCTCCCAGTGGCGAAACCGGCAAATCGCGTTGCGAACCCTCGCCGAACTGCTGCGAGAGGCGATGCGGCCCCGAAAGCCCCGGCGTCCGACGAAACCATCTCAGGCCGCCCGGGCACGCCGACGGCGTGCCAAGGAGGCCCGCAGCCAGGTCAAGAAGCTCCGTCGTCCTCCTGAACCCGAGTGAGAAGCCGGCGGAATCCGAACGGTTCCCCCAACCCCCTAGGCTGAACCCATGACCCTGTTCGGACCGGCGCCGGAAATCGAAGTTGCGATCCTCGCCGACGCGGTCCAGGCTGTCGCCGGAAAGCTGTTCGTGCTCGGAGGCGCCTGGGACACGCTGTTCGCATCCCGTTTCCCGGCGCGGCATCACACGCTCGGCATCGGCCTGCGGATCCGCGTTCCGTGGAGTCGCACCGACGACGAGATCCCGCTCGTCGTCGACCTGGTCGACGAGGACGGGCACAGCGTGTTCAGCGGCGGGCCGATTCGTCAGCCGGTGCGGGCAGGTCGACCCGACGGCGTGCCGGAGGGGAGCGACGTCGGAGTCGTACGGGCGATGACCCTCAACGGGCTGGTGTTCCCCCGGCCGGGCGGATACGCGTTTGTGATCAGCCTCGACGACGTGGAGAAGCATCGCATCTCGTTTCGGGTGGTGGAACGCACCTCCTGACCGTCCGCGCCGCTCCTGGAGGGACAGAGGGCAACGACGAGGCCTCTAACCTGGTTCCGATGTCGTCTCTCGGAGATCGTGTCGAGCAGCTCCCCGCGGTTCGGTTCTGGAAACGTTTCACTGCCGCAAGCCCGGGCGTGCTGGCAGCCGCCGTTGCCTACAACCTGTTCTTCGCCCTTGTACCGATGGTTGCGGTCCTCCTCATCATCGCTTCGCTTATCGGGCGGGACGTGGTGGCCACCGAACGCAGCCTGACCGTGATCCTTCCCGAGGGCGTTGCCCGATCCCTGGCCGGGTTGCTCCAAAGCGTCGCCGACCTGTTGCCGGCCAACCGGGGTGCGGTCATCGCGGTCAGCCTCGTCGTGGCCGGCTGGTCGGCGTCCCGGGGCGTGCTCACGATCATTCGGGTGTTGGCCTCTATCGAAGGGTTCGACGAGGATCGCTCCTGGTGGGAGGTGCGGCTGATTGCCATCGGCCTGACGGTCGTCGGAGGTGTGGTGTTCCTCCTGACCCTCATTCTGATTCCGATCGGAGGGGTGATCGCCGAACGGCTGGAAGAGACAACGGGGATCACGTGGATCCACGTGCTGTGGAACGCGGCTCGCATACCGCTGGCCTCGCTCGGCATGCTCGGGTTCCTGTGGCTGTTCTACCGGTACGGACCACCGCGACGGCTCCCGGGCACGTTCTCAGCGGCGCTGGCGGCCACGACGGGCATCGTGCTGTTCTCCCTGGCATTCCAGGCGTATCTCGACCGCGCCGGCGCTCTCGGGTCCACCGTCGCAGTGTTCGGTTCGGTTGCGCTGCTGCTGCTGTGGCTCTACGTCATCGCCTACGTCATCATCATGGCCGCGGCGGTATCGGCTGCCTTGGCCAGACGGTGGGCAGGCCGCCGGACTGCCCAACCATCCGATGATGACACTCCACGTGCCGAGCAGGCGGGGGATGTCGAGGTCCAGCAATGACCGGTCGGCCGGTCTCCGCGCTCACCGATCCGACCGTCCGCGCCGGGTTGCGGCTGCTCGGCCGTACGCTGCTGCGCTATCGGAAAGCCTCGGCGCTGTCGATCGTGAGTGCCCTGCTGTGGATGGCGATGGTGGCGACCGTGCCGTACCTCACCAAGGTTGTCATCGATCGGGCCATCGAAGGAAGCAACGCCGACCTACTGCCTCCTCTCGTGGGGATCGTGATCGCCGCCGGCGCGCTCAAAGCGCTCGGCATCGGCGGCCGGCGCTTCTTTGCGTTCAGCCTGTCCTATCGGGCCGAGACCGAGATGCGCAACCGCCTCTTCGAGCACATGCAGCGCCTCGCGTTCAGCTTCCACGACCGGACCGCCACCGGCGAGCTGATGGCGAGAGCGTCGTCTGACCTGTCGCAGGTTCGCCTCATCTTTGCCATGTTGCCGATCACGATCGCCAACGTCTCGCTCACCATCATCGTGGTGGTGACGCTCATCGTGCTGGACCCGATCCTCGGGGTGGTGGCGTCGCTGTCGGTCCCGGGGCTGTTCCTGTTGGCGAACCGGTATGCCACAAAGATCCTCGGCGTCTCCTGGGAGGTGCAGCAGCGGCTCGCCGACCTGTCGCGGGTCGTGGAGGAGGTCATCGCCGGGGTTCGGGTCGTCAAGTCCTACGGGCAGGAGGAACAGGTCATCGGCCGCCTGGCGAAGGCCGCAGACCGAATCTTCAAACGGACGATGGAGATGCTGCGGCTGCGGTCATCACATGTGCCTGCGTTCGAGATGATCCCTGCGCTCGCAACCGCAGCGGTGCTCGCCATCGGCGGATACCGGGTGGTGCAAGGAGCGATGACTCTGGGCGACTTCGTCGCCTTTACCCAGTACCTGACCGTGCTGGTGTTCCCGCTGCGCATCACCGGCTGGTTCTTTGCCGAGCTGCCCCGATCGGCGGCGGCGGCCGCGCGGGTGACCGAGCTTCTCAAGACCGCGCCGGAGATCACCTCACCCAAGCAGCCGATCCCACTGCCAGAAGGGCGTGGCGAGGTGCGCTTCTCCCACGTGTCGTTTTCGTACCCCGACGGTCCGGGCGTACTGCGGGACGTCAACGTGGTCATCCCGGCGGGAACATCGGTGGCGCTGGTCGGCCCGACCGGCTCCGGCAAGACGACCCTCGCCTACCTGGTCCCTCGCTTCTATGACCCCGACGAAGGAGCAGTGTTGCTCGACGGTGTCGACGTGCGCAAGGTCGACATCGAGGAGTTGCGGGCGGCGGTTGCGCTGGTGTTCGAAGAACCGTTCCTGTTCTCGGCGACCATCAGGGAGAACATCGCGTTCGGCAACCCGGGCGCGTCCGACGAGCAGATCCGTCTCGCGGCGAGACTCGCCCAGGCACACGACTTCATCGTCGAGTTACCCGACGGCTACGACACCGTCGTCGGGGAGCGCGGCTACAGCCTGTCCGGCGGCCAGCGGCAGCGCATCGCTCTGGCGAGGGCGATCTTGCGGGACCCGAGGGTCCTCATCCTCGACGACGCCACCTCGTCGGTCGATGCGGTGACCGAAGAACAGATCACCGAGGCGCTCCGCAAGGTGATGGAAGGCCGCACCACGATCATCATCGCCCACCGCATGTCGACGCTGATGCTCGCCGAGCGGGTGCTGCTCCTCGACGAAGGTCGGATCGTGGCATCGGGGACCCACGAGGAATTGCTCGCCACGTCGGACCGCTACCGCCAGGTGCTGGCCGAAACCGGAGTGATCGACGAGGTGGCGCCATGATGTACGCCAGATACGGCGGGCAGCATCGGGTCGACAAACCGTTTCGGCTGCTCGCACGGGCGGCTCGCTACGGACGCTCGCTGCTCCGGCCGGCGATCGTCGCCGCCGTGTGGACGATCCTCGCCACCGCGGCGAAGCTGGTGGCGCCGCTTGTGCTGCGCTCGGGGATCGACAAGGGGGTGACGGCCGGCGACCTTCGCTTCGTGTTCGGCGCCACCGGTGTGTTCCTCATCGTGCTCGGTCTCCAATACCTGACGCAGCGCCTGTCGACCTACCAGGTCGCCGCCGTCGGCGAGACGTATCTCCGTGACCTCCGGGTGCGGGTGTTCCGGCACCTCATCAACCTCGACATGGGCTTCTTCGCCAAGTCGAAGGTCGGGGTACTCGTGTCCCGGATGACGTCGGATGTGGAAGCGCTCACCCAGTTCGTCGACCAGGGGGCGATCAGCGTCATCACGTCGCTGCTGATGGTGACGGGTGTCACCGTCGCCATGTTCTTCGTCGACGTCGCGCTCGCCTGGACAGTCCTGGCGTTGCTGCCGGCGCTGCTGGTCGTGTCGATCATCTTCCGCCGGTACGCCGACCGGGCCTACCAGGCGATCCGGGAGCAGATCGGCCAGGTGCTGGGCGCACTCCAGGAAGGCATCTCCGGGGTGCGGGTCGTCCAGGCCTACACCCAGGAGCGGCGCCAGGCGGTCGAGTTCGGACGGGTCAATGAGGAGTACTTCAAAGCGAACTTGCAGGCGGCCAAGGCGATCGCCTCGTACTTCCCCGCGGTGGACTTTCTGGCCACCGTCGGCACGGCCCTGATTCTGCTGGTCGGTGGCCGCCGGGTGATCGAAGGGACGATGAGCTTCGGGTCGCTCGTCGCGTTCCTGCTGTACCTGAGCTACTTCTTCGAGCCGATCGTGCAGCTCTCCAACGTCTACAACCTCCTTCAGGCGGCACTGGCGGCCCTCTCGAAGCTCTTCGGCATCCTCGACACCAGGCCGAAGGTGGCCGAGCCGGCCGACCCGGTTCCGCTTCCGGAGCTTGTCCGGGGGGCGTTCTCGTTCGAGCATGTGACGTTCGGGTATGACCCCGAGGTGCCGATCGTCGTCGATATCGACCTGGAGATCGACCCGGGGGAGCGCATCGCGATCGTGGGGGAGACCGGTGCCGGCAAGTCGACGCTGGCGAAGCTGGCGGTCCGGTTCTACGACCCCGACGAGGGCCAGGTGACGCTCGACAGCGTCGACCTGCGCCGGCTGGCGTTCCAAGATCTGCGGCGTCATGTGGCCATGGTGCCGCAGGAAGGGTTCCTGTTCTCCGGGTCATTGCGTGACAACCTCCGGTTCGCTCGCCCCGACGCGACCGACGAGGAGCTGTGGGCGGTGCTGGAGGCCGCCGGCATGGCCGACTGGGTCCGGAGCCTCCCGGAGCGCCTCGACACAGAGGTTCGAGAACGAGGCAGCCGGTTCTCGTCGGGAGAACGGCAACTCGTGGCGCTCGTGCGGGCGCTCGTCGCCGACCCGACGGTCATCGTGCTCGACGAAGCGACCTCGAACCTGGACCCGGAGACCGAGGGCAAGGTGGAGGCGGCGCTCGACCGGCTGCTGTCCGGCCGTACGGCGATCGTCATCGCGCACCGGCTGCGGACGGTCAAACGGGCCGACCGGGTGGTGGTGCTCGACGGTGGCCGGATCGCCGAACAGGGGCCACCCGATGCGTTGCTTGCTGCCGGCGGCGCCTACGCCCGCCTCTACGACGTGTGGGAACGTCGAGGCCGAGATTCCGGAGAAATCGCCGATCACGTGTAACGGAACGCCGGCTTCGGTGACTTGCAGGTTGGGATAGGCGGGAGAACTGAACCAGAGGAGCGAACTATGAAACGTTGGGGAGTCATCTTCCTGGTGCTGGCGCTCGTGATGTCGATCACGAGCCTTGCCTACGCCGACGACGGCAGCGACATGCCAGACGCCGACGGTGATGGCATGGTCGAAGTCATGCCGGGCACCTACAACTTCGAACTCGAGAGCGACTTCCTGAGCGAGATGGTCAACTTCGTCTTCTACTGGGGCTACGAAGAGGATGGTCTCGACGGCAACGGCTGCCCGCCTCCGGAGGAGGGAGCAACGGATACCGTGGGGACCGAGTCGACAGAAGACGTGACTCCGCCTACCTGCCTGCCTTTGAAGAAGCCCAACCACGGGCAGTTCGTGTCAACGATGGTCCACTGGATCAAGGCAAACCCGGACCTCTTCTCCGACGACGCTCACCCAGGCAAGAAGGTCGCGCCGGGCAAGATCGTGAAAGGCGTTGCCCACGACGACTTCGGTAAAGGCCCCAAGGAAAAGAAGAACAAGTAGAGACCCTCTACTCTGTGCGTGCGGCGGCCTTCGGGCCGCCGCTTCGCGTCGCGGCAACCCGCTCCCGGGCGGCGGCGGCATAGCCGGCGTCGACCTCATATCCGATGTAGTGGCGGCCGGCTTCGACAGCGGCCACCGCGGTGGTGCCGCTGCCGAGGAACGGGTCGAGGACCAGCTCGTCCCGGTAGGTGTACAACTCGATGAACCGGCGGGGGAGCGCCACCGGGAACGGGGCCGGATGGCCCACCCGGGCGGCCGACTCGGCGGGAATCTCCCACACCGACAAGGTGGCCGCCATGAACTCGTCGGCGTCGATCGTCGCCTCACCCTTGGTGACCCGATCGAAGCGCCCTTTGGAGAAAACCAGGCAGTACTCGTGGATGTCACGGACGACCGGGTTGGAAGGCGACCGCCAGCTTCCCCATGCACAGTTTCCGTTGGCGCCCTTGCCTTTCTGCCAGATGATCTCGCCGCGCATGAAGAACCCGATGTCGAGCATCCGGGCGGTGACCAGATGTGACAGTGGCAGGTAGGGGCGGCGGCCGAGGTTGGCGACGTTTACCACGGCCCGGCCTCCCGGCTGCAGCACCCGGTAGGTCTCGGCGAACACCCGGGTGAGCAAGTCGAGGTACTCGTCGAAGGAGGCGTCCGAGTCGTAGTCCTTGCCGACATGGTACGGAGGTGAGGTCACCATGAGTGCCACGCTGCTGTCTGGCAGTTCGGGCATCGACTCGGCGGAGTGCACGAAGATCTCGTCCAGAACCGGGCTCTCGTTGACCGTCGTGTCGGTGGTCTCGTCGACGGTCACCAGCGCCCGGCCGTAGAAACCCGAGGCGTCGTGGCCTTCGCGACGGCCGGCTCCGAACGACGATGTGCCTGTTCCCATGGGGTGAGCGTAGCTCCGCGCCGCTCGGGTGCCGGGGCTTTCGTCGGCTACGATGCGGCGGCCGGCTTGTCCCGACGCTCTGATAGGATTCCCCTACGGCCGTAGTGCAATCAAAGGTGGACGCATGACCAAGGTAGACATCGATCTCGGGCCCTATTCGCTCGGCTGGGCCGACTCCGAAGACAGCTACGTGTTCAAACCGAAGAAGGGGTTGAACGAGGAGATCATCCGGGAGATGTCGGCCATGAAAGGTGAGCCCGAGTGGATGCTCGCGTTCCGCCTCAAGGCCTACCGCCGGTTCCTTCGCAAGCCGATGCCCACCTGGGGCGGCGCCGGCCTCCTCGACGAGATCGACTTCGACGACATCTATTACTACGTGAAGCCCACCGAAGAGGTCGTCGAGGACTGGGACATGGTCCCCGAAGAGATCAAAGACACCTATGAGAAGCTCGGCATTCCCGAAGCCGAACGCAAGTACCTTGCCGGGGTCACTGCCCAGTACGAATCGGAAGTCGTCTACCACAAGAACCGCGAGGAGTTGGAGCAGCAGGGGGTGTTCTTCTCCGACATGGACACCGCCCTCAAGGAGCATCCAGATCTGGTTCGGGAGTACTTCGGGACGGTCATTCCGCCGAACGACAACAAGTTCGCTGCGCTCAACTCGGCCGTCTGGTCGGGCGGGTCGTTCATCTATGTGCCGCCGGGCGTCCATGTCGACCAGCCGTTGCAGGCCTACTTCCGCATCAACGCCCAGAACATGGGCCAGTTCGAACGGACGTTGATCATCGTCGACGAGGACGCCTACGTGCACTACATCGAAGGGTGCTCGGCGCCGACGTACTCGACCGATTCGCTGCATGCCGCCGTCGTTGAAGTGGTCGTCAAGAAGGGCGGTCGGGCCCGGTACACGACGATCCAGAACTGGTCCCACAACGTGTTCAACCTGGTGACCAAACGGGCTGCCACCTATGAGGGCGCCACCATGGAATGGGTCGACGGAAATCTAGGTAGTCGTCTGACTATGAAGTATCCGGCCGTGTGGCTGCTCGGAGAACGCGCCCACGGTGAGGTGCTGTCGATCGCCTTCGCCAACGGCAGTCAGGTGCTCGATGCCGGCGCCAAGATGGTCCACGCAGCTTCGGACACCACATCGACGATCACCTCGAAGTCGATCTCAAAGGACGGCGGACGGTCCGCCTACCGAGGTCTCGTCCGAGTCGAACCGGATGCGGAGCGGGCCAGGTCGTTCGTCCGTTGCGACGCACTCATCCTCGACGGCGACTCGCGCTCGGACACCTACCCGTACATGGAGATCGAAGAAGCCAACGCCGAGATCGGCCATGAGGCAACCGTGTCGAAGGTGGGGGAGGACAAGCTCTTCTACTTGATGTCCCGAGGGCTGACCGAGGATCAGGCGACGTCGATGATTGTCGCTGGGTTCATCGAACCGATCGTCAAGGAGCTTCCGATGGAGTATGCGGTCGAGCTGAACCGGCTCATCGAGCTGAACATGGCCGAAGCCGGCGCCGTCGGGTAGTTCCGAAACCTCTGCCAGGTGCCTAGAACGTGAAGTGTTTGATTGGTTCGCCCTTGGCGGCGATCTCGGTCATCGCTTCGATACCGATCTCCAGATGGATGTCGGTCCAGTCTCTGGTCACGGCCTCGTCCGACTCTTCGGTCTTGACGCCCTCCGGGGTGATCGGCACGTCGGAGACGAGCAGGAGCGCGCCGCGGGCAATCTGGTTCGCGTGCCCGACAATGAACAAGGTCGCCGTCTCCATATCGATGGCGAGCGCGGTCAGCTTCTTGAGGTAGGCAAGGAACTCGAGGTCGTGTTCCCACACTCGCCGGTTCGTCGTGTAGACGACGCCGGTCCGGTACTCGTGGCCGTGTTCGACGACCTTGTCGGACACGAACTTGTGGAGTTTGAACGACGGCAGCGCCGGCACCTGCGGAGGGAAGTAGTCGTTCGACGTTCCTTCGCCCCGTATGGCTGCGATCGGCAGGATGAAGTGTCCGATCTCGGTCGAGTGTTTCAGACCTCCGCACTTGCCCAAGAACAGCACCCCTTCCGGGTCTGCGGCGATGAGTAGGTCCATGATCGTCGCCGCGTTGGCGGTGCCGATGCCGAAGTTGACGATCGTCAACCCGTCGCGGTTGGTAGCGGCTTGCATCGCCCGGTCTTTGCCACGAATCGTGCAGTCGAACCGCTCGGCGAACCGCTCCACATAGGTGCGGAAATTCGTCAACAGGATGTAGTCGCCGAACTCGTCGAGCGGCATGCCCGTGTATCGGGGAAGCCAGTCCCGGGCGATGGTCAGCTTGTCGATCCGGTCCATCAGCGTTTCCCGCCGAGCAGGTTCAAGACGGCCACGAACAGGGCGGCGCCGATGATGGCCCACAAGATCGGCAGCCCGCCTGCCTTCCATCCGAGCGGCAGGCCGAGGACGGAGGCGAGCCAACCACCGACGAGTGCGCCGATGAACCCGAGGGCGACGGAGCCGAGACACCCGAGGCCTTTCCGGCCGGCCAGGCGGGCGCCGATGGCGCCGGCGATCGAGGCGATGAACAGTGCCCAGAGAATCTGCAACATGGGATGGCAGTCTAGGTGACGGCGGCCGGTGGCCTGGCGACAGGGGTGGCCCTGCTGTGGGTTCTGGGTTTTGGGTTCTGAGTCTTGGGCGCCTGCCTACTTGGTACCAGGTACTGGCATCCTCTGGCTGCCTACAGCAACGTCTCCAGATCGAACGTCGACGTGGGATGCCGCAGCTTGCACATCGCCCGGCCTTCGATCTGCCGGACCCGCTCCCTGGTCAGGCTGAGCAGCTTGCCGACGTCGGACAAGGTGCGGGGAATCCCGTCGTCGAGACCGTAGCGCAGGATCAGCACCTGTCGTTCCGGCTCTTCCAGCACCCGTAACGCGTCGCGCACATGCAGGCGCCGCATCACCTGGACGGCATGTCCGAACGGGTCCGGGGTGGTGTCGTCTTCGACGAAGTCCTGCAACTCGGCGTCGCCGTCGTCGCCGACCGGACGATCGAGCGACACCGTGTCGTGGGGCGCCTGGATCGCTGCCTTGACCCTGCTGGTGTCCAGGCCGGATGCTTCGGCGATCTCCTCGACGGTCGGCCGGCGCTGGAGCTGTTCCAGGAGCGCCTGTTCGGTCTCCTCGACGGTTCGCACCACGTCAACCATGTGGACCGGCAGACGGATCGTCCTCGCCTGGTTGCCCAGCCCCCGGGTGATCGCCTGTCGGATCCACCAGGTGGCGTAGGTGGAGAACTTGAAACCTTTCCGCCAGTCGAACTTCTCTACGGCGCGGATGAGACCCAGGTTGCCTTCCTGGATCAGGTCGAGCAGGTCGAGGCCGCGTCCCATGTAGCGTTTTGCGATGGAGATCACGAGCCGCAGGTTGCAGCGAATGAACGCCATCTTGGCTTCTTCGCCCTCGTGGACAAGCCGGTACAGCTTGGCGCGCTGCTCGGCGGTGAGCGGCTCTCCGGAGTCGAGCTTCGATTGGGCTTTCCGGCCGGCTTCCATCGCGCGGGCCAGACGCACTTCGTCTTCGGCGGTGAGCAGGGAGTGGGAGGCAACCTCGTCGAGGTAGAGACCTACGGTGTCGTAGACCGGTGCGGAGGTGTCATCTGCCATCGGCGGTCCCCCTGCCAAGACTTTGCAAGTGTATCACGGCAGGTCGT
>JANTGE010000056.1 GCA_024763085.1 Acidimicrobiia bacterium
CCACCTCCGGAGAAGCCACCACCACCGCCGGACGACGACGGTGGGGCGAACGCTCCGCCGAGGGCTTCGGTGAGGCCGGCGAACGCATTCGACGTGTGACCCCCGGTGAAGCCCTGGTTTCCATACCAGTAGAGGCTGGAGCGCTGCTCCAGTTCCTGTGGCGCCCGGAGCCGCGCCGCTTCAAGGACCTCCTCGGCGGCACCAAGCGTGATCGCGTAGACGAGATAGCGGTCCCACAGGTCGAGCGAGATCGCCGGGGCTTCTTCGAAGCGTCCGAAGTCCTCGAGGTACCGTTTGAACGCCTGCCAGCGGGCGGCGAGCAGGGCTCCCTGCCGGGTTCGTTTCACCCAGCCGCGCCGGGTGGCGGCGAAGATGCCGACGATGGCGCTGTTGGTGAAGAACGCAACCAACGCCCCAGGTAGCACCGCGGCGCCGAACCGGGTTTCGGCCATCGGGATGAGCACGAACATGCCGACAAAGATCAGCCCGAAGAGGACCGCGCCGACAACCACGAGCGGCTTCATGCCGGACCGGTCGAGCAGGCCTTCGCGTTCGAGTGCTTCCAGCGTCCGCTTCTGGAATACCTTGTACGTGGCGGCATTGGCGGAAGCGTCCTCCCGGATCTTCTTGCGGAACTCGGTGAGCGGCAACGGGCCCTCCTCGAGGACGCGTTCCATCACGGTCACCACCGAGCGTTCGAACGCCCGCAGCCTCCGGCCGGTGTCGCCGAGACCGATGAGCAGATCGGAGATCTGCTCGGTTCTCAGGCCGGCCCAGGTACGGTGTTCCACCGACGTCGGCTGGGCGGTCAGGACGCCCTGCCGGATGAGGTCGAACACGGTCGCGGTGAACTCCCGTTCGGCAACCGCACCTTGGGTGAGGAGCCCGCCGATCATCGCCGGCGGATGGTCCGACGGCGGCTCCTGCTCATACTCGCGGTCGTAGTCGACCTTCGGCTCCCGCCCGTACTTCAGGTAGATCCAGGTGACGGCGCCCAGACCGGGGACAAACGCCAACAGCAGCAACGCTACGGCCAAGATGCGTGCCGAGGTGCGATCGCGGGATGCCCGCGCGGCGAACGCCTGCTCCTCGGCGAGGATGCCGGGCAGGCCGGGACCGCCGATGCGGGTCGCACCGTCGGTCGACGACAGCGCGGCGGTCGGAAAGACCACCCGGAACTCGACGAACTGCTGCGGCGGGATGTTTCGAGCTTCGAGCGACGGCGAAGTGCCGTCAGGACCGAGCGACGTCGATCCGTTCACCGTGGCCGGATGGCCCCACACCCGCACGTCGCCGGAAGTTACCTGGTCGGGCAGACGCATCGTTGCCTGGAGGCGGTCGAGACCGACCTTCCACTCGCTGCCCCACACCTGCAGGTTGACATCGACGACGTCGTCATAGGCTTTGGCGAGGCCGATGAACCGGTACGAGATGGTGAACGTGCGCGCCTCGTCGAGGGCCGAGTAGTGCCACACAACCCGCTGCCGGTTGCCGAGCCGCACCGTGCCGAAGGTGTTCGGATCACCGGACGAGCCGAGTTCCGCCGAGGCGCCGGGGCGGTATTCGACGTCCCCTTCGAAGACCGAGATATCGACGATGTCTTCACCCGGTCGGAGCGGAATGTCCCGATAGGCACCGGTAAACGGGCCGTCGAAGTCGAACGTGATGTGTTCGGTGACCTGGACCGACCCGTCGCCGAGGACCTCGACGTCGACCTGGGCCTCCGGCAGCGTGTACGACTTGGCGACCGCAGCCATCGGGGTGGCGACGATGAGCGCGATCGCGGCAACCCCGGCTACGGCCAGCCGCTGGATGGACCGTTTCAGAAGTTCACCTCCGGCGCCTGGTCGGCCTCGTCCGGAGCTTCGAAATACTCGCGGGTCGTGAACCCGGTGAGCGACGCCACAAGGTTCGACGGCACCGTCTGGACCTTGTTGTTCAAAGTCAGGACCGAGTCGTTGTAGATCTGCCGGGCCACGGCGATCTTGTTTTCGGTGTCGGACAGTTCGCTCTGCAACTCCAGGAAGTTGGTACTGGCCTTTAGCTCTGGATACGCCTCGGCGAGGGCGAACAGTTGCCGCAAGGCGGCGGTCAGCATGTTCTCCGCCTCGGCTCGTTCAGCCGGCGTTTGGGCAGCCATCGCCTTGTTGCGAGCTTCGACGACCCGCTGGAAGGTCGCCTGTTCGTGGGCGGCATACCCCTTGACGGTCTCGACGAGGTTCGGGATCAGGTCGTAGCGGCGTTTGAGCTGCACGTCGATCTGTGCCCAGGCGTTGTCGGTGCGGTTGCGAAGCTTGACGAGACGGTTGTACGTGGCGAAGAACCACAAGGCCACCACCACGACGATCACGACGATCCAGATCACAGTCACCCCTAAGGTCGGCTGTGTCGAGTCTACGGGAGCGCCATCTCCCGCTCCTGTCAATGCCGGTCCGACGTGGTGAGGGGACCTCGACTGGATCGCATCTGGCCGTGTCCTGTCGGGCCCGGCAGGATGCTGCCGGCGTCGACGGTACCGGGGCGGATTTGCCCGCTTTTGGCACCTCTACCATGTCCCGGTGCTCACCGCCTTCACCCGGTTCAGAACGTTCACCCGCGACTCCAAGTGGCTGCTCGTGTCGGCGTCCCTGTGGGGCTTCGCGTTCAGCGTCACCTGGCTGTACCTGAACTTCCTGTTCGAAGGGCTCGGGTTCTCCGACACGCTGGTCGGTCTCGCCAACGCAGTACCGAACCTCGTCGGAATGGCCTTCGCCCTGCCGGTGGCCCGCCTGTCGGAACGGCTCGGCTATGTGCGGACGATGCGCGTCGCCGCGTTCGTCGCCGGCGGCGGCCTGCTGCTGCTCTCCCAGACTCACGGTGTCGCTCCTGCGCTGTTCGCCGTGTTCCTGGTCGGCCTCGGCGGCATGGCGTTCTGGGTGGTGCCGAGCCCGCTGATGACTGCCCTGGAACCGGAAGCGAACCGCACCTACCTGTTCTCGGCCCAGTTCGGCTTCAATCTGGTCGCCGGATTCGTCGGCAGCCTCGTCGGCGGTGCCCTGCCGTCCCTGTTCGAACGGATCGCCGGTGTCGATCCGAAAGGCCTGCAGGCGATTCAATGGGTCGTACTCATCGCCGCGATCCTGTACCTCGTCGCCGCCATTCCGTTGTGGAAGCTCACCGAAGTGCGCCCCGACGAGCCGTCTGGCGGACCGCTCTGGTCGCTCCCGTCCGGGGCAAGAGGCATCATCGTCAAACTGCTCGCACCGAATGTGTTCATCGGACTCGGCGCCGGACTCATCATCCCGTTTCTGAACATCTACGTAGAGGGCAAGTTCGGAGTGTCGTTCGCCACACTCGGCGCGGTGTTCGCCTGGTCGCAGCTCGGCATGGCGATCGCCGTGATGTTGCAACCGGTGATCGCCGAGAAGCTCGGGCGGACGACGAGCATCGTGCTGGTCCAGGGTTTGTCGCTGCCGTTCATCGCCATGCTGGGCTTCTCGTCGAGTTTCCTCGCGGTCGCTGTCGCCCTGTTCGTCCGGTCGGCGCTGATGAACGCCGCCAACCCGATCTACGCCGAGTTCACGATGGGTCAGGTGAAGGAGGCGTGGCGTCCGTCGTTGGCGGCGGCCGAAACGATGGTGTGGTCGGCCGGATGGACGGTCGGGCCGCTCATCTCCGGCTGGGTGCGCAGCGAACTCGGTTTCGGACCCGGATTCAACCTGTTGTTCGCCGCGATGCTGCTGCTCTACGGCACCGGCATCGCCTACACGTGGTTCGTGCTCCGCCCCATGGAGCTGGCAGGGCAACGGGTCGAAGGCTGACGCGACGCTGCCCGGGGGTCGAAACCCCGGGCAGCAATCTCTCGCGATGGTGTCGGATCTACCGTTCGGCGAGCAGCCGTTCCATCGCCTCGCCGATCTGAGTCGGGTCGTCGAGAACGGTCGCCCCGGCGGCGCGCAGCGCCTCCATCTTGGCAGCGGCCGTGCCCTTCGAACCGGAGATGATCGCTCCGGCGTGGCCCATCTTCTTGCCCGGGGGTGCGGTCACCCCGGCGATGTAGGCCACCACCGGCTTGGTGACGTGTTCGGCGATGAACTCGGCGGCACGTTCTTCGGCGTCTCCGCCGATCTCCCCGATCATGACGATGCCTTCGGTCTCCGGGTCGTCCTGGAACCGGGACAGCACGTCGATGAAGTTCGTCCCGGGAACCGGGTCGCCGCCGATTCCGATGCAGGTCGTCTGACCGAGACCCCGCAGCGTCAGCTCGTGCACTGCCTGGTAGGTCAGCGTGCCGGACCGGGACACGACCCCGATGTTGCCCGGCTTGGTGATCTCGTGGGGCATGATGCCAACGTTCGACTTCCCGGGCGAGATGAGCCCCGGACAGTTCGGACCGATGAGCACCGTGTCCGGCGCCGTCTCCTTCAGGTAGTTGAAGACCTTCGCCTCGTCCTGAGCGGGGATGCCTTCGGTAATGGCGACGATCACGTCGACACCGGCGGCGGCCGCCTCGAGGATTGCGTCGGCGGCGAAGGGCGGCGGCACGAAGATCAGCGACGTGTTGGCGCCGGTCGCCTCGACGGCTTGCGAGACCGTGTCGAAGATCGGGATGCCTTCGACCTGCTCACCGCCTTTGCCCGGCCGGGTGCCGGCGACGACCTTGGTGCCGTAGGCACGGTTGCGAAGTGCATGGAACTGGCCTTCCTTGCCGGTCAGGCCCTGCACGACGACTTTCGTGTTCTCATCGATGAGGATCGCCATCAGGACACCTCCGCCAGTCGCACGGCCTTCTCGGCCGCTTCCCGCATCGTCGCCGCGGGAATCAGTTTCTCGGACTGAACCTCCCCGAGGATCCGCCTTCCCTCTTCGGCGTTGGTGCCGTCGAGCCGCACCACGATCGGCCATGGCAGGTCGAGACGCCGGAACGCTTCGACGATGCCCTGAGCGACGAGGTCGCCGCGGGTGATACCGCCGAAAATGTTGATGAGCACCGTCTTCACCTGTGGGTCCTGCATGAGGATCTCCAGGGCGTTGGTGATGGTGTCCGCCCCGGCGCCGCCACCGACGTCGAGGAAGTTCGCCGCCTTCCCACCGACGAGCGATACAACGTCGAGGGTCGACATGACCAGACCGGCGCCGTTGCCGATGATGCCGACGTCGCCGTCGAGCTTGATGAAGTTCAGACCGCGATCTTTGGCCATCCGCTCCACCGGCGGAATGTCATGCTCCATTGCGAAGTTGGGGAAGTCCGGATGCCGGAAGAATCCGTTTTCGTCCAGCGCCACCTTCGAGTCGAGCGCCACGACGTCACCCTCTTCGGTGAGGATCAGCGGGTTGACCTCGACGAGGTCGCAGTCGAACTCGACGAACGCCTGGTACAGCTTCTTCAACAGCTTGATGGCTCCCCGAGCTGCTTCCGGGTCGAGCTTGGCCCGGTACACCATCTCGGTCGCCTGCCAATTGGGCAGACCGATGACCGGGTCGATGTGCACCTTGACGACCGCTTCGGGTTCTTCGGCCGCCACCTGCTCGATGTCCATCCCGCCCTTGGCGGAAATCATCCCGAGGTGCTTCTTCGCGGACCGGTCGAGGGTGAACGAGGCGTAGTACTCGGCTTTGATGTTCGACGCCTTCTCGATCCACAGCTTCTTGACGACATGCCCTTTGATGTTCATGCCGAGGATCTCCTCGGCCCGGGCGTACGCTTCTTCCGGGTTGGCGGCGAGCTTGATGCCGCCCGCCTTGCCTCGTCCGCCTACCTGCACCTGGGCTTTGACCACGACGGTCCCTCCCAATTCGGCGGCGGCGTCACGGGCCTCTTCGGGCGTGGCGGCGACGCGGCCGTCGGGGACGGGTACCCCGATGCGGGCGAACAGGGACTTCCCCTGGTATTCCAGAAGGTCCACAGCTCTCTCCTAGTGTTCTTGGATGTTGCGCTCCACCCAGTCGGTGATCTCCGACAGCGGCGTCCCCGGGGTGAAGATGGCGGCCAAGCCGGCTTCTTTGAGCGGCTCGACGTCATCGTCCGGGATGATGCCGCCCCCGAACACGACGATGTCGTCGATGCCCTGGTCGCGCAGCAGCTGCACGACCCGGGGAAACAGCGTCATGTGGGCCCCGCTGAGCACCGAGAGGCCGATCCCGTCGACATCCTCCTGGATGGCGGTCTCGACGATCTGCTCCGGGGTTTGATGCAACCCCGAATAGATCACCTCATTGCCGGCGTCGCGTAGAGCTCGGGCGATCACCTTCGCCCCACGGTCGTGTCCGTCGAGGCCGGGTTTGGCGATCAAGATCCTGCGTGGCATTTCGGCAGGGAGGTTACTCCATCGGGGCATGGCGGCCCCATTCGAGTGCCCCGGTCAGCCTGTCGCACAGGTACCAGGTACCAGGTACCAGGTACCGCAACCACCACCACGCACCAGCATCAAGGCGAGCGACGAGGCCCCTACCCCGGGTCTAACTTCGAGACGCTCCTGTAACCGAAGAGTCCGGCGCGTTTATAGCCGCGCCGACTTGAGTCCTCCTGCCGAAGACCGCTAGGCGCGGCGGACGCCGCGGCCGGTCGCGGTCCGCCACCATGCCCGGATCCTGCGGAGTCCGGGCCGCGATACCCGCACCGAGTCGATGACACCGGCTTCGGCGAACCACCGGAACGTGTCCTCGATGGTCTCGAGTGTTGGTCGCGGCATGTAGCCGAGCTCCCTCGTGGCCTTCGAGTGGTCGACGTCCCGGTACGTGCGCAGCGCGTAGAGCGATTCGGCGGTGAATAGCGGTTCGCGTCCGAGCCGGTGGTCGAAGAACGACACGAACGGAACCCCCAACCTGGCGACCGCCATCGAGATCGTCGCCGGCACCCGGGCGCCGGTGACCTCATGGACGAGTTCGGCGATGTCGTGCAGCGACTGCCAGTGGCCCGAAGCGATGTACGACTCGCCGGTCTGTCCGTGATGCTCGGCTCGGATCAGTGCATCGGCGACGTCACGCACGTCGACCCAGTTGAAGCCGCCGTCGGGAACGACCGGCAGTCTTCCGGCTCGCAGCATGAGCAGCACCTTGCCCATCCGCGAAGGTCCGAAGTCATACGGGCCGATGATCCCGGTCGGGTTCACCGTCACCGCATCGAGGCCGTCGGCAACGACGTCGGCCAGCTTGGCTTCGCCGGCCGCTTTCGACCTGTCGTAGGCAGCCCGGCCGCGATGAAACGGCCTCCGCCGTCGTTCGTCGATCGGCCGTCGCAGCGGTTCGGCGGAGAACGCGTGAATCGACGAACAGTGGACGAAGCGCCCCACGCCCTCGGCCAAGGCTGCCTCGGCGGCGTTGCGAACCCCGGCCACATTGATAGCGTCGACTTTGCCTCCCATCCCGCCCGCGATCGAGATGACTCCGGCGAGGTGGAACACGGTCGCTGCCCCGCGAAACGCCGACCGCAGCGAATCGGGATCGAGCACGTCGCCCGACACCCGTTCGACGGCGAGTCCTTCGAGGGCCGGTGCGGGATCGTCTGGGAGCAGCACCACACGGACCTGCCGTCCGTCGGCAAGGAGGCGCCGAACCAGATTGTTCCCGAGGTGACCGGAAGCACCGGTCACCGCTACGGGTTCAGACACTTCGTCCTCCGCCAAACAGTCTAGCCGCGACCCTGGGCAACCCGGCCGGCCGCAGCATCGATCCTTCTCCAGGCGTGAAACGATTCCCTACGGCTGACACCGACGGGTTGGGGCGGCAGCGCAGCGGTCCCCGCCCATATCGTGGCAGTATCAGGGTGTGAACACGACCAGGCGGCGCCTCGTCACTCTCATCGTCGCTCTGGCCATGCTCGTCGGCTTCGTGGTGTTGCTGTCCCTCCCGGGACACCCAGGTCCCGAAAACAGTGACCTGCGATACCAGTCGCAGCTCGTGGCGATCGACATCGACGGCCAGACCCTGTGGAGCACAGACATCCACTACGCACCCTTGCCGATGATCATCGGCGACGGGCAGATCGACGTGGTCTACGGCAGGCTCGATCAGCCCGGGGGTGTCGTCGCCATCGGGTTCGATGGCACTCCACGGTGGGACACGGAAATACCGGGACGGCTGCAACGCTGGCACAGCACACCCGACCTCATCGTGATCCCGTCCTCGGTCCGGATCGAAGGCGCGGTGCAGCCGTGGCTCGGTGCGATCGATGCCGCCGATGGATCCGTGCGCTGGGAGACATCCGGACGGCTTCCGATCGATACGGGTCTCGTCGACGAAGTGCTCGTCGAACTCGACGAACACGGCGATGTCGCCGGATACGACCTGTCGACGGGAGCCGTCCGGTTTGCGGCAACACCCCAACCGGCCGAGACGTTGCCGGCCGCCGGCGTCGCCTACCTACACCACAGGACGCGCATCGTCGCCGTCGAAGCCGACGGAACGGCAACGCGTCTCGCACTCGGCGCCGACCTAGCGAGGATCCTCGCGATCCGCGACGGTGTCGCAATCGTGGACGCGAACCTAAACGGCGAGTCGATCATCGGCGGCGTTGCCCTGTCCGACGGTGCGTTCGCCTGGCAGTAGAACGGCAGGGCCGGGGCCGCCGCCCCACTCGTCAACGACCGTGTCGCCGTCCTGCCTGCCGACCCTCGAGGCGTCCGAGCGGTAGACCTGAGAACCGGCCAGGTCCTGTGGCAGTTCTTCTCACAGCGGGCACCCTCACATCGGCGTCCACCGACGGCCACCTCTACTACGTGTCGATCAGCCGGCTCGACCACCGGCACCTGCTGGCTGCGATCGATCCGGACGTCCCCGGCGAACTCGCCTGGCAAATCGACCTGCCCGGTTTCGCCGGCATGCATCCGATCCTCGACAGCCGGGGCGAGCTCTATGTCGGCGGCGGCATCCACTCGGCGTCCGGAGGAGCAGTCGATGCGCCGGATGACGGCTGGGTTGCCGCCGTCGATCTCGAAACCAGATCGATCCTCTGGATCGTCCGAACCCGTGATCGAGTCGTTCACGCCGCCCTGATCGATGGCGTGCTGTATGTCCAGACCGCCGACCCGATCCTCTACTTCCATTGAACGTCTGCAGACCAGGTCCCGCCGAAGCCACCACGCTGCCGTCCGGGCATTGAGGCATGGTGCCTGCCAGACTCTGGAGGAGAGGAGTTGCGCAATGCCGGATTGGTTCGAGCGCACGATGTCGAAGCGGTGGAAGTACGCGATCGCTGTGGGTGCAGCGTTCACCGTTCTGGCGGCGGTAGCAGCCATCATCGCGTTGACGCGACCTGGTCCGACAGTCGGGGAAGAGTATCGCCGCGTCGATATCGGCGAAGGACTGTTCATCGGCCGCGACCGATCGGGGTCTAGATGGTTCGACTTCCGCTCACAGGTGATAGCCATCGACATCGACGGAACTGTCCGCTGGCAGACGGACGTCCCGTACACCCGGAATCCGGCGGTGCCCTTCGATGATCTCCTCATCGTCGGATACGAAGGCGTACGTCAACCGGACGGGTTCGTAGCCATCGGGCTCGACGGTACACCCCGCTGGCAGGTGGAGGTGCCGGGTTACGCAGACCGATGGGGGCTGGATGCAGACCAGCTCGTCGTCGCGGCGAAGCTCCGAGGAGATGAAGACTTCGCGAGGCTGCTGCACATCGACGCTTCCAGTGGCGAACTGGTCGGAGCTGTCACTCTGCTAGAAGACGAGGCTTTCGCTCAGATTCGAGGGGTGGCAACGATCTATCGCGGCTACCGGTCGAATCTGGAGATCGCTGCCCTTCGACGGGCAACGATCGGCGACATCGTCGTTGTGGGCAGCGAACGTAGGCCTTCATCAGGAACTGCGGCCTCAGAAGATGCCGGTCGTGTCCAGGCGACGAGAGGGCAAGAGGTTTTGTGGACTCACATCACTCGTGACTATCCACAATCTGTCATTGTGTATCGAGGCGTGGTCTTCGTCGTTACCGGAGACCCTCTGATCGCTGCCGGATAGAGCCGCCGCCGGACAGCACCCGGCACTCCTTGGTGCCTTTGCGTTCCCTCTCATCCGTTCAGGGGCGCGGGCTCGCGCCTTCGGCTGCGGCGCCCCGGGAACAACGCTCTGGCCGGTAGGGTTGGACCAACGACCCGACCGGAGTGATCCATGTCCCGTTTGCACGCCGTTGCCGCCCAGGGCCAGAGCATCTGGCTCGACTCGATTTCCCGCACACTGCTCGAACCCTCCGGCCTACCCCGGATGATGGAAGAGGACGCCGTCACCGGCGTCACCTCGAACCCGACGATCTTCGCCGGCGCCATCATGGGTTCGGCCGACTACGACGAACCGATCGCCGCCATGGCCCGGCGAGGCGCGTCGACCGACGAGATCTACACCGCGCTCGTCACCCGCGACATCCAGGACGCCTGCGACCTACTCCGCCCGGTGTGGAGCGCCACCCAAGGTGTCGACGGCTACGTGTCGGTGGAGGTCTCCCCGGATCTCGCCGCCGATACCGATGCCACCGTCGCCGAAGCCCGTGAGTGGGTGAAGCGGGTCGACCGTCCGAACCTGCTGATCAAGGTGCCGGCCACTCGTGAAGGGATTCCGGCGATCCGACAACTCATTGGCGAGGGTGTCTCGGTGAACGTCACCCTGATCTTCGCCCTCGACCGCTACCGGGAGGTCATGGCCGCCTACCTCGACGGGCTGGAGGGGTTCATCGAGATCGGCGGCGACCCGGCCCATGTGGCGTCGGTGGCGTCATTCTTCGTCTCCCGGGTCGACACCGAGGTCGACAAACGCCTCGAGGCGGCCGGCACCGACGAGGCACTGGCGCT
>JANTGE010000057.1 GCA_024763085.1 Acidimicrobiia bacterium
GTTGTCCGGAGCCTCGAAGTTGAAGAACGTCGCTTCCCACTTTTCGTACTGGGAGGCCGCCGGCAGCACGATGTCGGCGTGGCGCGCCGTCTCGGTCATGGCCACATCGATGACGACCGAGAACTCGAGCGCCGCCATCGCCTCACGCCACCGTTTGGAGTCCGCGAGGGAGTGGACCGGGTTGGCCGACTCGACGATCATCGCCTTGTAGGCACCCGGGGCGTCGGTGAGGATCTCGTCGGGGATCACATTGCAGGGCACCAAACCGGTGATGATCGGTGCGCCGACCACCGGCGACACTCGCTTCGACTCCCGCTTGGCAACCATGAACGGCACCAGCGGTGCCGGGGACAGCATCGCCCCGGACTTCGCGAAGTTCCCGGTGAGGACCCACAGCAGCTTCTCGAGGTATGAGTTGAGCGTCGAGTGCGGGGCCATCTGAATGCCGAGGTCTTCGAAGATCGCCACCGAACGTGCCGTGCCGATGCGGCGGGCAGCAGCGCGCAGCAGGCCAGGGTCGATGCCGGCGTTGGCGGCATACCGGTCGACGTCGACGTTCGCCATCGCCGCTTCGAGGTCTTCGTAGCCGACGACGTGGTCGGCGACGAACCGGCGATCCACCAGCCCTTCGTCGATGATCACCTTCACCATCGCGGCGAGGCAGTACACGTCGGTGCCGGGTTTGACCTGCAGGTGCATGTCGGCCAGGTCGGCGGTTTCGGTGCGGCGCGGGTCGATCACGATCATCGTCCGGTCGGGGTCGTTGGCGATCGCTTTGAGGGTTCGCCTCGCCTCGGGGATCCCGTGGGACTGCCAAGGGTTCTTGCCCACAAACACGGCCACATCCGTGCTGGCGAAGTCCCCTCTCGTCGCGACGCCGATCTGGGCGTTCACCCAGAACTCGCCGGTCTTCTCTTGGGCAAGCGCGCTGGACCGGTAGCGGGACCCAAGGGCAGCCCTGGTGGCCGTGGCGTACGTTCCGCACAGGTGATTGCCCTGGCCGCCGCCGCCGTAGTAGAAGATCGACTCGCCACCGTAGGCGTCCCGGACCTCCGACAGGCGGGATGCAACCTCCTTGATGGCTTCGTCCCATGAGATCGGCTCATAGTCGCCGTCGGCGACACGTCGCATCGGGGAGGTGAGCCGATCCCGACTGTTCTGGTAGTGGTCGATCCGAAGCGCCTTCTCGCAGGTGTAGCCATGCGACGCCTTGTGTGCTTTGTCGCCTCGGACCCGAACGATTCGTCGGCCGTCGAGTTTCACCTCGAGGCCGCAGTTGCACTCGCAGAGGATGCACGCGGTCTTCAACCAGTCGGACATTGTTGCCCCAATCTACTCAGATGCTTGCGGCGACGGCCCGCCGCTGCGCGACCAACACGGCCGGCGGGACGAGCACCAACAGGGCGCCGAGCAGCGACAGGCCCGAGTAGCCGACCCCGGCGAGGATCAAGCCCGAACCGAACGTGGCCACGGCGCCGGAAAGCCACACGAACGCGTCGGCGACGCCCTGGGCGCGCAGCCGCACCTCTGGTGTGACGTCTTCGACGACGAGCGCGCTGCCGGCAACGAACCCGAAGTTCCAGCCGAGCCCAAGAAGGAACAGGCTGGCGACGAGCAGCGTTCGTTGGTCCCCAGCGGCGAACGAAGCCATGACCGCGGAGACGAGCAGCAAGCCCTCCCCAGCCAACACAACCTGAAGGGAACCGATCCGGTCGGCAAGCCAGCCGGTCAGCGGCGACAGGGCGAACATGCCAAGGGTGTGGGCGCTGATCACCAGTCCGACGATCCCGAGCGATTGTCCGGCTGAGCGGATGTGGATCGGTGTCATCGTCATGATCAGCACCATCACCACTTGACCGACGACGAGGGCGACGACGGCGAACAGCAACTTCGGGATCCGGAGCAACTCGAGCACTGGAACCGGCCGGCTGCCGGGTTTCGGACGCTCGTCTCCGGCCAGGTCGAGCGGATCCGGCCGCAGAAGTGTGAA
This sequence comes from Acidimicrobiia bacterium, assembly GCA_024763085.1. Classification (GTDB taxonomy): domain Bacteria; phylum Actinomycetota; class Acidimicrobiia; order Spongiisociales; family UBA4744; genus JANTGE01. The sequence continues at coordinate 1,991 of JANTGE010000057.1, forward strand.
GATGACCACGGCCGCGGCGGCGTACGCTGCACCGGCAAACAGGTAGGGACCGGCGAGACCTGCTATCGAGAGCGAGTCGGCGAACCGTTGTGCCGGCTCGAGGAGCGCCGGACCAATCACCGATCCGATGGTCCCGGCCCACACGACGAGCGCGATGGCCGAGCCGCGCCGCTCGGGGGTGGCTACGTCGGCAGCCGCGTAGCGGGCCAGTCGGTCGGCGCTGTTGCCGATCCCGAAGAGAAGGAATCCGGCGATCAGCAACGGAAACGACGCGATGTTGACCGCCGCAGCGGAGATGCCCGCGCCGACCACCACGATGGTCTGTCCAAGCACCATCCCGGCCCGGCGGCCGCGCCGCCCCATGAACGCCGACATCGGGGTGGTGGCCAGGGCCATGCCGGTGACGCTGACCGCGGCGGGCAGGCCCGCCCACAGAGGTGAACCGAGCATGTCCTCGGCCGCCAGGGTGGCGACGGTGACGGCGAGAAGGAACCCGATGCGGTCCAACCCGACGGCGCCGAACAGGACGGCGATCAGACGGCGACGCACCGAAGGGGTTGGCTGCATCGACGGAGCGTAGCGTGCAGCGGCCTCGGTCCTGACCGAACCGTGGGCCCCAACTCCACTCTGCTGCAACCTGAACCCAGGGTTATGGTTGTTGTATAGGTGAGTTCCAGCCCACGGTTCGACGCCGTCGTCCCGTCTGCGCTGAACCGTGGGCCCCAACTCCACTGTGCTGCAACTACAACCCTGGGTTCAGGAGGTTGTGGGCCCTGCTCTCGCCCTGAGGGCAGGTTTGACTCGCTGTTAGGGCTCCCTTAACCCGTCCTTAACCCGCTATCGGCGACACTGTCGGGGGTTGACTTGGGAGCTGAGCCCTAGGAGGGTGTGATGAGACGAACCGTACTGCTGTTGCTGGCGACAGCCCTCGTGGTAGGACTGCTGCCGGGAGCGGCGCTGGCCTCCACCACCGAAGCGATCGCCGAAACCGGAGGGGCCACATTGGAGCTCGGCCTGCCGGGCTCCCCGGTGAACTTCACCGTCCATCTCGACGAGTTCGGCAACCTCGTCGATCTGGAGGTTTCGGACGGAACCACGGTGACGCCTACCGACGAACACAAGATCCGGTTCGCCAACGCCGACGGCACGACCCGCGTTGACGTCAAGGCCAAGAAGTCGAAGCTGTCCATGAAGGTCAAGACCGCGGACGCTGCCGGGGTCATCGGAGACCACATCTGGTCGGCCGACGTCTTTGGAACCGGCGACGTCGCCTCCGTCGGATTCGCCATAGCGATGGGCACCTCTGGCTATCCGGAGCTCACCTCGGTGTCCGACCCGACAGGCCTGCCGGCAGACGCCACCTTCACGGTCGGTGCGATCGAGAACAAGATGAAGGACGACGAGTTCGAATCCGAAGCCAAAGTCACCTTCATGTTCAATGGGTACACGAAGACGCTGAAGATCGAGGTCGAGACGGAGTTCGCCACCGAAGGTGACGACGATGACGACCACGACTTGCCGGTCACCTTGAAGACCGAACTGAAGGGTAAGGACGAACAGAAGCTGCGGGAAGCAACCCTCGCGAGCCTGCTTGGCCAGCACATGTGGGATGGCCTGCTGTGCGACGGCACCCAGGTGGCAGCGACCTTCACCGTCAACGCCGACGGCACCGTAACGCTCGACTCCGTTAGCGGCGTTGATGCCGGTGCCTACTCGATGGAGGCCAAGGACCACGGTTTCGAAATCCGTTTCGACGGCACCGACGCCAAGGTCAAGGTCGAGTTGAAGCAGAAAGACGACGGTTCGTGGGAACTCAAGGTCAAGTCCAAGACCACCGAAAAGTGTGACAAGGACGACGACCATGACAAGTCCAAGGACGACGACCATGACAAGTCCAAGGACGACGACCACAAAGACGACCATCACGACGACGACCACGGCGACGATCACAGCGATGACTAACCAACCCTCCCGTCGACGGCTCCCCATCTGGGGAGCCGTCGTCGCCGTGTTCGGAGCCTTGCTCTTGGCGGCCTGTAGCACCGGCTCGCCGGCAGCGACCACCGTAGCAACCAGCATGCAGCCGACCACGTCCTCGCCCGCAGCGACGACCGATGAGACCACCACCACCACAACACAGGTGGCGATCGATCCGGTGGCACTCCTCGACACGGCGCTCGCCACGTACGCAGACGGGTACCGCTTCTCGTCGGTGGCGATCGTCGACGGATCGGCGGCGGGGAGCACCGAGGGTCTCGTGATCGGCGACGAATCCGAAGTAGTGATCCGCTCCGGTGATGCTGCCGTCAGCTATCTGATCACCCCGGAAGGACGTTGGGTCAGGACCGACACCGGCCCGTGGGAGCTGCTCACCGAGGAGGTGCCGGCGACTGATCCTCTCGCCGACTTTGCCGACCCGGCGAACCTTCGGGTGATCCGCGCCGACGGCGATGTGGTGGTTGTGGTTGGCTCCTACCCGGCAGCCCGCTTCGGCGGTACCGGCGACTCGGTCGACTTGACCATGACGTTCCGCAATGGTCTCCTCGTCGAAGCGAGCTATGAGCGGACTGGAGAGGTGACGGCGCAGGTGACGACCACGTTCGCTCCGCTGGAGCCAACCGACGTCATCTCTGACCCGACTGGCTGATCGGCCACCGTCTCCCCGCCATCCCGATACCATGGTTGACCTTCCGCGACCACCCACTCCATGCACAAGGTCCTCGTTGTCGACAACTACGACTCGTTCACGTTCAACCTGGTTCAACTGATCGGCGCTCTCGGCTACGAGCCGACCGTGGTGAGAAACGACCAGATTGCGATGCGCGACATTCACGACATGCGCCCCGACCGGATCGTCATATCTCCGGGGCCGGGAACCCCGGATGCCGCCGGCATAAGCGTCGACACCGTCCTCGAATTCGGCGAGACCACGCCGGTACTTGGGGTCTGCCTGGGACACCAGGCTATCGCGACCGCCTACGGAGGGGGGATCGTCCGAGTTGGCACCCTTGTCCACGGTAAGACCTCAGAGATCATCCACGACGGCAGAGGCGTCTTTGTCGGCATTCCGTCACCACTCCGGGCTGCTCGATACCACTCGCTCGTCGTACGCGAGTCCGACCTTCCCCCGTCACTGGAGGTCACGGCTCGTAGCGAGAGCGGCCTGCCGATGGGCATACGCCACCGGACACATCCCGTCGAAGGGATCCAGTTCCATCCCGAGTCTTTCATGACCGAACACGGCGACCGACTCCTCGCCAACTTCTTGGATGGCAACCACCGATGACAGTGGAACTCGCCGTAGCCATGATTCCGATCGGGGAGACCCCGCTTGTCGACCTCGTTCCCGACGGCACGGTGGCGCTGCTCGACTCGAGCCTCCCCGACATCCGACAAGGGCGGTACTCGTACCTGGGCCTGGATCCGTTCGCCACGTTGACGGTGCACGGCACCCGCGGACGGCTCGTCGACCGCGCCGGGGTGATCCGACACGTCGAAGGCGACCCCTTCGAGATGCTCGAGTCGATGCTGGCCGCACGAACCATTCCGGCCCGGAACGTTCCGCCCGGTGCGCCGCCGTTCCTTGGAGGAGGTATCGGCTATCTGGCCTACGAGCTTGCCCGGCATCTGGAACAACTCCCGACGAGCACCATCGACGACCTCGAGTTGCCGGAGCTGGCCGTCGGCTTCTACGACACGGTCGTCGCCCATGACCACTTGAAGGGAACCACGACCCTCGTCGTCACGACACCCGAAGGGGCTGATCCGACCCCGGCGATCGACCGGGCGCTGGCCATACTCGAGCAGAGACGAGAAGCCGCCGCGGCGCATCGTGCCTCCTCCGTGGTCGCCGACGTCGACGAGGCCGTGTACCTCGAAGCAGTCAGAAGGATCAAGGACTACATTGCCGCCGGCGACATCTACCAGGCCAACCTGACGCAGAGGTTCCGTGCGAGGATCGATGACGCCTGGGCGTACTATCGCCGCCTCCGGCGGGCGAACCCGGCACCGTTCGCGGCGTTCCTCGACTACGGGACCTTTCAGGTTGCGTCCTCGTCGCCCGAGCGGTTCCTCCTCGTCTCCGGGCGAGACGTCGAGACCAGGCCGATCAAGGGAACCCGCCGTCGCTCTCCTGACCCGGAAGCGGACGAGGCGCTGCAGGCGGAGCTCCGCTCCAGCGTCAAGGACATCGCGGAGCTGTCCATGATCGTCGACGTCGAACGCAACGACCTGGGACGGATCTGCGAGTACGGCAGCGTCGAGGTGGCCGACCACGCTGCGCTCGAGTCGTATGCAACCGTGCACCACCTGGTGTCCACCGTGCGGGGGAAGCTCCGGCCCGACATCGGCATCGTCGACGTGCTTCGAGCGTCGTTTCCGTCTGGTTCGGTGACTGGCGCCCCGAAAATCCGGGCGATGGAGATCATCGATGAACTCGAACCTACGGTCCGCAGCGTCTACACCGGAGCGATTGGCTACTTCGGGTTCAATGGGGAGCACCAGCTCAACGTGGCGATCCGCACCGTCATCCATGCCGGCGGCACAGCTTACGTGCAGGTCGGAGGCGGCGTGGTTGCCGACAGCGAGGCCGCCGCCGAATACGAAGAGACGATGCACAAGGGGAAAGCGATGTTCCAAGCTGTCAGCGGGGAAGCGTGACGGACCTGGTGTTCCGCAACGACCGGCTGATATCCGGCCCGATCGAGAGACCCACGCGCTCCCCGGGGGTGTTCGAAACGGTACGCGCCTACGCGGGGGTGCCCTTCCGACTCGACCGCCATCTGAGCCGTCTGCGACGTGGCTGCGCTGTCCTTGACCTTCCAGTCCCCGACCCTGATCGAGTTGCCGCCGCGATCACCATGGTGCTCGACGCCAACCGACTCGCCGAGACCGACGCCCGGGTACGCGTCACCGTCACGAACGACACGGCTGATGGGCCGATGCTGCTGGTGGCTGCTGTGCCGTATCGTCCTCCTGTGGGACCGATCACGCTCCATGTGGCATCGATCCGTCGAGATCCCACATCCCCGACGACGGGCATCAAGTCGACCGACCTGACCGTCTCTGAGGAAGCTCGATCAGAAGCAATCAGGGCAGGCGCCGACGACGCGCTGCTGCTCACCGCCGAAGGATTCGTGTCCGAGGCGTCCTACGCCAGTGTGTTCTGGGTCGCCGGCGGCGTGGTGTTCACCCCCGACGAGCGATGCGGACTGCTCCCCGGTGTTACTCGGGAAGCGGTCCTGGAGGTAGCGGCGGCAAACAGCATCCCGTCGACGCTGGTCTCTGCCGACGTCGCAACGATCCTGCAAGCCGATGAGGTCTTCATCACAAACAGCCTCATCGAGGTCCTGCCGGTCTCGGCGGTGGACACACGCCACTTCTCGGCGCCCGGCCCCATCACTGACACGATCCGGGCCGGCTATCGCGACCTGGTCCGCAGGACCGTGGCTGGGTCGTAGCGTCAGCCCGGCCCGGCCGCGGACAGACACCGTGCCCCCAACTCTGGGTTCGTAGACATGTAGACCGTGCTCCCAGCCCTGGGTTCAGGACATGGTGAGGACGACTTTGCCTTTGGCGCGCCGGCTGGTCAGCGCACCGAAGGCGTCGACGAATCGTTCCAGCGGGTACACCTCGGTGACTGCAGGACGGATCCGGCCGTCGCCCACCATGGCGAACACCTCCTCGTAGGAACGTCGCGACGCCTGCGGGTTCCGCATCGCCCAGCTCCCCCAGAACACTCCGACGATCGACGCTCCCTTCAGTAGCGCCAGGTTGGTCGCCACCTTCGGGATCTCACCGGAGGCAAACCCGATGACGAGCAGGCGCCCGTCGAACGCCGTCGACCGCAGCGCCGCTTCGGTCATGTCGCCGCCGACCGGGTCGAACACGACGTCGACCCCGGCCCCGCCGGTCAGCTCCTTGACTCGTTTGCGCAGGTCGTCTTCGACATAGTTGATCCCGTCGTCGGCGCCCATCTCGGCGGCGAACGCCAGCTTCTCATCGGTCGACGCCGCGGCGATCACCCGGGCGCCCAACGCCTTGCCGACCTGCACCGCGGCGCTGCCTACTCCACCGGCGGCGCCGAGCACCAGCAGCGTCTCCCCCTGATGCAGGTGAGCGCGATGGTGGAGCGCGTAGTGGACGGTGCCGTAGGTCATGCCGAACCCGGCGGCGGTCACCAGATCGAAGTCGTCCGGTAGCGGCACCGTCATCGCCGCGGGCACCGCCCACTTTTCGGCGAACGCTCCCGACAGGCCAACGGCCACCACTCGGGTGCCCGGCTCGAGGTCTACCCCAGCGCCCGCTTCGATGATCGTCCCGGCCGCTTCGCCGCCCGGTACGAACGGCAGCTCCGGTTGAAACTGGTACTTACCTTCGATGACCAGGGTGTCGGGGAAGTTCAGCCCGGCGGCGGCCACCTCGACGACCACCTCGCCCGGCCCGGCGACCGGATCGGGCATCTCGCCGACGCTCAGGCGGTCTGCGGGGCCCAGTTCGGTGCAGAGCAGCGCTCGCATCACAACCCCAGGGCGTCGCCGAGCCGGCGGCGCTGCTCCCGCACTCCACCGAACAGCAGTGAGGTCGACTTCGCTCGTTTGAGGAAGTAGTGGAGGTCGTGGTCCCAGGTGAACCCGATCCCGCCGTGGATCTGGAGCGCATCGCCCGCCGCCTTCAGGTATGCCTCGGAACACACCGCCTTCGCCAGCGGCGCGGCGATCGCCAGTTCGTCCGGATCGTCGGTGACCCGGGCGGCGTAGTAGGCAGCCGACTTGGCGTGTTCGACGGCGACGAGCATGTCGGCGCACTTGTGTTTGACAGCTTGGAACGATCCGATCGGCCGGCCGAACTGGTACCGCTCCTTGGCGTAGGCGACAGCGGTTTCGAGGCACCACTGGGCACCACCGACCTGTTCAACCGCCAACGCGACGCTGGTCAGCGCCAGTACCCGGTCGAGCACCGGTGCCGCTGCACCTTCGGCTCCAAGGAGCTTGTCGGCTGCGATGTGTGCATCGGCGAACGTCACCGTCCCCTCCCGGCGGGTGGTGTCGAGCGACGGGGTCATTTCGACCTCGATGCCCGGAGTGTCGGCGTCGACGAGGAACAGGCTGAGGCCGTTGTCGGTGACCGCGGCGACGATGAACGTATCGGCCAGGTCGGCGTCGAGCACCCAACGCTTCTCCCCATCGAGGGTCCAACCGTCACCGTCCCTGACGGCAGTCATCGCCACATCGGCTGGGGCCGAAGCGTGGGGTGACTCGAACAGCGCCATCGTCATGATCGACTCCCCGGCGGCGATGGCCGGCAGATACCGCTGCTTCTGCTCCTCGCTGCTGGCATCCAGGATGACGTTGGATGCCTGCACGACGGTCGACAGGAACGGACCGGGGAAAAGGCTGCGTCCCATCTCTTCGAGCACGATCGACAGTTCGACGAACGAGTAGCCGACACCGCCGTACTGTTCGGGGATGGCCAGCCCGTGCCACCCGAGCTCGGCGCCGGCCTTCCAGAGTTCCGGGTCGTGGTCTGCGTCCGATTCGGCGAGTTCCCGCACGTTGGTGATGGGCGCCTGCTCATCGAGGAACTGGCGGGTCACCTTGCGAAGCATGTCCTGTTCCTCGGTCAGGGCGAAGGTGACATCAGCCACGGCGCACCTCCTTGAACGGAACGTCTTTGTCGACTCGAGGCTCCCCGGGCAGGCCAAGGACCCGCTCACCGAGGATGTTGCGCATGATCTCCGACGTGCCGCCTTCGATCGAGTTTGCCCGCGTGCGCAAGAACTGCCGTTGCGGCGTCTTGGTCTCGAACCCGGTCGGGCGCACCTTGACGTACCCGCCGGGATAGAGGGTTCCATCTGCGCCCAGCAACTCCATGGTGAAAGCGGTGATCGCCTTGTTCTGGTCGGCCCAGGCGAGTTTGCCGGTGGACCCTTCAGGACCGGGGACCCCGGCCTGTCGCATCTGGTCGGCCCGGATGGTGGTGAGGCGCAGCGCCTCCCAGTCGGCCCACAGGCGGACGAGTTCGTCGCGAAGAGCAGGGTCGGTGTGCCGGTAGTCTCGCCACGCTTCAACCGCCTGCTCGATCGAGCCGCTGCCTCGTGGCATCACCTTGCCGCCGATGGCGACCCGTTCGTTCATCAACGTGGTCATGGCGACCCGCCAGCCGGCACCGACCTCGTCGAGGCGGTAGGCGTCGGGGATCCGGACGTCGGTGAAGAACACCTCGTTGAACTCGGCTTCGGCGGTGATCTGATAGAGGGGTCGCACTTCGACGCCCTCGGCTTCCATGTCGACAACGAAGTAGGTGAGGCCGCGGTGTTTGGTGACGTCCGGGTCGGTGCGGGTTGGCAGCAGCCCCCATTTGGCGATGTGGGCGAGGGTGGTCCACACTTTCTGGCCGTTGACGATCCATTCGTCACCGTCCCGGACGGCCTTGGTGGACAACGCCGCCAGGTCGGATCCGGCGCCCGGTTCCGAGAAGAGCTGACACCACATCTCTTCGGTAGTGAACATCGGCCGCAGCCAGCGGCGTTTCTGTTCGTCGGTGCCGTGGGTGATGATCGCCCCGGCGCCCATACCGATCCCCAGCAGGTTGATATCCCGATTCCAGGTGGGGGCGCCTGCCTCCTCGAGGCGGGCTTGGATGAGGGTTTGGAATCGGGGGCTCAAGCCGAGCCCGCCGAGGCCTTCCGGGAAGTGCACCCAGGCGAGTCCGAGGTCGTACTGACGTCCCCAGAACTCCTCTGGGGGCATGTCGGGTGTGTAG
>JANTGE010000058.1 GCA_024763085.1 Acidimicrobiia bacterium
CGGGATCGTCGCCTTCCGGGTCGGCGACACCAACCATCGGGACCGGCGGGTGCACTTCGACGGCTGGACGCTGCCTTCGTCGAACGCCGCGCTCCTCGACTCGGCGTGGTGGCAGCTGGCTCGCCCCATGGATCCGGCGCCGACACAGACATGGACCGGTGACTTCCGGTGGGGCGACCTAACAGCCGGTTCGGTGCGTGACGCCGACGGAGACGGCGAAGCAGAACTCGTCGCATCGTTCCGCCGCCCGTATCGAGAGCATCCGATACGCGCCCTGTTCCCCGACCGACCGTGGGCAGACGCGACCGGCCACACAAGCCACGTCGGTCTCTTCCGACCCTCCGACCAGCAGCCGGAGTGGATGGCCTCGGCCGTGTTCCGGCCCGTCGACCGGATTGTCGCCTGCGACGGCAGCATGGCGGTCGCCTACGAAGAGGGCGGAGTGGCCGGATGGCGCTGGAACGGATTCGGTTTCCTGGTCGCCGCGCCGCTGACCGACGGCCTGGACCTCGGCTGCTCGGATGTCGACGGCGACGGTCGCCTCGACCCGGTCTTTCAGGAACCGGCAGACGGTTCGTGACGTTGCTCCCGTGTGGGGGTCGGAAAGGACCAGGCCATGCGCTGGACGGCGATGGTCACGAGTGTGGTGCTCCTCGTGGCCGCCTGCACTCCTGCTTCAGAATCGACGGTCCCGACGAGCACCCCGGTGACCGTCACGTCGACGACCAGCCCGCCTGCGTCGACCACGTCCACGACCCTGTCGACGACGTTGACGACCACCACCACGACCACCACCACCACGACCACGGTCCCGCCGGTGCCGGTGGGCGTCCTGGCCCGGCAGCCTCGCCAGGTGGCGCCCTTTGCCGGGTTCCGCCTCGTTCCTATGGATATCGCCGGCACCTATCCGGGACCCGAGTGGCCAACCTCGCTCGACGGGGTCGTCATTCCGCCCGACGCCTATGAGGTTTCCGACCCGGCAGTGGCGAAGGCATTGGTGGAACGCGGGTTCGCGGTGGTTCCTGGCTATCTATCTCTTTTCCAGGACGCGTACTCGACCGCCCTCTACGACAACCATGCGATGTTCATCACCACCGACGTCGGCTACCACTTCATGCATCTGGCGTTTTCCAAGGTACTGCGGGATACCGAGCAAGACGCCATGCTGCCGGTGCTCGAGGATTTCGCCACCCGTGCCGTCGCTGCGTCCCGCGCCCAGGCCGACGAGCTCGCCGGCACAGATCTGTCCGACGTGGCGGCCCGGGTGCAGAACCTGTTCGAAGCCGCCGCGGTGCTACTCGGACGCGACGTGGGTCCGGTCTCTGACCGGGTCGAGGAGGAAGTCGTCAACGCGACCGAAGCCGCAGAGATGAAGATGTCGCCCATCACCGGGTTCGGTGACTGCAATCCCATGGTGTCGCTCCGCGGCTGTGTCGACTACAGCCTGTTCAAGCCTCGCGGCCACTACACCCGCAACGAGGACCTGGAACGGTACTTCCGGGCGATGTCGCTGTTCGGTCAGGAGGCCGTCCACTTCGTCGATGCGGACGGGACCTCGATCGTCGAGCCGTCGATGCAGTTTGGGCTGCTCATGGCCCGGGTGATGACTTCGGATCCGAAGATCGAGCGGGACTGGCGGCTCATCTACGAGCCCACCGCGTTCATGGTCGGTCTGGCCGACGACTACACCCCGTATGAGCTGAACGACATCGCGGAAGGTGTTGCGGGGGGAACCTGGACGCTGCAGGATCTCGGCGATCCGACGTTCCTCGACGAGACCGGCGCCGCGCTGCTGGCAAGCCGATCGGTCGGCATCAACCCCGAAGGGGCTTCGGTACGGGTCATGGGAGCCCGGTTCGTCATCGACTCCTACATCCTCGACCAGTTGACCTGGCCCAACGTAGGAGATAAGTTTCCGGGCCGAGTGTACGTGTCGCCGCTGGATGTCGCCGCCGCGCTCGGTTCCGACTACGCCCTCGACGTCCAGCGCCAGGCCGGTGAGAACCGATTCGCACACTACGACGACCAGATGACGGCGATGCGGAACCTCATTGGTGATCGCCGCGAGGACGACTGGGCGGCGACGGTGTATGACGCCTGGCTGGCCTCGTTGCAGCCGGTGTGGCGTGACCACGGCAAGGCGTTCCCACCGTTCATGCAGAACGACGCCTGGACGGCCAAGGATCTCGCCACGGGGCTCGGCTCTTACGCGGAGCTCAAACACGACACGATCCTCTATGCCAAACAGGAATTCACTGCCGAGGGCGACGCCGAGTGGTCGGATGTCCCGCCGCGACACTGGGTGGAGCCGGATCCGGTCGCCTTCGAACGGATGGTCCAGGTGGTGGCGTTGCTCCAGGACGGTCTCAGCGACCGGGGGTTGCTCACCGAGGCCAACGATCAACTGCTCGACGAGCTCGGTGCGTTCTTGACCCGTCTCGGCAGGATCGCTCGTGACGAGCTTGCCGGCAAGGCGATCTCCGACGCCGACAACGATTGGCTCGGCTCGGTCGGTGTCACGCTCGAGCGTCTCTGGTACGAATCGGCCGACGTCGATCCGGCCACCGGAGCTGTCTCCGACATGGACACGTTCGATGCACTCGTTGCCGACATCGCCCGGTCGAGCTTCTCTTTCCTGGAGATCGGGATCGGCGACATCGACACGATCTACGTCCTGGTGCCTGCCGACAACGGCCGGTTCCAGGTCGCCATCGGCGGTGTCTACTCGTACTACGAGTTCTGGCGCCCGGCCGACCAGGGCCGGCTCACCGACGAGGAGTGGCGGGCGCTGCTTCGGTCTCCCGACAGGCCGGACCGGTTCGCCATCTATCCGGGCGGTCATGAGCAGCCTGCCTGGCAGAGCGCCTTCCTGGTGCGGCGCGAAGGGTAGGCAGCGACGATTCGGCTGACGGAGCGCGGCGACACTGACTAGGTTGCCGGGATGACCGTTCAACCTGCCCGCTCGGCCCGCCGCGAGGCTCGTGACCGCATCGGCGGCCGCTATGACCCCAGGGTGTTGGAACCGTCGCCGCCGGCCGTCGACGACGGCGTCTGGTTCGCCGACGATCCGACCGCCCGGGGCGATGGCGCCGATCCGGTGGTCTCGCCGGTGCCCACCGGCGACCTACTCTGGGAGGACCTGTGCCGGTCCGACCCCGGCCTCGCCGGGTGGTGCGCCGACCGATGGCTCGGCCGGCATCGTCGCCTCCAGCCGCTTCCCGAGGGCTTCGCCGCCACCCGTGAGGCACTCCACCGGGTCGCCTTCTACGTGCTGTCGCCGGCCCGTCGCAACGCCAACGGCAAGATCGGACTCCGCTACACCTACCGCGGTTTCGGCACCCCGTTCTTCGGTACCGACCGGCAGGTGAGGGTCGAAAGTATCCGGCTGGTCGTGCAGACCGGCGATGCCGCCACCAGTGCGCGCCTCACCACCCTGCAAGAAGCGGCGACCGCCGCCGACGTCGCCTTGGACCCGTCCCTTGCCGAGGGTTTCGACGCGCCACCGTTCGGCGACCCCGACGCGCCGCTCGACGTCGACGAGGCATCGGCGACAGTGCTTGCGGACTGGTACGGGTTCGTCACCTACGTGCTCGAACAGCTTCGGGCAGCCACGCCGCAGGAGGCGGCCGACACCCGGGTCCAGATCTGGCCGGAGCATTTCGACGCCGCCATCGAACTCGGCGACGCCGACGCCGGCCGGAGGGCGTCGTTCGGCGGTTCGCCGGGGGACGAACACCACCCGGAACCGTACCTGTACGTCGCCACATGGAATGAACCGCCAGACCATGCGTTGTTCACGGAGACGCACTTCACCGGAGCACGCCTCGCCTACCAGGACCTGTTGGCTGCCGACGACCAGGTTGCGGCCGCCGTCGAGTTCTTCGAAACGGCCCGACGGGAACTGGAGAATCCATGATCGACTTCACGCTGACCGACCAGAACGGCACCCCGTGGACCCTGTCCGACCATCTCGACACTGCCCGCGTCGTCGTGTTCTTCCGGGGCGACTGGTGACCGTACTGCAACGGCCAGCTGGTCAGCCTGGCATACCGCTATGACGACTTCACCGGCGTAGGTTCCCGCGCCGTCGCCATCTCCGTCGATTCGCCGCAACAGAACGCCGCCTTGGTGGAGAAACTCGGTCTGCCATTTCCTGTCCTGTCGGATCCCGACCGGTCGAGGGCGATCGAGCCGTACGGCGTCGCCGACCCGAAGGACCCGAGGAACATCGCCCGTCCGGCCATCTTCGTGTTCGCGCCGGACGGCTCCGAGGTGTACCGGCACATCTCCGGCGACTTCGCCGACCGCCCCACCGAAGACGAGATCCTGGACGCCATCCGTCCTCTCCGCCTGCCGAAGGCGACCCCGGAGGAGGTCCTGCTCGGCCCGGCCGAACCGGGGCCGAGGGCGATGCCCATCGCAGCCATGGAGCCCTACTACCGGGGGGCCAGGTTCGCCGTCATCGCGATGCGGATGCGCCATCCGGATCTCTCCGATGAGGCCGACACCTATGTCGCCGAACTCGACCGGTTCATCACCGCGGTACGCGACCTGAAGGTCCGCCGAGCAGGGGTGACGGAGTGAGTTGGGTGAAGATCGACCCGGGCGACCTCGCGGTGGGCGACGTGACGACCGTGATCGCCGCCGGGCGAGCGCTGGCCGTCATCAGAACCGAACAGGGTCTCGGCGTGCTCGACAACCGCTGCCCGCACCAGGGCGGCCCGCTGGGCGAGGGGCTCATCGAAGGGCCCTGGCTGCTGTGTCCGTGGCACGGCTACGAATACGACCCGATCACCGGTGAGCCACCGCCGGGGTTCAGCGACGCAGCCACCTGCTACCAGTTCAAAGAACGGCCCGACGGCCTCTACGTCGAACTGCCCGATGCCTCCACCGCCCCGACCCTGATGGACCAGGTCGTCGACGTGCTCACCGACTGGGGGATCGACACGGTCTTCGGGATGGTCGGCCACTCCAACCTCGGCTTGGCCGACGCCTTGCGCAAAGCCGAAGAGGACGGCCGGCTGCGGTACATCGGCATCCGCCACGAAGGCGCCGGTGCGTTCGCCGCGTCCGCCTACGGCAAGCTGACCGGTAGGCCGGCAGCGTGTTTCTCGATCGCCGGACCGGGCGCCACGAACCTGCTCACCGGACTGTGGGACGCCAAGGTCGACCGGGCGCCGATCCTGGCGCTCACCGGCCAGGTGCAAACCCAGGTGCTCGGACCCGGAGCGTTCCAGGAGGTGCCACTGGCCGAGGCGTTCAGCGCCGTCGCCGAATGGAGCCAGACGGTGCTGCGTTCCGAGAACGCCACCGAACTCGCGGCGCTCGCGGTCAAACACGCCCTCGTCAACCGGGACGTCGCACATCTCATCTTCCCCGACGAAATCCAGAACCTGCCCGGCCTCGCCGACCCGCCGGCGCGGCCGATGGAAGGACGGGTGGCCGCCCGGGACATCGGCCCACCCGCCGCCGAGCTCGACCGCGCCGTCGAACTGCTTGCCAACGCTGAGCGCCCCCTCATCGTCGCCGGCAACGGCGCTCGTGCCGTACGCGACCAGGTGGTGGCTTTCGCCGAACAGATCGACGCGCCGGTCATCACGACGTTCAAGGCGAAGGGACTCATCGCCGACGGACATCCGCTCGGAGCCGGCGTCGTCGGCCGGTCCGGCACTCCGATCGCCGCTGCGCTCATGGCCCGGGCCGACGCGCTGCTGGTCCTCGGGGCGTCGTTTTCGAACCATTCGGGCATCGCGACCTGGGTGCCGACCATCCAGGTCGACTTCGACCGTATGGCGCTGGGCAAGTTCCATCCGGTCGACATCCCGATCTGGGGAGAATTGGGGGTCACGCTCGACCGGTTTTCGTCGTTGCTGAAGCCGCGTGAACGTCCTGAGCTTCGATCCCAGGTGGAGCTACGCCGCCAGATGTGGCGGGCCGAAACGGAACGTCGGGCTGCCCTGGTCGACGAGCACGGACGGATGCATCCGGCCCGGGTGTTCTCGGCGCTCTCCCGGTTCGTGCCCGAAGGGGCGGTGATCAGCGTCGACGTCGGCAACAACACGTACGCGTTCGGTCACTACTTCGAGTCGAAGGCCGGCCAAGACGTGCTCATGTCCGGCTATCTCGGTTCGATCGGGTTCGGCTTCCCCGGCGCCATGGGGGCCTGGGCGGCGACCCGGGGAACCGGACGAAAGGTGATGTCGATTTCCGGGGACGGCGGCTTCGGCCAGTACCTCGCCGAATTCACCACCGCGGTGAAGTACCGCATGCCGATCACCCACATCCTGTTGAACAACGACGAGCTCGGCAAGATCAGCCGCGAGCAGATCGGTGCCATCCACCCGGTGTGGCAGACCGGTCTGGTCAACCCCGACTTCGCCGGCTACGCCCGCCTCTGCGGTGGTGTCGGGCTCCGCGTTCGCGACGCCGGCGAGCTCGACGAGGTGCTCGCCGCGGCGTTTGCCGTCACCGACGGACCGTCGCTGCTTGAGGTCGACGTGTCGAGCCTCGACACCTGACTCCGCTCCAGTAGTATCACGTCGTACGCTCCAGGGAGAGTGATCATGGTCCAAATGGCCGTGCGGGCATCTCGCAAAGCGACCGTCCTCCGGATCGCGTATCTGCTGATCGGAGTGGTGTTGCTTGAGGTGGCCGAGGGGCGCTACGAGTTCTATCGCAGCGAAATGAGCCGGTGTTTCTGCCTGCCGGTGGGGTCGTGGCTCGTCTACTTCCTCGTAGCCGTCGCCGCCGGCGCAGCTTTCGGCGCGGCCCTGTTGCTTCCCCGGGGCCGATACGACCTTCGGCGAGCACCGGCCATGGCCAGCTTCGCGGGACTCGTCGTCGTCCTCTACGTCATCCTCTACGTCGTTCTCTCGGCTACGGCGGAGCAGGTCGATCTGGGTCCGCTGAGCACACTCGTTCTCTGGAGACCGGTGTTCTCTCTCCTGGCAACGGGCTTTCTTGCGCCGGCGGCGCCGCTCCTGGTCGGGATCAGTCTGATAGCCGGGTTTCAGCCAGGAACCGACGTATCCTGACGGGATGCCCGAATTCGTCTGTCAATCCTGTGGGAACGCGTTCACGATTCCCCACCACGTCCTCGACCGCTACCCAGGCTGGGAGCCGAGCATCTGCCGGCGGTGCCGTGACGCAAAACCGGCCCGCAACCACACCGGTGACGGTCCGTCCACCGGGGTGTTTACCGACGGGAGCGCCTCGCCGAATCCCGGGCCGGGTGGTTGGGGCGCCGTCTACGTCGTCGACGGGGAGATCGTCGCCGAAGCCCACGGCCACGAGCCACACACGACGAACAACCGGATGGAGTTGACTGCGATCATCGCTGCCCTCGATCTCGTACCGGCCGGCACCAAGGCGACTGTCTATTCGGACTCCAACCTGGCGGTGCGCACGCTGAACGAGTGGGCGGCCGGTTGGGAGCGCCGCGGTTGGCGTCGCAAGACCGGACCGGTGGAGAACCTCGACTTGGTTAAGCACGCCTACTACTCGTGGCGGCCCGAGTTGAAGCTGGAGTGGATCAAAGGCCACGCCGGGTTCCGGTGGAACGAGTACGCCGACGAACTCGCCAACCGCTGGCGTCACTCCGTCGGATAGACCATCCCAGCCTGCCGGCGGATCTCGTCGAGGAGACCCATCATGCGCAGCGACTCGTCGAGCGGCATCATCGGGCTCTCGGTCAGGCCCTCATCGAGACAGCGGTGCACCTCGTCGACCTCGAACCGGTAGCCGGAACCTTCATAGCTGGTGTCGAACGTCTCGACGACCGCTCCGCCTTGCTCGACGGTGACGAGGGGGGAGTGGTGGAACGGTGCGTGGAGCCGCACGCGGCCTTCGGTGCCGGCGACGGCCCCCTCCATCCGGGTGTCGGAGACGAAGGAGGTGGCCAGCGTCGACAGGCCATGTGCATGGTGCAGCACGATGCCGGCCTGCTGGTCGACGCCGGTGGAGGAGAACTCGGCACTTGCCCCGACCCGCTGCGGGTAGCCGAGGGCGGCGACCGCGAGAGTGGCGACGTAGACGCCGAGGTCGAGGATGGTGCCGCCGCCGAGGCGCGGGTCGAAGAGGCGCCCGCTGGGCGAGTCGCGCCGTTCGGCGTTGAATCCGAAGTCGGCCTGGACCGACCTCACCGGCCCGACCCTTCCGGAGCCGATGATCTCCAGCATCCGCTCATAGGCAGGTTGGAAGCGCATCCACATCGCCTCCATGAGGAACACGCCGCGATCCCGGGCGATCTGAACCATCGCTTCGGCCTCGCGACGATTCAGGGCGAACGGCTTCTCGCACAACACCGGGACTCCTGCTTCAAGAGCGTCGAGCGTGTTGGCACGGTGCAGATCGTTTGTCGTCGCCACGTACACGACCTCCACCTCAGGGTCGCGGGCGACGTCGGCGTGACTGCCGTATGAACGGGAGATACCCCATTGTTCCGCGAATGCCGCCGCGCGTTCGGCGCTGCCGGATCCGACCGCGGCGATCGTGCCGCCCGCCTCCCGGATCGCTTGAACGAGAGCGATCGCGATGCCGCCGGTGCCCATGATGCCCCAGGTGTACGTCTTCATGGTCGGCACCCTACCCCGGTACAGTGACGGCATGGAAACCACTCCGCAGGTGGCGGTCAGTGTGCCGCTGCTCGGCGATGAGCGTCGCAAGAACTGGGCGAAGGTCGTCGAGCGTGTCGACGAATCGAAGGCGTCGGGGTGGGCGTTCGAGGGTGCCTTCATCGCCACCGGCGGGATACAGGACGTCCCGGTCGGGGCGGTCATCCTCGTCTACGGCGAACGGGGGTCCGCGGCGAACCCGCAGATCCAAGCCGGCGTCTACACCGCCAACGCCGACGGGACGTTGACCACCCACCGGATCGTCAAAGGACGGGCCTGGGCCCGCACCCTGCGCGACACCGTGGCCGACCTGTTGGCCGATCGGATCGATGCGCCAGCCGAGGCCGGGTGGGATCCGCTGCTCATGCGGTACAGCGACGAGGCGCTGATGGAGGAGCTTCGGCGTCGCGGCCGCGACGTCTGAGCCACCTACACTCGCCCACCATGGACACGTTCGTGCAGGCGCTCGCTGCGCTCCTCGCGATTACCAACCCGATCGGTGCGGCACCGATCTTCCTCAGTATCACAGAGGACGATACGCCGGCAGTCCGGAGACGCTACGCCGCGGTGGCAGCATTCACCGTGTTTGTGGTTCTCGGGCTGGCCGTTCTCGGAGGCAGGTGGACCCTCAAAGCGTTCGGCATCTCGCTTCCGGCGTTCCAGGCCGCCGGTGGGCTCGTCATCGTTCTCATGGGCCTGGAGATGCTGCAGGGCAGCCCGACACGGGTGCAGCACTCGGAACGCCCGATCAGTGAAGAGGACAACATCTTGGTTCCGTTCGCGATGCCGATGGTGGCCGGTCCGGGAGCGATCACGACTGCCATCACGTTGGCGTCGCAATCTGCAGGTCTGCGGTCGGATGTCACACTCCTCGTCGCTGTCGCCGCCACGGCCCTCCTGCTGTTTGCGGTGCTGGCCGTCTCGGCTTCGGCAGGGAGCATCATGCGAGGACGAGCCGCCACCATCGTGCTCCGATTCATGGGCCTGATCCTTGTCGCCATCGGGGCTCAGTACGTGTTCGACGGCGTCAAGGCGTTTTTCTTCTGACCGGTTCCGCCAAAGACGCGTAGGCTGGTCCCATGAAGAAGCTGCTCAAGATTCTCCTGTGGGTCACGCTCATCAACGTGCTGGCGCGGGTCGCCGCCCAGGCCTTCACCAAAGTGCTGGGGGAGCAGAACGACCCCGACGCCGACACCTTCAAGCTCGTGGCCATCATGGACGGCCGCCGATTCGAAAGCGTTGCCAGCCCGCTCAGGTCTGGTGAGATCATCACGGTCGCCGGCGGCGCCGACATCGATCTGAGACAAGCCGTGCTGCCCGAGGAGGGCGCCCATCTTCGAGCCCTCGTCGTTGCCGGGGGCGTCAGGATCCTGGCATGCAAGAGCTGGCGCATCGAGCTACACGACCGGGTGGTCGGCGGAGCCGTTCAGGTCGAGATGCCCGACCAGGATTCCCTTCCGGAAGGGGCTCGAACCCTGCATATCGACGCCACGGTCTACGGCGGGGGTCTCGTCATCGCCCACACCGAGTCCGACACCCACATCGTGCGAACCGAGGCTTCCGAAAGCGAGGGTTAGCCGGCGGGGTTGCCTGCCGGTGGGCACCTGACGATTCGAGCCCTGGCCTCTTCGAGGAGGTCGCTGGCGGTTGCATCGGAGGAAATCTACGACATTCGGCGGGCAACACGGCCGGTTCTCCGGCTAACGTCGAGCCCATGCGAGCCGTACAGATCTCCCGTCACGGAGGCCCCGAAGTTCTGGAAGTGGCCGAGGTTCCGGTCCCTGAACCCGGTCCCGGCCAACTGCGCGTCAAGGTCGCGGCTGCCGGCCTCAACTACATCGACACCTACCACCGGCGCGGCCTCTATCCGGTCGAGTTGCCCTTCACGCTTGGCCTCGAAGGCGCCGGCTTCGTCGACGCCGTCGGCCCAGGCGTAGCAGGGTTCCAGCCCGGCGACCGGGTGGCCTGGACATCCGCGCC
>JANTGE010000059.1 GCA_024763085.1 Acidimicrobiia bacterium
CACATAGATCATGGCGTCGGCGCGGGGGCCTTCCGACCCGACGAGGAGATAAGAGGCGAACATCGAGTCGGGCAGCTTCGGGCTGTGCGCCGTCGGCAATTCGAACTTGGCATCTTCTGGACCCAGGTCCTTCCTCGTGGCGGCGATCTCTGCAAGAACCTCTTCTTCGATGCCGGCCTGTCGGGCTGCCTGCAATTCGGCAGCCTGAGCCTGCGCCTCTGTGGCGTCCTCTTCCTGTCGAAGCTCCTGTCGCTCCTGCTCCGGGATCGTTGCCAGTCGTTCTCGCACCGTCTGCGCCTCGGCGAACGGCTCCCGTTCGACGTGCCGGTAGGCCGAGTAGGCCTTCACTGCAGACACGCCCCCAAACGCCACGGCCGCAGTTACCCCAATCACCGCCAGGGTCCGCAGGGCGCGGAGGACCTCCGGTCGACTCGATGGGTCACGATGCTTTGCCACGATACGGAATGATACGGGTTCAGAGACGGCCTGCGGCCAGTTCCTTGCCGAACAACACCACAAAGAACAGCCCGACGGCGAGTCCGGCCATTGTCGCCCCAGCGGCCGTGTCCAGGTGATAGCTGAGCAGGAGCCCTCCCGAGACGGCCAAGGCACCGAGGCCGATGCCGGTGAACATCATGGTCGGGACCCGTCGCGTCACCAGAGCCGCCGTCGCCGGCGGGGCGATGAGCAGCCCGAACACGAGCAGCGTCCCGACGGTGCGGAAGGCCACCACGACCGCGAGCGTCACCAGGCCGAGCATGACCGCATGGGCGAACCGCGGTCGCATGCCGAGCAGACGCGCCTTGTCTTCGTTGAACGACAGCGCAAGGAACGGACGGTAGAAGATCGCCGAAACGACGACCGTAGTGGCGGCACCCAGTCCCAGCACCACCAGATCGGTGGTGGTAACGCCAAGAGCGTCGCCAAACAGGATGCCGGTCAGCGACCCGGCATACGATGACGTGCGGGAAATGATGATCACGCCGAGGGCGAGCATCCCCACGAACAGCAACCCAATCCCGGTGTCTTCGGAAAGACGGGCCTTGCGGTGAATAACGGCGATACCCCACACCATCACCAAGGCAGAAGCCAGAGCGCCGATGAATTGGCTGAATCCGAACAACACCCCGAGGGCGATCCCGGGAAGCACCCCATGCGCGAGCGCGTCTCCCATGAAGCTCAGCCCCCGCAGCACCACCCAGGTGCCGACCACCGAAGCGACGAGCGCCACCAACAGGCCGGCGAGCAGGGCTCGCTGCATGAACTCAGGAGCGAATGGTTCGGTAAGCCAGGTCATTGCAGCGCGTCGGCGATCCTCGTGGCGTCGGTCAGCAGCATACCGAGGTATGTGTCGGCACCGGATCCGGGGTCCCCGAGTGACCCTGTGTAGAGCGGCACGACGGCGACTTCCCGACCGACCTCGGAGGCGAGCGTCTCGGCAAGCTTCGGAGAGGCGGTCGATTCGACAAAGATCGCCGGTACGTCCTCCTGGCGGATCGCGTCTGCGAGCGCCGCCAACGCTGCGGCGCTCGGCTCGCCGAGCGTCGATCCTCCGGGGACGATGACGCCAATGAGCTTGAAGCCGAAACGGTCGGCCAGATATCCGAACGCCAGATGCGACGTCACCAACTTCCTGCGCTCCTGCGGTATGGCCGAGAAGATATCTCGCATCTGCTGTTCCGTTGCGAGAACCTCATCGACATAGGCATCGGCTCGGGCCTTCCAGTCGACCGACGGGTCCAGTTCCGCCAGACGGTCTCCAAGACGCACCACGACTGTCGCCATCCGCTCGGGGTCGAACCACACGTGCGGGTCGGGGCTTCCATCATCGAAGCGCCTCGGTTCGATCACGTCGCCGACCTGAAACACGGCGACGCCATCCTGCTCCAAGTTGGTCAGGACGTCTTCGAGGCCCTGCTCCAGATGCAGTCCGTTGGCCACGACCAGGGTAGCCCTTTGGGCAGTGGCGATCTGCTTGGCAGAGGGGCGAAAGTCATGCGGGTCGGCACCCACCGGCATGAGTACTTCGACGTCGTAGACATCACCCGCTATCTGTTCGACAATGTCACCGAGGATCGTGGTGGTGGCGACGATCGTCGGCCGGGTCTGCGACGGCGCCGTCCCGCCGCTGCAGGCGGTGGCGAGCAGAGCCACGACCAAAGTGATAATGATTCTCATTTTCATAGGGATGATGGTATCATCGCTTCCCGATGTCGCAAACCGACCTTCTCGACCGCGCCGCCGAGCGCCTCGCCGACCGACGGGCCCGGCTCACCCCTACCCGGCGTCGCCTCCTCCAAGTGCTGGAGGCGGCTCCTGGACCGCGCACGGTCCCCGAGTTGCAGATCGACCTCGCCGACATCCCGGTCTCGTCGCTGTACCGTGCGCTCACCTCTCTCGAAGAGGCCCAGGTTGTCATCAGGCTCCGGGACAGCGCCGGTACCGGTCGGTATGAACTTGCCGAGTGGATCACCGGCCATCACCACCATGTCACCTGTACGGTGTGCGGCAGGACCGAGGACGTCGCCGTCGGCGATGGTCTCGAGACCGCCATCGGTCGTTTGTTGAGCGACGTGGCTGCAGAGCACAGATACCGGATCTCCGGCCACCGCATCGAGATCGAAGGAGTGTGCTCCGCATGCCAACGCCACTGATCGTCGGACACCGGGTGGTCCTCGGCTATGGCGACAGCATCGCCGTCGAAGCTTCGGACTTCGAGATTCCGGCCGGTGCGGTCACCGCCATCATCGGTCCGAACGGAGCCGGCAAGTCGACCCTGCTCCACGCCATCGCGGGGCTGATCGAGCCGATCGGGGGAACCTTGACCGTTCCTCGCCTCGGCGACGCCGGCGTCGCCTACGTGCTCCAGGCAACCCGTGTCAACGAACTCACCCCCATCACCGTCGGCGAGGTCGTCGGCATGGGAAGGTATGCCCACCTCGGCATGTTCAAGCCCTTCGGACCGAAGGACCGACAGTTGTGCGTCGAAGCGATGCAGCGAGTCGGCGTGTACGACCTGCGGACACGCCACCTCTCCGAGCTGTCCGGCGGCCAACGGCAACGAGTGTTCGTGGCCCAGGGCCTCGCCCAGGAAGCGGACCTGCTGCTCCTCGACGAACCGATCACCGGACTCGACCTCGTGTCCAGGGAGTACATCGTCGACGTCGTCCAGCAGGAACGAGAGCTGGGGACCACCGTGGTCGGCACGACCCACGACCTGTCGGAGGCGGCGATGGCCGACCATGTGCTGCTCCTGGCCGGCCGGGTCGTCGCTCAGGGGCCGCCGGAGAAGGTCTTGACGGCCGAGCACCTCTCCGATGCCTACGGCATTCCGCTCGTCGAGTCGGACGGTGTCATACTCGACGATGCCCATCACCGCGGGTCGGGAGGGCATCACGTCCATTTCGAGCGCGCGCCCCGGCGGACGTGAACCTCGAAGATCGTCTCCTCCGTGCCGGCGCTTGGACGGCGGCAGGGCTGGTGGCCTCCACGCTCGGCCTACTCATTGGAGGCAAGCCGCTGCTCCCCCTCGTTCTGGTGCACCTGTCGTTGCTCACCCTGTTCGGGCTCGGCCTGGCATGGTCGATGGCACCGGCGGACCGCTACTTCCCGGACCGCCGCTTCTCGATGCTCGGAACCGAGGTGGTGCAGGTCGTCCTGGTGACCGGAGCCGTGGCGCTGGTCGCGCTTGCCTCCTCTGCCGCGCTGCGTCTGGATCCTTCGCTGCAGTTCTTGCAGCTCCTGTCGGCGCTCGACATTGCCTGGTCGACGAGCGCGGTACTCGTCGGGGTTCGGCGAAGATGGGGCAACGCTGCCGGCGTCTCAGCCGGCGCGGCCCTTGCCGTCGTGTGTGTCTGGTCGATCGGACGGTATCTGTCGATCGTCGGCTTCGGCCCTGGAGGCGCATGGATCGTCTCCGCCGACGCTCTCTGGCGGTACGTCCTGCCGTTCGACATCATGGCGGCCCTGCTCGCCGCCTTCGCCCTGCTGGCGGGTGCCCGTCATCCGATCGAGCAGCGCAAACCCCAGTCGTAAGGCTGGAACTCGACCTTCCCTGACACCCGGCCGAGCCACGGTTCGAGAGCATCGAGCAGCTGTCGTTTGGTTGCCGGCAGGAGCGTGGGCATGTGTGTTGGCCGCACGAAGTCGGACCCGTACCAAAGGAAGACCCGGGAGAGCAGCACCCGTCGGTCGGTGACGAGTGCACCGCCGCCGGCAAGGAACGCCCGCATCTGGTCATCCAGTTGGGCGTCGATCCGACTCCCCTCGTACGGCTCGTTCCGCAATGTCGGACAGGACACCGAACCGCATACCAAGGCGCCGTGGATGCGTGGGTCGCCGAACCGGCGGATCTTGCCGTGTTCGATGTCATCGAGCGAAAGCGATTCACCGGCAACGTCGACGAACGGATCCGAGAACGCCCCCGGCACTCTGAGCACCGAGTCGACGCCGGCGGCGGCCGCTTCTCCAGCTCTCACCAGCGCGCCCGCGTTGTACAGGTTCAGCCAGTAGGCCAGCGCCTCACCCGGGGCCAAGGTGTCCGGGTCTGTCTGCGAGAGCTCGACGACGTATTCCTGAAGGGCTCCCCGGGCAGATGCCAGGGCTCCCAGGTCGCCCTGTCCGCCAAGGACCCTCGCCAGCTTGTGGTGGTCGACGGTGCCGACACCTTCCGGACGGGGCCGGCGAACCCGCCGGGCCCGAAGGATCGACCAGCCGACACGAAGCGGGTTGGGTGAAACAGCCATGGCCTCCAACAACGCGTTTGGGGTGGCGGGTGTTCCCGTCAGCAGCCAGCAGCCAGCAGCCAGCAGCCAGCAGCCAGCAGCCAGCAGCCAGCAGCCAGCAGCCAGCAGCCAGCAGCCAGCGAAGCGTTTCACACCAGCGGCGCTATGGCGCGCTCTTGCTGGTCGCTGGTCGCTGGTCGCCGGTCGCCGGTCGCTCAAAGCTGCCGACCGACGAACGTTCAGTGGCCTTTGGCGTACCCTGAGAACCGCATGGGGTACTGCTTCTACTGTGACCGACCGGTCGACGGCGAGACCTGCCCGACCTGTGGTCGTCGCGTCTGGGTAGAGACGACAGACCAAGTTCCGTCTCCTCGACCTGACGCCTCCCATCTTCGGCGAGTCGGCCGGCAGCGCGCCACACCCACGCCGCGCCGCAGCCGGGACCGCACCCCAACCGGCACGACTCCAACACCTACCTCTTCCCCAGCGCCCCCTGCCGCAGGCGGGAACCGCCGGGGAGTCATCGCCGCGGTACTCCTCGTCGCCGGGCTCCTGGCGACGGTCATCGCCATCCCATCGGGATTCGAACGGGTCACCGCTCCCAAACCGCCCCCACCGAGCACCACCACGACGACCACAATCCCGCTCCCAGGCTCGACCAGACCGGCCTTCGCGCTGCCACCTGGAACGTTCGTAGCGGCGTTCGGACCCGACGCCTGGGTGACGACGGGCAGCGGCCCGGCGTTCCGTGACGGCACGCCGCTCGGAGTCACGCTCGACCAGATCGGCACGCCGCTCGGGATCCTCGCCGACTTCTCGCTCATAGCCCAAAGCGGAGAAGATCTGGTGCTCGCAACCCCCGACGGCGGGATCAGGCCGCTGGGCTCACCAACCACCGTCGCCGAGGCAACGGTGTCGCCGAACGGCCTGCTGGTTGGTATCAGGGACATCCTCGGCAACCCATGGGTGTGGGATTCCTCTTCGGAGTTGTTCGAAAAGCTCAGTCCGGAGTGGTACACCGGTTCCCTCGTCGCCGGCCCGATCCTGTGGTCTCCCGACTCCCGACTCGTCGGGATGCAGACAGACGCCAACCGGTTCCTGCTGATAGACGTCACCCAACCCGCGGCGCAGAACACCGAAGCGTCGGGATCGTTGCTCGCCATCGGCAATCGCCACGTCGTGACGTCGGACGGCGACGAAGTCCACCTGCTCACCCTCGATCGATCCCCGCTGCGGGTGCCCGGGACGTCAGTTCAAACCTGGGGGGTCGCCACGGCCGGGGCCGCCGAGGTGGATCCGACCGGCACGCTGGTGGCGATCACCGGCACCATGAACGATCGAACCGGCTTGTGGATCGTGCGGGTCGGCGACCCTGCGATCACGTTCGTAGGCGAGGACCCGCTCGACTTTGCCTGGTCGGGCGACGGAACGGTCCTCTACTGGGCTCATCCAAACGGGGTGAGTGCGTTTCCCCGGGACGACCTCGTCGTCAAGCCCGGAGAGATCGTCGGCAGCGACCTCGAGCCGGACACCAGATTGCACATCTACGACCGCAAGCTCGTCGCCGCGCCGTCGCGTCTCCTCGCCGACGGCACGTCGCTATCCGAGCTCCGCAGTGGCGTCATCTTCGCCCGCACCCCAGACGGCGTGTTCAGTGTGAACCCTGAGGACTCCCTCACCACCACGTCCATCCAGCTCCTCGGATCGCAGATTCTGAGAACGGCGGTGAGTGAGGAAAGCGTCGAACTCCAGTCGTTCGACCCACGTCGGGGAACCATCACCGGTATCTACCGGGCCGGCGACCTCGGGGTCGACGAACAGCTCATCCGAACGGCGCTCTACTCGAGCGAACCGCTCTTCGCCTACGCCGAAACCAGTCGGCAGCGGATCCTCGGGCTTTCGGATCCGGACGAACTGCCTGCGTCGTTGGTCATGCCGGAAGGCCACTCACTCGGCAAGGTCGGCCGGGTCATCTTCGCGATAGGTTCAGACGGCCGGCAGCTTGCTCCCCTCGCACTCCCCCAGACCACCGCGCCCTTGCGTGCGCTGCTGGATGCCGGAGATCTGCCAGGTGTCACCCGCATCGTCGCCGCAGCCGGCATCAGAACCGACCTGTTCGTTGTCGTCGAACTGGCAACCGGCGAGCACGCCCTCTACCTCATCCCGGGAGACTCCAAGCTTCTGGAAGGCCTGGTGTTGCCGAACGTCCCGGACGAGGCACAGTCCGACTGGCTGGCCATCTCCCGCTTCTCCGACGAACTCGCCGACTTCCGCTTTCTCACACCGCCGGTCGGACACGTCGCCGCCCTCAGCATGGAGTCTCTCGAAGGCCCGCAGACGTTGATCATCGAGGATCCGGTGTCGCCCCTGTCCCGGTGCGGAATCAGCCCTTGCATCGTCTCGAGATTCGCCGGCATGCCGCTCGGCTTCTCCCCAGACGGCTCGTGGCTCGTCGTCACCCGCGACGGGGCAGAGATCGCCGTCTCCACCACCGGCCGCGGCGAGCAGCGTCTCGACCTGGT
Source organism: Acidimicrobiia bacterium (assembly GCA_024763085.1). GTDB lineage: Bacteria > Actinomycetota > Acidimicrobiia > Spongiisociales > UBA4744 > JANTGE01. The sequence goes on from JANTGE010000059.1 coordinate 7,247, forward strand.
GGCCCCGGAACAGATCGTCTGGATACCGGCACCGTAAACCCATCGTCACCACACCATCGGGTGTGGCACAATGAAGCCATGGAGAACCGTCGCACGCACACACCTCGCGACGCGAGGGCGTCGCTGTTCGCTGTTCCGTTGTAGGTAGACGCCCCACCACCCCGTCCGTCCACCATGAAAGGAGCAGCAGTGACAGACTTCCTCGACCGTTTCAAGCATTCGGTAGCTCCCGTCCTCGCGTTCGACACCGACATCCACGCCGAACGTGCCGAAGGCATCTGGGTCTACGACACCGAAGGCACCCGCTATGCCGACTTCGCCTGTGGGACCGCCGTCACCAACCTCGGCCACAATCATCCGGCGGTCGTGTCTGCCGCCCAGGACCAGCTCGCGAAGCTCACCCACGCCGGCTGTGTGTTCCGCTACGACTCGATCGTCGACGTCGCCGAGAAGCTTGCCGAGATCACCCCCGATGGCATCGAGATGTTCGGGTTTGCCAACTCCGGCGCCGAAGCCGTCGAAGCCGCGGTGAAACTGGCCAAGTACACGACCAAACGCCAAGGCGTCATCGTGTTCCGAGGGGCGTTCCACGGCCGCACGATGGGGTCCGTGTCCTACACCACCTCGAACGCCAAGTACCGCAACGGCTACCACCCGATCTTGTCGTCGGTGTGGGTCGCCCCGTTCCCGCACCCGTACCGGTGGGGCATGAGCGAGGAAGCCGCCACCGACCTGGCTCTGGATGAGCTCGCCCGCATGTTCAAACACGAGGTGACACCGCAGAACATCGCCGCCTTCCTCGTCGAACCGGTGCAGGGCGAGGGCGGGTACTATCCGGCACCGCAACGGTTCCTCCAGGCACTGCGCGACCTCGCCGACGAGCACGGCATCATGCTCATCTTCGACGAGGTGCAGACCGGGTTTGGCCGGACCGCGTCGTGGTTCGCCGCCGACCACTACGGCATCGCCCCGGACATCATCGCCCTCGGCAAAGGCATCGCCAACGGCATGCCGCTGTCGGCCTACGGCGCATCGCGGGACATCCTCTCCGGCTGGCCGGTCGGCTCCCATGGCACCACCTATGGCGGCAACCCGGTGGCGTGCGCGGCTGCATCCGCCGTGATCGACACGATGGGAGGCCTGCTGGACCACGCCAAAGCACTGTCGGAGCACGCCTTCGAACGTCTGGCGAAACTGCAAGCAGCCCATCCGACGATCGGTGATGTGCGAGGCCTCGGACTGATGATCGGCATCGAACTGGTCAAGGATCACGGTTCGCGTGAACCCGACGCCGAAGCAATGCGCTTCCTGTCGGAGTATGGTCGGAAGCACGAACTGATCATCATCTCCTGCGGCCCCGACGGGAACATCATCCGGTTCATCCCGCCCCTGATCACCACCATGGACGAGCTGGATCGGGTCCTGGATGTCATCGATGCCGGACTGACGGCCTACGAGACGTGATGATCGGCTAGGTTGAAGGCACCGGCCGGTCCCTGGCTGGGGAGCGACATCCCCAGGGCCGGTGTCGGGGGGAGGCATCTTCGGATTGCCTCCCCCTCTTCTTTGCGGGTTGTGGGTTGTGGGTCTTGAGTTGCGAGTTTTGAGTTTTTGAGTCTTGGGTTTTTGAGTTTTGGGTTTTGGGTTCTGGGTTCTGCGTCGGCCAGCAGCCAGCAGCTGTCGAGCCGGTAGGCTCGGCCCATGACCGACCTCGAACTCGCCCTCGCCGCCGCCGCCGCGGCCGCCGAGGTCATTCGTGACTGGTCCGCCCGACTCGACGTCACCTACAAAGGTGCCGTCGACCCGGTGACGGCGGTCGACCGGGCAGCCGAAGAGCGGATCATGGCCCTGCTTCGGACGCACCGTCCGCACGACGCGATCGTCGCCGAAGAGCACGGGAGCAGCGGTTCGAGACAGGGCCGTGTCTGGATCGTCGATCCGCTGGACGGGACCGTCAACTTCGTCCACGGGGTTCCCCACGTGGCTGTGTCGATCGCCCTCTACGACGGGGCGCTGCCGCTCGTCGGAGTGATTCGTGACGTGTTCCGCGGGGAGACGTTCTGGGCGTCCGGCGGCGGTGGTGCGTGGCTCGATGGCAAAGCGATCCGGGTCGGTGACACGTCATTGGAGCGGTCGCTGGTGGCGACCGGCTTTCCCTACGACCGCCGTGACCACGCCTCTCAATACGCAGGCGTCCTCGGGAAGGTGCTGGCAAGGGTCGAGGGGCTCCGCCGCATGGGCACCGCGTCGCTCGACCTGGCGTGGGTCGCCGCCGGCCGGTACGACCGGTTCTGGGAACTGAAGCTGGCTCCCTGGGACGTCGCCGCAGGTCTGCTCATCGTTCAAGAGGCAGGCGGTGTCGCCACCGACAGGCGGGGCAGCCCGTCGACCCCGTACGACGACCACTTCATCGTGTCCAATGGCGTCGATCATGACCCGTTCCGTCGTCTCCTCGACGACGCCCTAGAAGATCTCGATCCCTGAGGAGGCACCGTGAAGGATCCCTATTCCCTGATCACCGGCCTGCGGGTCGTCCGCAGTTACCTGCCCGATCCCATTCCTGACGACGTCGTCCACAAGATCCTCGACGCCGGACGATGGGCCGGCAGTTCGAAGAACACGCAGCGGTGGGCCTTCGTCGTTCTGCGAGATGAGGCATCCCGTCTCGACCTGGCGAAGTGCGGCAACTTCACGGTGCCGCTGCAACGGGCGACGCTCGGGGTAGCCCTCGTCAAACTGCCCGAAGGCTACGACTTCGACATCGGGCGAGCCGCCCAGAACATGATGCTCGCCGCCGCCGCCCTGGGTGTCGGCTCGTGCCCGATCACGCTGCACGACGAGGCCTGCGCCAAGCGGACCCTCGGTGTCCCCGAGGACCACGGGTGTCGCTACGCGATCGCCTTCGGCTATCCGGATATGGAAGCCGAGCGGCAGCTTCGGGCCCGGCGGACACTGCCCGGCGGACGCAAACCGTTCGACGAGGTGGTCCACGAAGGAAGGTTCCGTGCCGACGCTTCTGGCGGCTGATCGGGTCCGCACCGCCGACGGCGTGGTCGGCGACGCCGTCCTCATCGACGACGGTGCCGTGCTTGCGGTCGGCACCTTCGATGAGTTGGCGCGCCCCGAGATCCCCATCGT
>JANTGE010000060.1 GCA_024763085.1 Acidimicrobiia bacterium
CCCCCGCCGACAACACAAACGTCGTCCCCGCCGGATACGCATCCACCAACCCCTGCAACGAATCCCCCGGCACCACCACCACCCCACCAGACACATCGATTGGAGTGATGCCGGCGAGTGCTGCGTCGGCCTCCGCAAGGTTGGAGGCAACCCACACTGTCGCGTCGACTCCAGGGGGGCGGTCCCACTCGACCCTGGGCGGTGGCGCACACGCCGAGAACAGAAGGAGCACAGCGACCGCTCCGGCGAAAGATCGACGGTTCATCACGCGAGCGTACCGCACGGCCACGGATCGCCCCGGCCACGCTCCGTGCCAAACTTCTCGCTCTCGGTCGCAGCCTGCGGTATATTGCCGGTATCGAAGCCAGGGGCGGGGAGGCCATGCGGGTACTGGTAACCGGACACAATGGGTACATCGGAAGCGTCTTGGCCCCGTTCCTGCGCGGCGCCGGCCACGATGTCGTCGGACTGGACACCTACCTTTTCGAGGGCTGCACCCTCGGGGAAGAGCCGGCCGAAGGCAACGCCATCAGAAAGGACGTCAGGGACGTCGAACCCACCGACCTCGAGGGCTTCGACGCCATCGTGCATCTGGCAGCGCTCTCGAACGACCCCCTTGGAGACCTCAACCCCGAGATCACCTACGAGATCAACCATCGAGCGTCGGTTCGGCTGGCGCGGCTGGCGCGTGAGGTGGGCGTCGAGCGGTTTCTCTTCGCCTCGTCGTGCAGCCTCTATGGCGCGTCCGACGGCAGCCTGGTCGACGAGTCGGCTCCCTTTGCGCCGGTGACACCGTACGGAGAGAGCAAAGCCCTCGTCGAACAGGATCTGGCCTCGCTCGCCTCAGACGACTTCAGCCCGGTCTATCTTCGCAACGCCACCGTGTACGGGGTTTCGCCACGACTTCGAGCCGACGTGGTCGTCAACAACCTGACCGGATGGGCCGTCACCACCGGACAGGTCCTCATCAAGAGCGACGGATCGCCCTGGCGGCCGCAGGTTCACATCGAAGACGTGTGCCGTGCGTTTCTCGCGGCCTTGGAGGCACCGCGAGATGTCATCCACGACGAACCGTTCAACGTAGGCCGCACCAGTGAGAACTACCAGGTAAAGGACCTCGCCGAGATCGTTGCCTCGGTCGTTCCCGGCAGTGTGGTCACCTTTGCACCCGGTGGCAGCGCCGACATCCGCACCTACCGGGTCGACTTTTCGAAGATCGAGACGAGCTTGCCAGGGTTTGAGCCCAGCTGGACCGTCGAGCGAGGCGTGGCCCAGCTCATGCATGCCTTCCAGCAAGTTGGACTGGATGAGGCGGCGTTCACCGGCGACCGATACCTTCGCATCAAGCACCTCAAGAAGCTCCTCGCCGAGCAGCGGCTCGACACAAGCCTGAGGTGGTTGTGATGACATCCCCCACCTGCCGGTTCTGTGATGCACCCCTGACACACACTCTCGTAGACCTTGGCATGTCGCCTTTGTGCGAGACCTTCCTCACTGCAGACCAACTCAATGAGATGGAACCCTTCTACCCTCTGAAGGTCTGGGTATGCGATCGCTGCTTCCTCGTACAACTCGAGGAGTACGTCAGCCCGGAGTCGATCTTCGACGACTACGCCTACTTCTCCTCGTTCTCGGATGCCTGGCTCGAACATGCACGGTCCTACGTCGAGACGATGATCGACCGGTTCGATCTCACAGAGGACTCGTACGTCGTCGAGCTCGCCTCGAACGATGGCTACCTCCTGCAGTATTTCGTAGAGCGAGGTGTTCCGTGCCTCGGCATCGAGCCTGCCGGCAACGTTGCCGAAGCTGCGCGCACCAAGGGCGTGCCGACCCTTGTCGAGTTCTTCGACGAGCACCTCGCTCGGCGGCTCGTCGAGGACGGACGCCGAGCAGATCTCATCCTCGGCAACAACGTCCTGGCCCAGGTGCCGAACCTCAACAGCTTCGTAGAGGGAATCAAGATCCTGCTCGCTCCCGATGGCATCACCACCATCGAGTTCCCCCACCTTCTCCGACTCATGGAAGAGAACCAGTTCGACACCATCTACCACGAGCACTTCTCCTACTTCTCGTTTGGAACGGTCAACGAGGTCTTCGCCGCCCATGGCCTGACCCTGTTCGACGTCGAGGAACTGTGGACGCACGGAGGCTCTCTTCGCATCTTCGGAAGACACTCGGAAGACGACACCAAACCGGTCTCAGTCCGTGTGCACGAGCTGCTCGAACGCGAGCGGACGGCGGGGCTCTTCGACCTGACGACCTACGAGTCCTTTGGAAGGAACGTCGAAGGGACCAAACGGAAGCTGCTGCAGTTCCTCATCGAGGCCAAAGAAAGCGGCGCTTCGATCGCAGCGTACGGGGCTCCCGGAAAGGGCAACACGCTGCTGAACTATTGCGGCATCAGGACCGACTTCCTCGACTATGCGGCTGACCGCAGCACCTACAAGCATGGACGGTTCACTCCCGGGACGCACATCCCCATCTTCCCGCCCGAGAAGATCGCCGAGACCAAGCCCGACTACGTCCTGATCCTGCCCTGGAACCTCAAGGACGAGATCATGGAGCAACTCGACTACATTCGAGAGTGGGGTGGCAAGTTCGTGATTCCGATCCCAGAAGTTCAGATCATTGACTAGGAAGCCCAAAATGAAAGTCGTTCTGTTCTGCGGCGGGAAAGGAATGAGAATCCGCGACTATTCCGAGAAGGTGCCGAAACCCATGGTGCCCCTCGGAGCCCGCCCGATCCTGTGGCACGTCATGAAGTACTACGCCCACTTCGGACACAAGGACTTCATTCTTTGCCTCGGCCACGGAGCCCATGCGATCAAAGACTTCTTCCTCCACTACGAGGAGGCCGAATCGAACGACTTCGTGCTGAAGAACGGAGGCAAGGACAAGGTGCTACTCGGCTCCGACATGGACGACTGGACGATCACGTTCGTGGACACGGGACTCGACTCGACGGTTGGCGAACGCCTCAGACGGGTCGAGCCGTACCTCGAAGGGGACGATGTCTTCCTGGCCAACTACTCGGACGGCCTGACCGACCTCGATCACGACGCTCACGTCTCGGCGTTCCAATCCAGCGGCGCCATCGCAGGCTTCCTCGCCGTAAAGCCACCGCTCTCCTACCACGTGGCCCAGATCGACCATGACCACCGCGTAACCGGCATTCAACCCATCCGGACCACCGACCTCTGGATCAACGGCGGCTACTTCGTTCTCAGGCATGAGATCTTCGATTACCTTCGCCCCGGAGAAGACCTGGTTCGCGAGCCCTTCGGGCGCCTCGTAGATGAAGGCAGGCTGTTCGCCAACCCCTACGACGGATTCTGGATGCCCATGGACACCTTCAAGGACAAGATTCAGCTCGAAGAGATGACCGCTGGGGAGCAAGCCCCTTGGGAACTCTGGAAGACAGAGTCACCATGATCACCCTCGGCTTCAGCCGTCCCATAGAACGAGTCCTCGCGATAGGGGCCCACGCCGACGACATCGAAATCGGCTGTCTCGGCACCCTCATCCGCTTGCAGCCCACACACCTCCACCTCGTCGTCATATCGGGCGACCCGGTGCGCGCGAAGGAAGCGCAAGACAGCGCACATGAGGCATTCGGCCCCAAGACCGAGGTCACCGTCGGAGCTTTTCCCGACGGGTTCCTCCCCTACCAGGCGGCGGAAGTGAAGCGTTTCTTGCGAGAGGCGACATCAGACGAAAGCCCTGATGTGGTCTTCGCCCCGGCACGCAACGACCTCCACCAAGACCATCGGTTTGTCTCCGAACTCGCCCTCCAACTTTTCCGCGACCACCTGATCTTCGAGTATGAGATCCCGAAGTACGACGCCGACCTGGGACGACCAAATCTCTATGTTCCGCTCTCTTCGGACGCGATGCAGTACAAGATCCACCACCTGATGGGTTCCTTTCCAAGCCAGCGTGACAAACCCTGGTACACGGAGGACCTATTCCGGGCCATCGCCACGATCCGTGGCCTCGAGTGTCGCGCACCCGAAGGGTTTGCCGAGGCGTTCTACGCCAGAAAGGCCGTGCTCGGGTGAGTCTCTGTCGGGCATGTGAGTCCGGTCAGACCGTACCGTTCTATGCCAGCCCGGACGTCCCGGTTTCGAGCTGCGCCATCGTCACATCCTTCGAAGAAGCGGAGGCCTTTCCCCAAGGGTCACTGCGCCTCTCGGTCTGCCCCAGATGTGGATTCATTCAGAACGACTTGTTCGACCCGAGCCTGGTCGATTACACCCAGGGGTACGAAGAGAGCCAGGGCAGCTCACCCACATTCCGCTCGTTCGTGGACGAAACCATCGCCCACCTCATTGCCACGTATGACCTGGCGGGCAAGGACTTGCTCGAGATCGGATGCGGCAAGGGCGAGTGGCTCGCGCGAGCATGTGAGCTCGGGACCATGAACGGGACCGGTATCGATCCGGCATACGTGCCCGGGCGCCTCTCCCCTGCCGACGACGAACGGATCACGGTGCTCCGCGAGTTCTACGGTGAAGACACCACCGACCTGACCGGAGACCTCATCGCCTGTCGCCACACCCTCGAACACATCGGTCCGGTTCGACGATTCGCCGAACTCCTCGCCAAGTCTGCCCGCAAGCGACCTGGATCCGTCCTCTTTATCGAAGTTCCTGACGTCACCCGCATCCTCCGAGAGGGGGCGTTCTGGGACATCTACTACGAACATGCCGCCTACTTCGCTGCCGGCAGCCTGACCGCCCTTCTGCGTCGGGTCGGATTCCCTGAAGTATCCGTCCGGCTTGGCTACGCCGACCAGTACCTCCTCGCCGAAGCCCGGATCGACCACCCCGTCGCCGGTTCGGGGGAAGATACATCGGCTGATGAGATGCTCGCACTCGCCGGCCGATTCGAAGCTCTGAGCCGAGCATCTGTCAACCGCTGGAACGACTGGTTTCGGTCCAGTGCTGACCTAGGACGAACCGTGGCAGTCTGGGGCGCGAGTTCAAAAGCCGTCGGGTTCCTCTCTGCTCTGGAGTACACCGCACCGCTGCAGTACGCGATCGACATCAACCCGATGAAGCAGGGGCTCTTCCTGCCGGGATCCGGCCTCGAAATCAAGTCCCCGGATGTCCTCACAGACCGACCGGTAGACGCAGTGATCGCCATGAACCCCATTTACCTTCCGGAAATCGCGAGCACCATCGCAGCCCTGGGCGCCTCTTTGGCTTTGCTCACCCCCGAAGGCGGGCCGTCCAATTGGACCTGAACGTCCGTCCGTCGCACCCGGCCTGATCGAAGCGTTCCAGGCACTAGTCGATGAGGAGGTTCCAGAATTGGGCTGCTCGGCCTATTGCGACCACGCTCAGTGGCGCGTAGGTTGGTGGCAGGAAAAGGCCGAAGGTCATGGACCGCGGGTGACGCGGCGGGGCTTCGGCAACGGGGCTAACTGGGAGGCAGCCCTCGCGGGCTGGGCACATGGCGAGGCGTATCACCGACGTAACCGCTCCGGCGCTTGAGCAAACCGCGCCAGAAGCGAACAAGGTATCTGAGCAAGACATCGTTATCGATCTGCGCAACGGCGTCCAGATCGACATTCGCGAGACCGTCAGCACGCGAAGGTTCCTCGGGTCAGACGAGGGGCTGCTGGGTGCGGACGACGAACTCCTGGTCATCAAACGGGTGATCGACATCCTTGGCTCGCTGTTCTTCATCGTGCTCCTCTCTCCAGTCATGCTCATCACAGCCCTCCTGGTGGCGGCCACATCTCGCGGCCCGATCCTCTACTGGCAGGAACGCGTCGGAAAGAACAGCAAACCGTTTCGAATGGCGAAGTTCCGGTCGATGTATCGTGACGCCGATGAACGACTGGCAAACCTGGTGGTCCTCAACGAAGCCGACGGACCCGTGTTCAAGATCCGCAACGATCCTCGGATCACGCCTGTTGGCAGAGTCATACGGAAACTCTCGATAGACGAACTCCCCCAGTTGTTCCACGTCTTGGCCGGAACCATGAGTCTGGTGGGACCAAGGCCCCCGCTTCGGGCCGAGACTGAGCTGTACGACCGGTGGGCAAAACAGCGTCTGCTCGTGAAACCTGGTATCACCTGCATCTGGCAGGTGAGCGGTAGATCAGATCTGGACTTTCAGACGTGGGTAGCGATGGACATCGAGTACATCGCCAACTGGTCCCCCATGCTCGACGCTTCCATCCTTCTCAGAACAGTTCCGGCGGTGGTCACGGGGCGTGGCGCCTACTGAACAAGCGCCTGGTGGTCACCGCCACCAACCCCGTTCACCGACGCGTACACTATCGAGTGTCCTTGGGACCTCGCGGCCGTTACTCCTTGAGGGCCCCCGACATCATGCCTCTGATGAAGTACCGGCCGAGGAAGATGTAGACCAGCAGCGTCGGTAGCGCCGCCAGGAACGACCCTGCCATCTGAACGTTCCAAGCAATGATCTGGCTGCCGGCCATGTTGTTGAGTGCCACCGTCACCGGCCAGTTCGTGTTGTCGGTCAGCACCACGGCGAACAGGAAGTCGTTCCATGCCGCGGTGAACTGCCAGATGAGCACCACGACGAAGGCCGGAATCGACAGTGGCAGCAGGACCCTCAGATAGGTCGACCAGATGCCGGCGCCGTCGATCTTCGCGGCCTCGATCAGGTCCTCCGGCACGGTCGCGAAGTAGTTCCGGAAGATCAGGGTGGTGATCGGGATGCCATAGATGATGTGGGTCAAGATCAGACCTGGAATGGAACCTGACAGCCCGACCGACTGCATGAACTCGACGAGCGGAATCAGGATGCTCTGATACGGGATGAACATGCCGAACAGCAGCAGCGGGAACACGACGTTGGCGCCCTTGAACTTCCACTTGGCGAGCACGAAGCCGTTGATCGACCCCAGGGATGCCGACAGGATCGCCGCCGGAACGACGATCTTGAACGAGTTCATCACGTTCGGCGAGAGCGCCTCCCAGGCTGCCACGAAGTTGTCGAAAGCGAGCGACTTCGGCAGGTCCCACATCGTGCGGAGACTGACCTCATCGAAGCTCTTGAAGCCGGTGTCGAGCATGACGAACATCGGCACGAGATAGAAGAGCGCGAGAAACATGAGCGGGATGTAGATCCAGGCGCGGGCTCGAGTCTGCGTCATTGTCCCGACTCCTGCCGCAACGTGTAGGCGAGGTAGGGCACCACGAGGACGGCGACGCTGACGAGCAGCACGATACCGATAGCGGCTCCACGTCCGAAGAAGAACCCGTCAAAGGTGGTCGTCCACATGTAGATCGCCGGCACGTCCAGCTGCACCTGTTTACCGGCCATCGCCACGATGAGGTCGAACACCTTCAACGAGATGTGGCCCAGAATGATCAGTGCCGACAGGGTCACCGGACGGATCAACGGAAGCACGACCTTGCGGTAGACCTGGAGTTCGGTAGCGCCGTCGACCCTGGCTGCCTCTCGCAGCGCTTCGGGGACGCCCCGAAGTCCGGCGAGGTACAGCGCCATGGTGTAGCCGGACATCTGCCAGATCGCAGGTATCGCGACGAACGCGATTCCCCAGCCAGGGGTGGCGTGCCAGGTATTTACAAGGAAGTCGAGACCAAGTTTGTCGAACAGCAGGTTCAGTCCACTGATGCGGTCACCCTGAGCCGGGTTCATCAACCAGCGCCAAACGACCCCGGTCACGATGAAGGAGATCGCCATCGGAAACAGGTAGAGACTCCGGAAGAATCCCTCCGCCCGGATGCCCTGGTCGAGCAGGAGCGCGGTGCCGAGACCGACGATCAGACAGCCACCAACGAAGACGACGGTGAAGATGACCGTGTTGCGGACGTCGATGTGGAAACGGGGATCCGAGGCCAGCTGCCTGAAGTTGTCGAGACCGACGAAGGTGTAGTCGGGAAGCAGTCCCTTCCATGCGCTCAACGAGACCCGAAGCGTCCACGCGATGAACCCGTAGACGAACACCATCACCGCCAGAATCGACGGAGTCACCAGCGCCAGACCGATCGCTTTGTCCTTGTCGAAACGGAACCTCTTCCGCCGACGGGACTCCTTGACCGCAACCGTCATCGGTGTCCTTTCGCAAAAGCGGACCTGCCGCCTATCGACGGCAGGTCCACCTTAGCTCTCGGGTCTACTGGTTCGGCGAAGCTGCGGCAGCCGCCACGAGGGCATCTTGGAAGGCTGCAACATCCTTGTTCGACAGGAACAGACCCAGTGCCGTGTCGATCTCGGACTTCCACGAGTCGTTCGCCACCACTCCGTGGGTAAGGCTTCCAACCACCGTGTTGGAGGCCCAGTCGTCCATCGCCGACAACAGGTACTCGCCGTACAAGCTCCGGTCACCGTCGTTGCGGGCCGGAATCGAACCCTTCACCGGGTTGAACGCGTCCTGGCCCTCGCGGGAGCCGGCGACGGTCAGCCAGGCGATCGCTGCATCGCGATGCGGCGCCCCCTTGGCCAGCACGAAGCTGTCGGACAGGAACTGGAAGGTGCCTGGGGTGCCGGGAACCGGCGCCCAGTCGTAGTCCGTCTTCGGCGTCTTTCCGAGTTCACGGAAGAAGCCTTCCTGCCAGTCACCCATGATGTTGAACGCTGCCGAGCCGTCGAGGACGAGCTGGCCGGCGTCCTGCCACGACAGCGCCGAAGCGTCGCTGTTCGTGTAGTCGAGCACCTTGGCGAAGTTCTCGAGGGCCTTCGTCACCTCGGCAGAGCTCCAGTCTCCGGTGCCGTCCCACAGCGAGTTCCATCCGTCGGCGCCGAGCGACGCCAGCATGATCGTCTCCAGCAGGTGCATGGAGGTCCACTGCTCACCCATCGCCAACGGAGCGTCCATGCCGTTGGCCTTGAGGGTGTCGAGCGCGGTGAAGAACTCGTCGAGCGTCGTCGGTACCGAGATGCCGTTGTCGGACAGCACCGTCGGGTTCATCCACAGCACGTTGGCCCGGTGGATGTTCACCGGCACCGAGTAGATGTTCCCGTCCTTCGAGATGAGCGGGATCAGCGTGTCCGGCATGACATCGAGCCAGCCTTCCTGGTCATACAGGAAGTTGAGCGGTTCGATCTGGTCGGCGGCCACGTAGGTGCCGATCAGCTCCCACCCGGCGTGACCCTGCCAGCTGTCCGGCGGATCGTTCGCCTGGAGACGGGAAGCCAGCACGGCCCGGGCATTGGTACCGGCTCCGCCGGCTACGGCCGAGTTGACGAACTTGATGTTGGGATACTTCTCGTTGAAAACCTTGATCATGGCTTCCAGGCCGGCTGCTTCTCCGCCGCCTGTCCACCACGAGAACACTTCGACTTCGGATGCGGCCGCGGCGGTCGTGCCGGTGCCTTCACCGCCGGTGGTCGTCGTCTCCCCGCCGCCACCACCGCACGCTGCGGCGATGAGAGCGAATGCGGCGACAACCGCGAACAGCCGCAGTCCCTTGCGTCGATACATACCTCTCCTCCTCCTGAGGGATTACCCCTTCAAGCTAGCAGTAGTACAGCAGGCCAAATGCAGTCGGCCGGTAGAGTTCACAAGCTATGAGCCACTCCGTCAGCGGACAGTTCGCCTCGCGTTTCGGTCGGCCACCGGAGCTCGTCGTTCGCTCTCCTGGCCGTATCAATTTGATCGGCGGCCACACCGACTACAACGACGGGTTCGTCCTTCCGATGGCCATCGAGCAGGCGACCTACCTGGCCATCGCGGCCCGCTCCGACAGGATCGTCTCGGTCGAGTCGACCGGGTTCGGCAGGGCCGAGTTCGACTTGGATCGGCTCGGCCCCGGTGGCCCTGCATGGGCCGAGTACCTCAAGGGCGTCGCCTGGGCTCTCGGTGGAAAGCTCCAGGGGTGGGATGGGTGGATCACCTCCGACATCCCCGTCGGCGCGGGGTTGTCTTCTTCGGCGTCGATCGAGTTGGGCGCTGCCCGAGCCTTCGCCGCAATCTCGGGTGTTCCCTGGGATCCGGTGAAAGCAGCCAGACTCGCCCAGCGGGCCGAGAACGAATGGGTGGGTTTGAACAGCGGCATCATGGACCAGCTGACCGTTGCGACCAGTCGGGCCGGACACGCCCAGCTCGTCGACTGCCGTACGTTGGAGCGAACCTATGTGCCGCTGCCTGCCGGCGTGACGGTGGTCATCCTGGACACTGGCACCAGACGACGCCTCATCTCATCCGCATACAACGAGCGTCGGGCAGAGTGCGATCGGGCTGCGAAGGCGCTCGGCGTGGACGCGCTGCGGGACGCTTCCCTCGATGCCGTTGCGCTCCTCGACGAC
>JANTGE010000061.1 GCA_024763085.1 Acidimicrobiia bacterium
TGACTCCTTCGACGCTCTCCTCGGTAACCGAACCTACCAAAACGGGCACGGTGCGACCGACCAAAGCCGGAGGCCCGGTGGTGCGAACCCGAAGGTAGGTGTCGGTGAGCCCTGACAACGCCGGGCTGCCGCCGACCGTCCGGTTCACCTGCTCGATCAGCACTTCGACGGTGCGGCCGACGAACCCGTCCAACCATCGTCTCCTGATCCGGGCGCCTGCCGCGCGAAGGCGACGCGACCGGTCTTTGAGAACGTCCGGATGACTCCGGTCCGGCATCACCCGAGCCGGCGTGCCTGGACGGGGCGAATACCGAAACACATGGAGCTTTTCGAACCCGACCCGTTCGATGACGGCAAGGGTGTTGAGGAACGCTTCCTCGTCTTCACCGGGGAATCCCACCATCACGTCGGTGGTAATCGTCAGCTCCGGGATCCTCGCCCGAGCCCGTTCGGCCACCCTCAAGAACCCGTCGATGGTTCCTGGGCGCCGCATCTTCTCCCATACGTGACGGTCTCCGGTTTGGAGTGGCAGGTGCAGGTGGCGGCACAGCTTCGGTTCCGCTGCCATCAACGCCAGCAGCTCGTCGGTCACCTGAGACGCTTCGATCGACGACAACCGGATACGTTCGAGCTCGGGGAGTTCCGTCAGCGCGGCAATGAGATCGAGGAGCTCGCCTGGCCGGCCACGGTCGTAGCCGTATTTGCCGAGGTGTACCCCGGTGAGGACGAGTTCCCTTCCACCCATTCCGACGAGCCGACGAGCAAACTCGACCACTTCGGGGATGCTCCGACTCGAGAGTCCTCCCCGAGTCGTCGGCACGATGCAGAAGGTACACGACTCGTCACATCCGGTTTGCACCTTCAGATCGAATCGTGGGGTGTGGAATCTGGGCTCTGTCGGTGGGCCGACGAGGCGGTCGGCTACCCGGGCAGGGATCTGTTCCTTCTCCGAAATGACGAGGTCGACTCCGTCGATGGCGGCGACCGCTTCCGGTTCGGCGACGGCGTAGCATCCTGTCACGACAACCTCTGCGTCGGGCGCCTCCCGCACGGTCCGGCGGATGAGTTTTCGGGAGGCTGCCGCGGCTTCACTGGTGACCGCACACGTGTTGATCACGACGACATCTGGGCGGCCTCCGGGTACGGCGCCGCGGTCGGCCAGTGCGATGGTCAGCTCGTCGGACTCAGCCTGGTTGAGCCGGCAGCCGAGTGTTTTGACCTCGACTCGCCTCGGTTCAGTTCCCACCGCTGTCGGCCAGGCCGAGTTCGGCGAGCAGGCCTCCGACGCCTTCGGGAGTCTCTTCGATCAGGCCGGCGAGTACCTGGAGGTCGCTGCGGCGGATCGTCAGCACTTTTCCGTTGAAGTCCTGTCGCATCAGCTGGATGGCGCGCAGGAACCGTTCGATGATCGAAGCGGTGGTGCTCTCGGCGTGCTCTACCTTTTCCAGGTCGATGGTGATCCCGCCGCTGCGCCACTCCACGGCGACCGGCCGGTCGGCTCCGGGAAGCAACTGCTCTGGTGGCACCCCGTAGACGGCAGCGAGGCGGAACAGCCGTGGAACGCTCAGGGAGCGTTCTCCTCGTTCGTAGGCACCCAGCACCGACGCCTTGAACTCGAAACGGGACATCTCTTCGACATCCTGCAGCGACAAGCCCTTCTGCCGCCGGATGGCGCGTAGTCGGCGCCCGACCTCCTGGTTGTAGTTTGCCTCGGTCATCAACCGTCCTCCCCGACCGCCGACCGTTTCAGAGTGCTCCCGCCAGGTACCACTCTCTGTGGTCATCCTACAGGACGGAACGTGACTTGTCACCCCTTGTCCGGCAGAGCAGGCCAGCACCGACGATCGCGGCGGTTTCGGTTCGCAACACCCGATCCGACAGGGCCAGTCGGGGCAGCGGCGGCAGTTCACCATCGGCGAATCCGCCTTCGGGCCCGACGAGGAGCACCGTCGGATCGTCCTCGGACATCTCTACCCTGCCTCCGTCCGCCTCGGCGACGATGAGGCGGCCTGCGAGCTCGTCGACGCTCGTCAGCTTCGGGTTGACCGCCATCCGCCACGCTCCCCGGGACTGTTCCAGCCCGGCGATCGCCCAGGCAGTCGCCTTGTCGGCACGGGGAGGCGTCCGAGACCCATACCGGGTCTGGAGCCAGATCAGCTCGTCGACCCCGAGCTCAGCGAGCTTCTCGACCAGGAAACGGTTCCGGTCGGTCTTCCTGAGCGGGGCAACGGCAACTGCAACGCTGGGTCGGGGACGGGCGACCGTGCTCTCGACGCCTCGAGCGACCGATCCTCCCTCCAAGGTTCCTCTCCCGACGGTGCCGGCACCGTCCGTATACGAAAGCGGCGCGCCGTCGTCGAGGCGCAGCACCTGGCGAAGATGACGGAGGGCGGCCACCGGCAGCCGGAGAGAACCGTCCGACCACGGAGGCTCGAGGTAGAGGTGCGGTATGTGTCGGGTCACAGGAATCGGCGCTTGGCTCGAACCGCATCGCCCCGCTCCTCGGCGTAGCGGCGAAGCAGCCGGTCCTCTTCCTTCGACAGCTTCGTCGGTACCTCGACGTCGACGACCACCCGCAGGTCCCCACGTCCTCGCCGTCCCAGCCGACCCATACCGGCCCCTTCGACGCGAAGCACGGCGCCCGGCTGCGTGCCAGGCGGGATGTCGAGGCTGGTCTCGCTGCCGTCGATGAGCGGAACCTGCACCGTGGCGCCCAGAGTCGCCTGCACGATCGAGACCGGCACCCGGGTCACCAGGTCGTCGCCATCACGCTCGAACCGGTCGTCGGGTTCGATCCGGATTTCGACGTACAAGTCGCCGTTGGTGCCGCCGGGCCCCCCGGCGTCACCCCGTCCGGCAAGCCGTAGCCTCGCCCCGTCGGTGATGCCGGCCGGAACCTCGACGTTGATGTGCTGCTCGCCACGCACCAAGCCGTGGCCACCGCACACCGGACACGGCTGCGTTACCTCTTGCCCGCTGCCGCCACACCGTCCACACGTCTCAACGGTCGTCATCGCGCCGAAGAACGACCGGCGCGTCACCTGAATCGAGCCGCTGCCGCCGCATCGCCCGCACGTCTGCACCGAAGCGCCAGGAGCGGCGCCGGTCCCGCTGCAGGCAGCACAGGCGACAACGGCCGGATAGGTCACGTCGACGGTGGTGCCGAACGCGGCGTCGGCAAGCGTGATGGAGGTTCGAACCGAGAGATCCCGTCCCCGACGTCGTGCCTGCCTCCCTCCGAACCCGAAGGCTCCGGTACCGAATACCGACCGCAGCAGGTCATCGAATCCGCCCATGAGCAGGTCGGACAGATCGATCTGCTCCCCGTGGTCATAGGCTCGTCGACGGTCCGGGTCGGACAACACCTCGTATGCCTCGGCAACCTCACGAAAGCGCTGCTCGGCAGCAGGATCGTCGGGGTTGGCGTCCGGGTGCGTCTCACGGGCGAGTTTGCGGAACGCCCGCCGGATCTCCTCCTTGTCCGCATCGGGAGACACCCCGAGAATGGCGTAGTAGTCCTTGCGCATGAGTGTTGGTTACGACCCGAGGCTCTCTTCGAGGGTATCGCCGACCTCTTCGACGGCACTGATGGCCCGACGGTAGTCCATTCGCATCGGTCCGATGATGCCTACGGCGCCTTCACCGGCCCCCATCTGATAGGTCGTCGACACCACCGCCAGGTCGACGTCCTCGTCGACCGGCAACTCTTCGCCGATGAGGATGCCACTCCCGGCTCGAGACAGGATGGACATGACGGCCGCTTCCCGCTCGAGCAACTCCAGGACATTCCGTACTGCAGCGATGTCTTCCCACACCTTCGCCATCTGGCTCGTTCCGGCGACGAATACATCTCTTTGCTCTCGCTCGACACGCCCGACGGCGTCGACGACCTCACGCACGAGGGTAGAGACCGGCAGCGGCAACTGTTCGCAGACTGCGTCGACCTCCCCGACAGCCTCCCGAATCGGCCCCCGGTCGAACAGTTCTGCAAGGGCGCGCTCCGCGTCGGCCACGTCGGTCAGGGCAACGTCTTCTTCGAGGCGGAGCAGTTCCTGGGTGACCCGACCTCGATTCGAGACGAGCACGGCGAGCAACACCTGCGGCCCGAGCGACACGAGATGCACACCGCGTATGCGTTCGATCGCCCATCCTGGGGACACCACGATCGCCGGGTAGTGGGTGATATCCGACAGCAGCTCCGTGGTCGACTTCAACAGTTCGGAGAGTCCCTGGTGGAAGTTTGCGAAGAACCGTTGGATGCGGGCGCGTGTCGACGGACCAAGCCGCGCCGGAGAGCAATGATCGACATAGAAGCGGTATGCCTTGGCGGTCGGCGCGCGGCCGGCGGACGTGTGCGGCTGAACGACATACCCTTCTCGTTCGAGGGAAGCGAGGTCGTTGCGGATCGTCGCGGACGACACCGGGAGGCCGGAACGTTCCAGGACGGCACGGGATGACACCGGCTCGCCGGTGGTGATGTACTCCTCGACGAGGGCCCTGAGAACCTCCGCCTTGCGCTCATCCATAGCCGATACGTTAGCAGTCGACCTCTTCGAGTGCTAAGACCGCACGGCTCGCCTCGTCGGTCAGCAGAGGATTCGTCACGACCAACCGCCCTGACCGTCTGCCGATCACACCGGCGTCGAGCAGTCGCCGACCGGCCGGCGACTCGAGAAGGGCGGTGCCTGCGCAACCGGCCGTCACCCCGGCGGCTCGACGCAATCCGAGGAACACCCTTTCGACCTCGCGGCCCCATGCGTCGAGCCGTTCCTCCCCCTGGACAGGCGAGGCTCCGGCTTCTACCCGCTCCAGATATCGATCGATCCGCCGGACGTTCCGTCGCCGAACCCGGTCGCGATGGCGGTGAGCCGCGGCGCCAAACGCCACATACTCGCCCTGGGCCCACGTAATGAGGTTGTACCGGCAGGCGTGACCCGGCCTGGCGAAGTTCGACACCTCGTACCGGACGAGTCCGACCCGGTCGAGCACCGCCTCGTACATTGCAGCCTGCAGATCCGGGTCCGGCGCCGGGGCACCTGAGGCAACGGCACGGCTCAGTTCGGTGCCGCGTTCAACCGTCAAGGCGTAGACCGACAGGTGATCCGGATTCAACGCGACCGCAACCTCGACGGTCGCCAGCCACCGTTCCAGCGTCTCGCCAGGCGTGCCGAAGATGAGATCGAGGTTGGTCGACAGGCCGGCGGCTTTGGCGTCGCCAAACGCGGCAATGGCCTCTCCCGAGCCGTGCAATCGCCCGAGGGCAGCGAGGACGTCTTCATCGAACGACTGGACCCCCAGCGAAGCTCTGGTGAATCCTGCGGCGGCAAGACGGTCTCCCAACCCCTCGTGCCAATCCTCCGGGTTCGCTTCGAGGCTCACCTCGGCTCCATCGACGAGACCAAAGCGATCTCGAAGCACCGAGACAATTCGCTCCAACTGTGAAGGTGACAGCCGAGATGGTGTGCCACCGCCGAACGCGACGGCGTGCAGCGGCCCCCAGGTCGGCTCCCGCTCGATTTCGGCCACGACGGCGTCGACATACCGCTCGGTCAGGTGATCGACTCCGGCGACCACCGCAAAGTCGCAATACGGACAGACACGCCGGCAAAAGGGAACATGCACATAGGCGGCACGCTCAGCACCTGCGGCGTCGGCCAGCTGCGCAGCATCAGGCCGGATCATCGCTCCTCGTCAACCTGCAACGCTTGGATGAATGCTTCGGGCGGCACCTCGACCGACCCAACCATCTTCATGCGGCGCTTCCCTTCCTTCTGCCGTTCGAGCAGTTTCCGCTTGCGGCTGACGTCGCCCCCGTAACACTTGGCCAGCACATCTTTGCGCTTGGCCCTCACCGTCTCACGGGCGATGATTCGAGATCCGACGGCCGCCTGGATCGGCACGTCGAACAGCTGCCGTGGAATCAGCTCGCGGAGTCGGGACACCATGCGTTTGCCGTAGGCGTACGCCTCGTCCCTATGGATGATCGTCGAGAACGCATCCACCGGCTGGCCGTTGAGGAGAATGTCGACCCGCACCAGGTCTGCGGGGCGGTACCCGGCCGGTTCGTAGTCGAGAGACGCATATCCTTTCGTCCTTGACTTGAGGGCATCGAAGAAGTCAAAGACCACCTCGGCGAGCGGCAGCAGATAGGTGAGCTCGACCCGTTCTGGCGTCAGATACTGCATATGCTCCATAACGCCTCGCCGGCTCTGCGCCAGTTCCATCACGGTGCCGATGAACTCGGAGGGACTGATGATGAGCGCCTTGATGATCGGCTCTTCGGTGCGTTCGATCTTCGACGGGTCCGGCATGTCGGCCGGGGAACGGATCTCCACCTGGGACCCGTCCGTCAGGATCACCCGGTAGGCGACCGACGGTGCCGTAGCAACCAGATCGAGGTCATACTCTCGTTCGAGCCGTTGCCGAATGATCTCCATGTGCAGGAGGCCGAGGAACCCGCAACGGAACCCAAATCCCAGTGCCCGGGAGGTCTCCGGTTCGTAGACGAGCGCGGCGTCGTTGAGTCGCAGTTTGTCGAGTGCCTCTCTGAGCCGTTCGAAATCGTCGCCGTCGGACGGAAACAGGCCGGAGAACACCATCGGCTTCGGCTCGGCGTATCCGGGCAGCGGCTCGACATCGGGCGTGCGAGCAGAGGTCACGGTGTCGCCCACATGAATACGGGCGATGTCTTTGACTCCGGTGATGAGGTATCCGACCTCGCCGGCACCCAGCTCAGCTACTGGAACCGCCGCCGGTGTCACCACGCCGACCTCGGCTGCAGAGTGTCGCTCGCCGGTCGCTTTGAACACGACCGGTTCTCCTGTGCCCATCGCGCCGTCGACGATTCGGACGTAGCAGACGACCCCGCGGTACGAGTCGTAGTACGAATCGAACACGAGGCCCCGCAGCGGGGCGTCGGGATCCCCTCCTGGGGGCGGAACCTCCGCGACGATCCGCTCCAGGAGCTCATCGATTCCCTCACCTGTCTTGGCCGAGACACGCAGCACGTCCCCAGGCTCGACTCCGAGCATCGACGACACCTCGTCGGCGACGCGCTCGGGTTCGGCGGCCGGAAGATCGATCTTGTTGATAACCGGGATGATCTCTAGGCCGGCGTCGATCGCCAGGTACGCGTTGGCGAGGGTTTGCGCCTGCACTCCCTGGGCGGCGTCGACGAGCAGCACCGCGCCTTCACACGCGGCAAGTGACCGTGACACTTCGTAGCTGAAGTCGACGTGTCCAGGCGTGTCGATCAGGTTCAGCACGTACCGGCGGCCGTCGGACGCCTCATAGTCCAGTCGGACAGCCTGGGCTTTGATGGTGATGCCGCGTTCCCGCTCCAGGTCCATCGTGTCGAGCACCTGGGCGCGCATGTCGCGCTCGCTGATGGCACCGGTGCGTTCGAGGAGCCGATCGGCGAGCGTGGATTTCCCATGGTCGATGTGGGCGATGATGCTGAAGTTGCGAATCAAGCCCCGGCATTGTACCTGTGTTCGGGGTACTGCTAGGCTTCCGCCCGTCCGAATCCCCCTCCCCTTGGGTTGTCTCATGGCCAATATCAAGTCACAGATGAAGCGGAACCGGCAGAACGAGAAGCGCCGGGTGCACAACAAGTCGCTGCGTACAGAGTTGAAGACTCGAGCCAAGCAGGCGATGGAAGCCGCCGAGCAAGGAGATGCCGCGGCTGCCGAAGCTGCCCTGCGTCTCGCTCAGAAGCGGATCGACATGGCCGCGGCAAAAGGTGTGCTCCACAAGAACGCTGCGGCTCGCAGAAAAGCACGCCTTACCAAGCGGGTCCGCACGCTCCTCGGTGAGTAGCCGGTCTTAGCGCCCTCGTCGCCCATACCACTGACAGAGGGCGATGGTGAGTCGCTCCAACGTCAGGCGATGCAGATCGTCCGGTTGTGTCTTCAGCAGCTTGTCGGCACGCGCCAACGCGTCGAGGGCACGCCGAAGCGACGAGTCTGAGACCTGACTGCGCGCCCGCCACGCCTTCTTCACCGGATAGGCACCCGCCGACTGGCCGAGCCATTCGCCGAGTGTCTCCTGGTTCGGAGCCAGTGCCGCCAGCGATCTCCTGCGCAGATCGTTCTCGAGAAACGCGAGCAGCTGAAGCGGATGCCCGTGGGTAAGGAAGTCCGAAAGGCGTCGCAGCGCTTGCCCCACGTCGCCTGCAGCCACGGCGTCGGCGTAGTACCAGACAGGCTCGTCTGGCCGATTTGAGAAGCGCCGCTCGACGTCGGCGGCCGTGACGGTCCCTTCGGTCTCGGCAAGCTGGTCGAGAGCCTGTTCGGCGGCGGCTATGTCCGATCCGAACTTGCGCAACATCACCGCCGCCGCTTCCGGCTCGAAGCGCAATCGGCGTCGTTTGATTTCGGAGAACAGCCACTCGTTGGCGTCCCGTTCACGACGCTTCGCCACCTCGACGGTCTCGCCGAGCGAACGCACCGTCTTGGCGAGCGGCGCCGGGAGGGCACCTGCCGACACGAACACCACGGTGACGGCGTTCTGGTCCATCGCCTCGAGAAGTTCCACAATCGCTTCGGCTTCGGCTTTCTGAAGGGACTGGGCGTCGACGACTTTGACACCGAGCCGGTCCCCGAACAGCGAGCCGGATTGCAGCGCGGGAACGATCGGTTCGACGCCCGGCCGGAAACTACCCAGGTCACCGGGTTCTTCTGCGCCGCGGCCGGGAACGTCGACGCGGACGATGTCCTGCACCCCGGCCTGCTCGAGGAGACGGCGAGCCCGGTCCAGCATGTCCTTGCGCTCCCCCGGCCCGGCGTCAGACGGTCCTTTGACGTGCACGATCGGTTTCATAGTCGGTCGAAGAGCCTGGCCAGGTCGCAGGCGAGATCGATGTCGTGGACTCTGATCAGGTCGGCGCCGTACTCCAACGCCATCGTGATGTAGGCGGCCACCCTGCCGATCTCCTGCTTACGGGGAATCGGGATGAGGACGGGATGACCGAACCGGCGCAGCGTGTCGAGCGACCGGATGACCCTCAACTGTTGGCGTGTGTATTCGGCATAGTCGCTCGGGTAGTTGATCGAGATGCCCGGGTCGACGATGAGGTTCGTGACGCCGGCACGGTGCAACTCTTCGATACGAGGTTCAAGACGTTCGGCGATCTGGGTCGCTTTGTCCTCCACGAACTCGAGGTTCCCGACCCGATGAGGGTCGGCGCCCTCCACATAGGTGAGGATCGCCGGGGCACCGGTCGTTGCCACCAGGTCGACCATCGCCGAATTGGTGAGACCGCCCGTGTCGTTGATGATCGCCGCCCCGGCTCCGAGCGCCGCCTCGGCGACCGGCGGTTTCCACGTGTCGACCGACACCACGAATCCGTGATCGACGAGCATCCGGAGCGCCGGCTCGAGCCGTCGGAACTCCTCTTCGGCGCCGAGTTCTTCGGCTTCGAAGTGCGACGACTGGCTGCCCAGATCGATGATGCTCACCCCGGCGTCCCGGTACCGCTGTGCCATCTCGAGCGCGGCTTCGGGACTCCTCGCCACCGTATGGGCGGTGCGGGATTCCGGGGACAGGTTGATGACCCCCATGATCCGGGTCTTGTCGGCCGGAAACTCGAACACCTGGGCTCGCAGACTGATGGACGTCACAGGTCGCAGCGTAGCCGGGAGGTGGGACAGCGGAGTCTGCTCCTACGGACCGACGAGGAGCGTGCCGTCGAGTTCGTAGGTGCCAGGGCGAAGGCGGATACTCACCGTCTCGGTGGCGACCTCACCGGGTTCCACCCGGCCGACAGAGACCGGAATGCCGGTCTCATCCAGCGACAGGTCGATCGTTCCCTGCCAGGGGAAGTCCGACTCGTTGCCGACGAGAACTTCGAAGTCGAGCCTGCCGTCGTGCACGGTGCCGGCTTTCATGTCCACCCGGAGCCCCCCGCAGAGCGTACCCGCGGTGTCGGTACCGGTCGCCGAACTCACCACGATGGCGGATCCGTCCTCGGACACGACCACCGTGAAGGGAGCCGAGACCTCCTGTTCGCAGGTGAGGACATGGCTGAGGCCACGCAGCGACGACGTGGCGATCGGGATGAGGAAGACCGCCAGGATGAGCACCATGGCGATGCGGGATCTGAGGATCGTCGGCACACCCCCAGTGTTCCACCGTTCGGTCCGAAGTCAAGGTTTCGCAGGTTC
>JANTGE010000062.1 GCA_024763085.1 Acidimicrobiia bacterium
GGAAATCGCCACGAGCGGTAGACTCGCCGCGCGCCGGTTCGCCGGCGTCTGTGAAACCCGAAAGGATCCCGTCGTGTCCGACACGAATACCATCCCCCATGAGGTCGAAGACCTCGACAAGGTGATCATCCGCTTCGCCGGCGACTC
The DNA here is from genome assembly GCA_024763085.1 of Acidimicrobiia bacterium. Classification (GTDB taxonomy): domain Bacteria; phylum Actinomycetota; class Acidimicrobiia; order Spongiisociales; family UBA4744; genus JANTGE01. Next base: position 148 of record JANTGE010000062.1, read on the forward strand.
CGGCGACGGCATGCAGCTCGCCGGAACCCGTTTCACGACCGATTCGGCGCTGCTGGGCAACGACCTGGCGACGTTCCCGAACTATCCGGCCGAGATCCGGGCCCCCGCCGGGACGATCCCCGGCGTGTCGTCGTTCCAGGTGCAGATCGCCGACTTCGACATTCTCACCCCGGGTGACGAAGCCGACGTGCTCGTCGCCATGAACCCGGCGGCGTTGAAAGCTCACCTGAAAGATTTGAAGCAGGGCGGCATCATCGTCGCCAACGAAGACGCCTTCGAAGAGCGCAACCTCCACAAGGCCGGCTACGAGTCGAACCCGTTGGATGACGGTTCGCTCGAGGGATATCGGGTCTTCCGGGTCCCCATGGAACGACTCACGAAAGACGCGGTCAAAGACACCGGCGTCAGCAGCCGGGACGCACTCCGGTCCAAGAACCTGTTCGCTCTCGGCGTTCTCGCCTGGATGTTCAACCGGGGCCTCGACTCGACGATCAACTGGATCAACGAGAAGTTCAAAGGGAAGCCGGAAGTCGCCGCGGCGAACATCGCGGCGTTCAAAGGCGGCTACAACTACGCCGAGAACACCGACATCTTCCAGCACACCTATCGGGTGAAGCCGGCGAAGCTCGCCCCGGGCGAGTACACGAACGTGACCGGCAACACGGCGCTGGCGTGGGGTCTCATCGCCGCCGCCGAGCGGTCAGGGCTCACCCTGTTCTACGGGTCGTATCCGATCACCCCGGCGTCGGACATCCTCCACGAGTTGGCGGCTCGCCGCGAGTTCGGTGTGGAGACATTCCAAGCCGAAGACGAGATCGCTGCTGCAGGAGCCACTTTGGGCGCCGCGTTCAACGGTGCGCTGGCTGTCACCGGCACCTCCGGTCCTGGACTGGCGCTCAAGTCGGAGACGGTGTCGCTGGCGATCTCGACGGAACTGCCGATGGTGATCGTCGACGTGCAGCGGGCCGGCCCGTCGACCGGTCTGCCGACGAAGGTGGAGCAGGCGGACCTGCTATTCGCCATGTACGGGCGGCACGGAGAGGCACCGCTGCCGATCCTCGCGGCTCGCTCACCCTCCGACGCGTTCGACGTCGCCGTCGAGGCGGCGCGGATTGCGCTCAAGCACATGACGCCGGTGATCCTGCTGTCGGACAACTACATCGCCAACGGTTCGGAGCCGTGGCGCCTGCCCGTCATCGACGAGCTGCCCGACCTCCACGTCCAGTTCGCCACCGAACCGAACGCCGAAGGTCGCTTCATGCCGTATCTCCGTGACCCGGAGACGCTGGTTCGCCCGTGGGCGAAGCCGGGCACGCCCGGCCTCGAACATCGCCTCGGCGGATTGGAGAAAGCAGAGGTGATCGGCAACGTGTCGTACGACCCGGGCAATCACCAGCTGATGACCGACCTGCGGGCCTGGAAGGTGAAGCTCATCGCCGACGACATCCCCGAACAGGAGATCGAGGGCGATGAGGACGCCGAACTGCTGGTGGTCGGTTGGGGTTCGACCTACGGGCCGATCAAAGCTGCGGTGAAGCGGGTCCGCAAAGATGGACTGAAGGTGGCGATGGCGCACCTCCGGTACCTGAACCCGTTCCCCGCCAACCTGGGCGACCTCCTCGTCAAGTACCACAAGATCCTCATCCCGGAGGTGAACGCCGGCCAGCTTCGGCGCATGATCCGGGCCGAATACCTGGTGCCGTCCATCGGACTGAACCAGGTGACCGGCCTTCCGTTCCGGGTATCCACCGTCGAGAACAAGATCCGGGAGATCCTCGCATGAGCGACGCAGCAACCCTCACCTATACCCGCAAAGACTTCCAGTCGGACCAGGAGGTCCGCTGGTGTCCAGGCTGCGGCGACTACACGATCCTCGCTTCGGTGCAGAACGTGTTCGCCGAACTCGGCCTGCCGAAAGAGAAATTCGTCGTCGTGTCGGGGATCGGCTGCTCGTCACGGTTCCCGTACTATGTGGACACCTATGGGATGCATAGCATCCACGGACGTGCACCGGCGATCGCCACCGGTGTGGCCATCACCAACCCCGAACTGTCCGTGTGGGTGATGACAGGCGACGGCGACGCTCTGTCGATCGGCGGCAACCATCTGATCCATGCGATGCGGCGAAACGTCAACATCAAGATCGTGCTGTTCAACAACCAGATCTACGGGCTGACGAAGGGCCAGTATTCGCCGACGTCTGAGCAGGGCAAGGTGACCAAGTCGAGCCCGATGGGCTCGCTCGACCGGCCGTTCAACCCGGTGAGCCTGGCGTTGGGCGCCGAGGCATCGTTCGTGGCTCGCACCATCGACATGGACCGCAAGCTCACCGAGAGAGTCCTCATGGAGGCGTATGCCCACCGGGGTGCCGCGTTCATCGAGATCTACCAGAACTGCAACGTGTTCAACAACCATGCGTTCCGGGAACTGACCGGCAAAGAGGAGCGGGTGCAGAACCGCATCAACCTCGAGCACGGCAAACCGATCGTGTTCGGTCCCGACGGTGAGCATGCCGTCGTCATGGACGGTGGCGAAGCCAAGGTCGTGCCGACGGCGTCGGTTGACCCGTCACAGATCCTCGTCCACGACGAGTACGCGGTGAACCCAGCCCATGCGTTTGCCCTGAGCCGCCTGTCGCACGGACCGCACGGCCCGACGCCGATCGGGGTGTTCCGCAACGTGCAGCGTGACGTCTACGAGGACCTGCTGCGGGACCAGATCGAGACCGCCAAGGCGAAGAAGGGACCCGGCGACCTGTCGAAGCTGATCCGCTCGGCAGGCACCTGGACGGTGGAGTAGCTTCGCAGCACGAGGTATCGAGTACCAAGACGGCGTCCCCCGGGCAACCGGGGGACGTTCCTTTGGGCGACTGAGGAAGCCCGAGACTTCTGTCAGACACCCCCATCGACCTCGGCTTCGCCTCGACCACTTCCCTCTCCGGGATACTTCCCCCTCCAGGGGGAAGTGGCGCCAAGCTGATGCTTGGGGCCGATGGGGGTTGGGATGCGGGTGTCCAGCAGTAGGGCCGTGCTGCGACCCAAGACCCAAAATCCACGACCCGAGACGCAGCACCCCGTACCCAGTACCCAGTACTCAGTACCGCGAGCGAAGCGAGCGCAGGTGCTTGCCGGCCTCCCGCACACTCAACGGCGACAGCGCGTCGCTGTGTTCATCGAGGAACCGTCGCACGGCTTCCGGGTCGGTTTTGGCGTATTCCCGCAGCGCCCAGCCGACGGCTTTGCGGATGAAGAAGTCCGCATCCCCGGAGCGACGAAGGGAGTAGTCGAAGAGACGCTCCGGATCGGTGCGGTCCTTGTGTTTCAGCTGGGCGAGAAGCGCGGCTCGTCGCAGCCACAGGTCGTCGTCCTCGATCCATTGATCGAGGATCGGCCACATCAGCTCCGGTTCGTCGAGCAGCACCTGACCGACCAGCTTGGCGGCCACCACATCCACGAAGTCCCACCAGGCGCCTTCGACGATGAACCTGCGGTACAGGTCGAGCTGGTCGAAACCGATCCATCGCCGCTCGGCAACGGCAAGGTCGACGGCGCAGTACTGCTCCTCCCGGTGCGGGCGCTCCCACAGGGCCACGGCCTCTGCCCGCAGCGCCGACACGTCGGTGACTCGGTGCCGCCGGCGTCCTCGCCGGAGAATCGCTCGCCGTTCCGGCGCAGGTACACCGTAGAAGGGCTGGACGGTCTTCATGTAGCCGGCCATCTGCCGTGCCCGCTCCCGATCGGCACGGGTCGCCAGTTCGGCGCTGACGAAATCGGCGAGGGCTCCCACCACCCCCACGCTACCCTCAGACTCCCATGCCGGTCACCGTTCAATACTTCAAATACCCCGACCTGCTGCACTGGCGACTTGACACGTTCCAGCTCGGCGAGGACGAGTTTGGCGCATGGTTGGCGATCCCCACGGGTGCCACGATGCAGCGTGGCCACGAAGCCGAACGCACGATGAACCGTGACGCGGTCCTCCTCATCGCTCCTGACCGGTGGTGGAGCCTCATCTACAACGGTCCCAACGACGACATCGAAGTGTATGTCGACATCGTGACGCCGGCGGTGTGGGAGCGACCCGATCGGGTCACGATGTTCGACCTGGACCTCGACGTGGTCCGCCGCCAGGACGGCACCGTGGAGATCCTCGACGAGGACGAGTTCGACGACCATCGGGTCTCCCGCTCGTATCCGCAGAGGCTCGTCGACGGAGCCCGCACCGCCACAGCAGCCATCTACCTGGCGCTGGAGCGCCGCGAAGAGCCGTTCGAGGCGGTGGCGGCAGGCTGGTTGGAGCGACTCAGAGGCTGACGGCGGCGCCCTGAGCCATCCCATAGCGGAACAGCACCACCATGAGCACCAGAAGGAGCAGCGGCATGGTGACGGGATCCTGGGTGACCGGCTCGTCGGACTCGGATGGAAGGTCCCACCATGCCGCCCCGATCATGGCCAGCGTCATGACACCGGAGACCGGCAGACCGACGGCGAGGCCAGGATCGTCGCCGGACGTGGCCACGGTCATGATCCCGCCGATGATCCAGGGGACGCCGGCGAGCACGAGCAGCCATCGCTGCGGCACCTTGGAGGCAGCGAGGGCGCCAAGGATCGCGGCTCCGGCGACGATCAGGCCGATGCCAAGGCCAGGGTTGGTGCTGAGGGTGGCCACCACGATGATGGCACCGACGACCCAGGGCATCCCGGCGACGAGAGCCAGGTAGATGAGACGCTGTCTACGTTCCGCGGTCAGGTGAGGGTCGGGGTTGAACCGGACCAGTTCGGCTCCGGTCCACACCGCCACCGCCAGTAGCCCCGCCGTGACAGCCAACGACAAGAGCACCTGCACCGCGATAGGCGTGACGAATGCCTGATAGAGGTGGTCGATTTCGCCGCCGGTAGTGAACGGCGCTGCTGCGAGCCCCTGGAGGCCTTCCCGATACAGATGCACGCCGGTCCACAGGACCGCCATGCGTGCGGTCCCATACGGTCCGGGACTGAAATAGATGAAGGTGAGCACGATCGCCGCGCCGAGGGCGAAGATGATCCCGCCGGCGTAGCCGATCGGCAGGCCGGCCTGTCGGAACACGACCCCGGTGGCGGTCAGGACCGGGTCGTTGGCTTCCAGGTAGCCGATCCAGAACAACCCGAGCAGATAGATCATCCGGGCGACGAGGAACCCGACGCTGAACAGCACGACCGAGGATCGCACCACCGGCCAGTGTTCTATCCGCGCACCCATGGCCGCAGAAGCTACCTGCTTGCTCCCGGTGAGAACAATAGGGCGTCTGTCCCGTTCATCTCCAGGGCGGGATCGGTACCGCCGTGTCGAGCACGAACCGGAACAGCCACACGAGCACCCCGAGGAGCACCACCGGGATCCACGGGACGTCGGGTTCGGTCGGCGTCCACTTGTCCGGCGGCGTCGCGATCGATGCTCCCGCGATCAGCACCAGGACCATGACCGCAGAGACGATGAGTCCGGTTGCGAGGGTCGGGTCAGGGCTGAGCGTCGCAATGACCAGCAGCCCGCCGGCCAGCCATCCGATCCCGGCAGAGAGCAGCACGAACCGCAGCCGGCCACTGCGCGTCTCGACGACGGCTTTGGATGGGGCGAACCGGATGAACGACCCGGCCGTCAGCATGGTGACGCCGAGCAGCACCACCGCGGCGATCCCGGCCATGATCGATGGTGTCGACCCTTCGACACCGAACGCGGCCAGCAGAGTCGCTCCGGGGCTGTCGGCGAGGAACGGTCCGGTGATGAGCAGTTGGAGGCCTTCTCGGAACAGGTGCAGCATCGTCCACAGCACGGTCATGCGGGCCACCCCGTAGGGGCCGGGTCCCGGAAAGACGAACGCCAGGGCGACGCCGAGGCCGACCACGGCGAGGAACCCGCCGGCCAACACCAGGTTCTGCGGCGACGATCCAAAGGTCACTTCGGTTGCGGACATGGCCGGTTGGGAACCGTCGATCCAGCCGAGGGCGGCGAGGCCGGTCAGGTAGACGAGCCGGGACAGCAGGTAGCCGACGGCGAACGCGACGGCCGAGGTGACGATGACGAGCCATGAGGAGGGACGTTCTGCCATGGTTCGACTCTACGCGCCCCGTCACGGTCCGTGGCGGCAATCGATTGCTTCTAGCCGCCGGCAGGGTTCCGTGAGACACTATCCGTGTCGCCCAAGACGGCCCCTCGATGGTCTTCTTGGTCGGAGGAGGGGAGATGCACAGCGACGACGAGCAGGCGTTCGTCAGGTTCGTGAAGGAGACCGAACCGAAACTGTCGTACGCGCTGGCTGCCGCCTACGGACCCGAAGTGGGGGCCGAAGCGACGTCAGAGGCGCTCGTGTACGCCTGGGAGCACTGGGACAAGCTGTCCCGGATGGACAACCCGGCCGGCTACCTGTACCGGGTCGGCCAGTCGAAGTCCCGCCGGTTCCGCCGGCCGAAGGTCGGGTTTCCCGAACGGACCCACCACGACCGCCGGTTCGAACCGGGTCTGCCAGCGGCGCTCGAGTCGCTGACGAAGAACCAGCGGGTTGCGGTGGTGCTGGTACATGCCCTCGGATGGACGGAACGAGAGGCGGCCGAGCTGATGGGGATATCCCGGTCGACGGTCCGCACCCATGTGGAGCGGGCGTTGACGCAGCTCCGGACGGCGTTGGAGGTGGCCGATGTCTGACCTTCGGGACGAACTGCGCAGCTACTTCGACGATGTCGTCGAACGGGTATCGGTCGACGATGTCCTCGCCCAGGTGCAGGTGCGCCACGGGCCCCGCTTCGCGTTCCTGCGTCCTGTCCGCATCATGGCGACGGCGGCGGCGTCGGTCCTCGTCGGCATCGGCGCCGCGTTGACCGCCCAGATGATCCTCCGCAACGCCGAGGCGATCGGCCCGTCGGTGACATCGGTCACCGGACGGGTCACCGACGAGCTCTGGATGCTGCCAGTGATCGTCGCCGCGTCGATCGCCGCCGGCGCCCTTGCCGCAGTCCTGTGGCGGTATCGACCATTGAGAGGGGAACCCATGACCACAACCGACAGACTCACAACGCTGCAGCGCACCAACCGATGGCTCATCATCGGCCTGGTCGTGCTGCTGATCATCATCGCGGCCGGTGCCACCTGGTATCTGGTGAGCTCGCCGGTCCCCAAGGACGTGCAGGTACTGATCGACGACTACCTGGATGCGTGGAACGCCCATGACGGCGCCCGAGCGGCGGAGTTGGCGCAGCGGCACGCTTCGAGCGGTGGCACGTGGAGCGGTCCGGCCGAGATCGCCGGACTCGTCAACTCGCTCCCACCTGGCTGGGAGGTCCGCGCCGTGGGTACACCTATCGTGGTTGAGCAGTCCTTGGGTTCCGGAGCGTATTACCTCGTCGTAGAGCCTGGACAGATCACAGACAACGGGTTCGAGTCCTACTCGGAAGGGGTGAGTGTGTTCCGGATCGTGCGAACCGCCGACGGCGATCTCCGAATCTCCAACCATGAGTGGATGGGACCGTAGCGTTCCCCAGCAAACAAGGTGAACGCCTACCCCCCTCAGCGAACGCAGCGACCAGTTTCCTCCCCCAGCGAGGTCCCCCAGGGCCGAGCGTTGGGGGAGGTGCCCCGCAGGGGCGGAGGGGGCTCTTGGCGCCGATGGGGGTAGGGATGTACTCGTCGCAACACCGCCGCTAGCCGCCACCGACCCAGAACCCCTTTTGGAAACACCCCCATCGACCTCGGCTCCGCCTCGGCCACTTCCCCCTCCACAGGGGGAAGGATTGCGCACATTGGGGTCGGTCCTTGGATGGGGTTGGACGCCGTGCTGCCTCCGAGAAGCCGTCGGGGTCCCCCACAAAATGCTTCTCCCTCCAGGGGGAAGCACTACGCACATTGGGGTCGATGGCCGGTTGGGACTAGACGCCGTACTGCCCCCGAGAAGCCGTCGGGGTCCCCCACAGAAATGCTTCCCCCTCCAGGTGTCGGGTTGCGCGATTGGGGCGACGGTCATGGTTGGTTTCCGTTGTTGGGGGTGATGATTGTTGCGGGTGGTTGGCCTTGGTTCCATTTGCCGGTGTGGGGGCGGGTGGTGTTGTAGTAGTTGAGGTAGTCGGTGAGGTCGGCGCGTAGGCCTCCGATGGAGGGTTGGGTGTAGGTGACGAAGGCGGGTTTCCAGCATTCTTGGAGGATGGTGTTTTGGACTTGTTCGACTTTGCCGTTGGATTGGGGTCGGCCGGGGGCGATGTAGCGGTGTTCGACCCCGAGGTTGGTGATGGTGTCGCCGAATCGGTGGTCGACGAATTCGTTGCCTCGGTCGGTGGTGACGGTCTTCCAGTGCCATCCCCATCGGGTGAGGTCTTCGGCGACGCGTATCGCCAGGGTGCTGGTGTGCAGCGCCGACGGGTTGTGGGCGGTGGTGTGCAGTTCGGCCCAGGTGAACGACGACGCCACGTCGATGGCGGTGTATTGCCAGACCATGCCGGGTTTCTTGCCGGCGCCGATGCGGGCTTCTTTCAACGCTCCGATCTGGAAACAGTCCATTTGGACCAGGTCGCCGGGTTGGTCGGCGTTCAGGTGTCCGATACGGCGTCGAGACCCCCTTCGGGTCTCTAGGACGGTGTCGGCGGTGTTGAGACCGGCTGCGACCGCCAGGGTGCGGTAGCGCAACACGCGACGGTTCAGCCGGTGGGCTTTGAGGATGCGCCACACCTGCGATGCTGATCCCACCTGCACTTGGCGGCGGACCAGTTCGAAATACAGCCGTTGGGGACCCCACGGCGGGTTCGCCAACGCCAATGCGACCACTTCGGCCTCGAGGCGGATCCTCGCCGGCGATTTGGTTCTGGTGCGGGCCGGACGGGCCGTCAACCCGTCCAGACCGTCCCGTTCCAAGCGACGCAGCCACTCGTAATAGGTCGAATGGTGGATCCCCGCCCGGCGGCAACCCTCCCGAATCGACGGTGCCGACTCGACAACCGCCATCAAACGCATACGATGAGAACCGATCAGCTGATCAACACGCACAGCGGCGCTCCTTCCTAGACGACACCAGAAAGGATGCGCCGCTGGCGCGCCCAACACAACCACCAACCGTCGGACACAAACCGCGACAGATCACCTCCAGGGGGAAGCATTCGCTCATTGGCGTCGATCTTTGGTTGGGGTTGGAGACCGTTTCGTCTCCGAGCGGCGTCCGGGGGCTCCCACCGCATTCTTCCCCCTCCAGGGGGAAGTGGCGTCGAGCTGACGCTCGACGCCGATGGGGGTAGGGATGTGCGTGCTCGGCAGAAGGGGGCTGTCGTCTGGGTAGCCCGGAACTCAGAACACATTGCGGATCTGGGAGACACCCCCATCGACCTCGGCTCCGCCTCGGCCACTTCCCCCTCCGCAGGGGGAAGGATTGCGCACATGGCTACCGACGTTGGGTTGGAGAAGGACGTTCTGGTCCCGCTCTCGCCCCGCGGTCCTGCCACCGATTCACCTCGCGATACCCAAGACTCGATACTCGATACGGGCGAGCGCAGCGAGCCCACGCCCGCCCCGCGGTCCTGCCACCGATTCACCTCGCGATACCCGATACTCGGTACTCGATACGGGCGAGCGCAGCGAGCCCAAGTACCGCGAGATTCGCTCGCCTACGCCAACGCCACCAACTCGAGCATCGA
>JANTGE010000063.1 GCA_024763085.1 Acidimicrobiia bacterium
AGGAGCCGCAGCAGGAGCAGGCTCAGGAGTCGGAGCCGCCGCAGCGGCCGGGGCTGCACCACCGGTCATCTCCGCCACGATCTCATCCACCGACACCCCACGCGCCTTCGCCTTGGCCTCCAACGACCGCCTAAACAACTTCAACGGGATGCCGGCCTGCTCAGCCAACTCTTCGATCGACGCCGGTGCCGCACCTGCAGGCGTGGCAGCAGCTTCCGTGGCAACCGGCGCTTCGGCAGGGATCGGCGCCTCAGGCGCCGGAGCCGCAGCAGGGGCCGCCGCCGCGGCACGGGCCGCCTTCACGATGTCGGGCTCCTCCGGTTTCGGGACCTTCTTCACCGGTTCGAAAGGTTCGAGCGAGTTCAATACCTGTTCGCGTGCCGCTCGCTCCCGCTCGGCGAGGTCTTCGGGAAGTCGCGGCGGAGCCCCGGTCTCGGGTTCGACGCCGGGTGGCAGTTCATTGGGTGGTTCCGGCTCGAAAGCGACGCCTGGAAGGTCGACCGGCTCGCCGAGCGCTTTGGCCCTGGCTGCCTCCATGCGACGGCGGAGCTCTTCAGGCACGCTCATGACTCCCCCGGACCGGACAGACCGTCACGCCGGACCCGCCAGACGTGGATCAAGACCCCGGCGAAGAGCAGGCCAGGAATGATCAGGACGTGGAATACATAAGCTCGAAGCAGGACGGCGTCGGCGGTCGGGCCGAAGAGCGCGCCTCGGAGCCAGGAACCTATGAACGGGACCGCCTCGGCGACGGCCCCGAAGAGCGCCAGGACGGCCATCGCTGCTTCGTCCCACGGCAAGACCGCTCCGGTCACGAGACCGAAGAATACGAGCAGCAAGAGCCCGACACCCACCATCCAGTTCCACCGGCGATCGTCCCGATAGGCGCCGTGATAGAACACTCGAACGAGGTGGAGAAACGCTGCGGCGAGCAGCAGGTAGGCAGACCAGGCGTGCAGGCTGCGGAGAAAGAGGGGATAGCTTGCTTGACCGAACGCCTGCGTATCGACGTAGGCGGCGGCAGTGGTAGGTCGATAGCCAAAGGCGAGCAACACGCCGGTGAGTACCAGCACGCCGGTGAGGCCGATCGAGATGCCGCCGAGTCCGAGCGTATACGAGAAACGGAGCGCGGTCCGCTTCACCTTGTCGGGATGGAGCCCTCGTACAAACGTCATGGCCGACCCTCCACGAGCGGCCGGCCGTAGGCCGACACTCCTTTGGGCCGTCCGACCGAGCGAGGCCTGGGGCGACGGAGCACGCCGTAGCCGACGACAGCGACGATGAGGTAGTAGCCAAGCAGGGTGACGTCTTTCACCCATCCGGCCGGCTGAACCATCCACACCCACCAGGAGGGAAGAACGGCGAGGATGGCGATGACCGCGGCCCAGAGCACCGCTCCGGCAAGCACCGCACTCGTCCACCCTCGATCGCTGGCAAACAACGCGAGGCGACCGAGGACTGCGGTTCCCACGACGGCGACAAGCACGCCGACAGATGCAGCAATCGGTGAACCGGCAGCGGCGATCCCGACGCCAATGAGAAGTACGGCCAAACCCGTGATCGCCCCGATGATCAGACGCCTGTTACCCATCGCTCGCTTCCTTGGTCGGCCGTACTCTACCGCGCCGAACAGGCCCCTCCGTCCATCGAAGAAAATCTCGAAGAATTCGCTAAAGGTCGCCACCGGGATGACCGATAGGAAACGATGCGGGTGGGAAACCCCCCGCGGGAGACGGCGTTTGCCGCTGACAAGAGAATCTCAGGCACGTTCAACTGAGATTTCGACAAGGTAAGCCTCCCAGCCCGCCCCGGCGGCAAGCGCCCCTCCCACCCTCAGTCCTTGACGAACCTCACTGCCGTTCCCTCTCCAAGACCGAAGAACTGGTCTGCCCGCCCCGAACGCACCGCCAAGGCGATCATCCCGTAGGAGTCCACGTGCAGCAGCGGCAGGCCCTCATCGACGTCTCCATAGGCACGAACCCAGGGGGCCTCGCGGCTCTGGCTACCGACCGTCACGACCACACGGTCCCCCTCGGCGATCCCTGCGGCCGCAAGGTCTTCAGGGGACACGTTGGTCTCCACGTTGCCGAACCGATCGACCCACCAGGCTTCGCCACTGACGGAGCCCTCAGAGACCTCCGGCAGAGGCAGAAGCTGCGGCGTGAGGACCGCCGGGTCGATCGGGCTGCCGAGATCCTCGAATTTGGCGCCTCCAGAGGCGAGCAACGCAGCCGCCGGAGCGAACACGTCCCGGCCGTCGAAGGTGGCTCCCCGACTCGGGATGCGAACTTCGGGGTTGTCGATCACCACGGCCCGACTCGCGCCGCCGACGACCGCGACCGCCGGCGACAGCAGTCCATTGTCCGGTCCGACGAAGAACCCGAACTCGGTCTCAATCGCTATTGGCAGCCGATCGGTACCTACCCCGGGATCGACGACGCCGAGCACCACCCCTTGCGGCAGATACTGCACGGCCCGGAGCAGCGCGAGTGAACCGGCACGGACATCGCCCCGGGCGACGCCGTGGGTGACGTCGATGACCCTGCTTGCCGGCGCCAGCCGGCCCAGGACCCCATGCACGACGCCCACGAACTCGTCGTCGAGACCAAAGTCGGAAAGGAACGAGATCGCCATACTCATGCGGCGAGTCTCAACCGGAGGAGCCTGATTCGCAAGTTCCGCGTCGGCGGAACCCGTCGCCGGCCTCACTACCATCCTTGCTATGCCGGAGACGGAACATGACCGACTCGTAGCCACGTTGCCCGATGAGGGCGGAGTCGTCATGTTGCTGGGGGCGCCCGACACCGGCAAGACGAGCCTGGCGCTCAGGCTGCTCCGTCGAGCGGCGGAGCTGGGGAGACCGGCCGCCTACATCGACGCCGACGTCGGCCAGACGACCGTTGGTCCGCCGACCACCATCGGACTGAAGTGGATACGCTCCGTTGAAGATCTCGACGCGATCGCCAAGGCCGATGAGATGCGGTTCGTCGGGTCGATCTCCCCGAAGCATCTCGTACTCCAGGAGGTCGTGGGAACCGCCACGCTGGTCGATGTGGCGCGCACGGAGGCCGAGTTCATCGTGATCGACACGACTGGTGCCGTCTCGGGCGTCACCGGCCAGACGCTCAAGTTCCACAAGATGGAGCTGTGCCGACCGGAACGAGTCGTGGCGCTCCAACGCGGCTCTGAGATCGAACCAATCGTCGGCATGATTCGCCGGTTCTTCTCCGCCGAGGTGGATGTCGTCGGGGTGCACCCCGATGTGGTTCCCGTCTCACCGGTCGAGCGGGCCGCGCGCAGGACCGAACGATTTGCCGAGGCGTTTGCCCCTCCGCTTCACCGTTGGAAGGTGCGCCCAACCGTGTTCGCTCCGACGCTCCCGGCGGGCCTCGACCTGGACCGGCTCGCCGACATGCTGGTCGGCGTTCACGACGGGTCTGGTCGCTGCCTGGGGCTCGGCGTCCTCAAACACGAAGAGGACAAACTGCTCGTCCTCACCAATGTCACCGACGGAATGCAAGGCTTGCGGCTCGCTTCACTGAAGATCGACCTGGAAACCTTCCAGACGACCCCGGTGAACCTCCGTGAGCTCATGTTCGGGCTCGACGACTGACCGGCGCCTCGGCCGGTATGAAGACGCGCTGAGACCCAAGGAACCGGACAACCTCCCGCACTTCCCCTGTCAGGCGGCGGTCTCAGCACCTTGGGTCTCGCATCGCCGAGACTACGAAATTCGGCGAGGGTCGTCAAGCACCCGACTGTCCCGATCGGTCGACACCTCTGACATCGTTGTCTATCGCTTTCCAACCTAGACCAACGCGAGTTGGGAGCTTTTCCACAAATCCACCGGAAGTTATCCACCGGCAATGTCGACAACTTCTACGGTTGATTTTCGCGAAGCTGTACCGCCGGACGGACCTCGCCGACCTGCCTGCCGCCACCGAAGACCGGTGGGGTCCGAATGTCGGCAAGGCGTGCGTCGGCCACGTCGAAGAGGAGCCCCGCCTGTTCGAGTGTCGCCACCATCGCGGGCCCTGCCGGTCGGGACGATCCATCCCATGACTTGAGGGCGACGCCCGCCTGGCCGAGGATCGACACACCGCAGGATCCTTCAGCGCCGCCCTTGGCGGCCGCGTTGAGCGCCGTGGCGATCCTGGCCGGAGCCGATCCCTGCTCATAGGTGAGCGACGGATAGCGATGCATCGCCGTCCAGGCTTCCGCGAACCGGCTGTCTGAACCGAGCTTCGCATACGCGAGCGCCAGCGAGCGGACACTTCCCCGGTGCACCGGGACGCCGCAGCCGTCGATGCCGACCGGACCCGGGTCGTGCTCGAGCACCTCCTGCATCGTGTCGAGGATGCGAAGCTGCAACGGGTGATTCGGATCCGTGTAGCCCTTCGTCGGCCAGCCCTGGGCAACGCAGGCGCGCAGCATTGCTGCATGTTTGCCCGAGCAGTTGTGCCAGATGCGCCGAGGCTCCCTGGCTCCGCCGGCGATGACCCGGTCCCGTTCGTCGCGGGCGGCCGGCCAATCCGGAGGACACTCCAGGTCGGCGGCTGAGAGTCCCACCTCCGTGAGCATCCCTTCGACGATCGCAACATGGGCGGGCCGGCCCCGATGGCTTGCACAAGCGAGCGCCATCTGCTCGGGAGCGAGCGCCGCTCCCGACTCCTGGCTGACCGTCGCCTGGAACGGTTTCGATGCCGAACGAAGGAAGAAGATCCGGTCGACGTCTCCGGACCAGTGGGTAAGCCGCCCGGCGGTATCGACGACGGCGACGGCGCCGTCGTGTACCGACTCGACCAGGCCAGAACGGACGACTTCGGCGAGCATCAGCCGAGTGGCTCCAGAGCGGCAGACACCATCAGATGATCGTGAGGTCGGCAGCGCCTTGCTTGTACCGGCGCAGAAGTTCGGCGTGGAGGGTGTCGACTACCTGCTGCACCGCCTTCCGCTGTGAGGAGATGTCGCGTTCTGCCTCCTCGAGGGTTACCCGGATTTGGGCGATTTCCTCGTCGCTGAGGTCGGGGAGACGGGTCAGGAAGTCATCACCGAGAATCTGGTCGATCTCCCGCCGCTGACTGTCGGGGAGGTCCGGAGCGAACACCGTCGGAACTCGAGACCGCCCTGAACCCCCACTCTCACCTGCGCCGAGGACTTCGGGGAGCGCTTCGATGAGCGAGCGCTGCTCTTCGCCTCTGCGACGCCGCTCCTCGAACGACAGCAGGTCCAGTCGGCCGTGCAGAAGCCGGCGGTAGTAGGAGAGCTCCGTCTCGACTTCATCGGCCATCCGTTTGCGGTCGCGTAGCTCGTCGAGGTCGAGGGTCTCGAGACCGGAGACGAACTCGGGCTCGAGCATGATGTCGATGCGGCGTCGGTGTTTCATCCGCAGGCTCGTTTCAACGTCGGATACGGATTCACGGGCGACCCTCCGTTTGGATGGATTTGGAAGTGGAGGTGAGGGGCTCCACCGTACGCATTACCGCTATTGCCGTTATAGCCGATGACTTGTCCCTTTTTCACCCGGTCTCCCGTCTTCAGACCCGGAGCCCACCCGGACAGGTGGGCGTAGTAATACGCGGTGCCGTACGTCGAAGTCAACCATATCGAATGTCCACCAAGACGGTTGTCGTAGACGCGAACCACCCCGTCGGCGACGGCGTACTGCGGCTGCCCCATCGGAGCGAAGATGTCGGTGCCTTTGTGGGTACGACCTCCCGAACGCGGGTTACCCCAGTCGTTCCGGAATCGGATCACGCCCGGATCCATGGGACAGATGAAACCCGGTGTCACCGAAGCGGGGACACCTCCGGCCGCACCGGTACGGCGGGCAGCGGCAGCGGCCGCTGCCGCAGCCTGCTGTGCAGCGTACTTCGCCTGGAGGTCCCGGCATGTCGAATTCATCTGCCGGTAGGCGGCCGCCATCTGCTCCATGATCGCCGTCATGTCATCGGCGGCAGTAGCCGCTTCCTGGTTGAGCACTTGGAGCCGAGCTTGCTCGTCTTGCAGATCGGCGGTGACCCGCTCCAGCTCACGACGGAGCGTATCGAGCCTGTCGACCGATGCGATGTCGTCCGACGCCACCGCCGAGAGGAACTCTTGGCCGGTGATGGCCTCGTCGATGGATGAGGCGAACAGCACCGCCTCGGTGCCAGGCGCCCCACCGTTCATGTAGAGCTCCACCGCCCGGTCCACCACCCGGTCACGGATCTCGTTCACGAGTTTCGAACGGTCTTCGATGCGGTCTCGGAGCTGCAGGACTCGCAAACTCACATCTTCGAGTTCGTGGTTGACCTCGTCGTAGCGATCCTGCGCGGCGTCGGCGTCCGCTCGGGCCGCGCGGTACTTCGCCAACGCCTCGGATGAGTCGGCACACGCCGAATCGACCTCCGACTTGGTGACGGACGCGGCCGGCACTGCCGTCTGGAACAGCCAGAGCAGCACGAGTGGAACGGCGATCAGGGCAATCCGCAACCTGGACATGGCGGGTATAGCGTACCGTGACCTACCCGATCCGGAAAGCCTTCGCGTGGTCTTTCCTCACGCGTCGCGGCCGCGGTAGATCCTTACATCGGCCTTCTCGATGGTGACGAGGCCTTCGGTGACCATCTCGTCGAGCCTGGGCAGCACCCGTTCGATGACACTCCTCCGGTCGACACATTCGATGACGATCGGCAGGTCTTCGGAGAGCCGCAACACTCTTGCCGTGTGGATCGTCGATGAGGCTCCGAACCCTTCGATACCCCGAAAGACCGTCGCGCCGGCGAGGCCCTCCTTCCGCAACATGAGCACGATGGCCTCGTAGAGGGGACGGCCTTCGTAGGCGTCGGATTCGCCGATGAAGATCCTGAGGAGTGCGCCGTCTTCGATGGTTTCCATACCTGCCTCCTATCTTATGGCGAGCCCGACCCAGGCTGCTGCCAGACCGACGACCAGGGTGCCCACAAGGTTCCAGATGCCGGCCTTCAGGCCGGCAGGACCGCCCCCTTCGGCGAGGAACAGGGTCTCGACCATCCAGGTCGAGAACGTGCTGTAGCCGCCGATGAATCCGGTGGCGGCGATGCTCGCCTGTGATGCCGTGAGTGTGCCGGCGGCGACCGCCCCGGCGGCGAGGCCGCCGAGCGCAGCCCCGGTCACGTTGACGACGAATGTCCCCCACGGTCGGGGATCCTTGACGAGACGCTGGACGGCGCCGATGACTTCGTAGCGGGCGACCGCGCCGAGGCCGCCGGCCACGAGCACCCAGAGCCAGGTCATCGGCGTCTCCCTTGTCGAAGCCCGAGCCAGGCTGCCAGCACACCGGCGGCGAGCGACCCGGCACCGTAGGCGAAGGCAAGCCAGAGCGAGTTCTCGACGAGCTGCACCGCGAAGGTGGAGAACGTCGTGAACGCTCCGAGCAACCCTATTCCGATGAACGGGATCAGTGTGGTTCGGCTCCTCGCCGACAGTCGCAGCCGCGCGACGACGAACCCCAGCAGGTAGGCGCCGGCGACGTTGACCCCGAACGTCGCCCACAGGCTGCCCGCAAGCCATTGTGCAACAGCAGCTCGGGCCCCGGTGCCGATGCCGCCGCCGACGAAGACGGCGAGGCGCCGACGGGCCATCAGGCGAGCAACAGCTTGGCGATCGGCAAGAACAAGACGGCCGAAGTGACGAGGACGCCGACGTCGGACAGCAGCCCGGGCAGCCGTCCTGTGAAGTAGACGTCGCCGGTGCGAAGGAGGCTGGAGAACGCGCCGCCGGTGATCATCCCGACCGACACAACGATGGCCACGAGGAACATCGCGAATCCGTTGAGACCGACGAGTAGGCCCACTCCGATGCCCACGACAACGGCGGCGATGACGCTGCCGCTGAGCGGATCGATGAGACCGTTCCGGTCGGTGGTGGCAAGGAAACCGGAAACGGCCCTGGCGACGGCCATCATCGCGAGGAATGCCCACACCCAGTCCTGCCCCTGCTGGGTGAAGATGCGAGCCAGCACGAGAGAGCCGGTGCCGAGTGCCGCAACGACGGAGACTGAGGCGGCAGCCGCGAGGTCGACGACATCCCGAGCTTCGGGTCTGAGGAGCGCCTGTGAGAGCACGACGATGACGGCGATCGCGACGGCGACGCCGAGCCCGGCCGTGCCGGATCCTCCGACTGCCGATGCATAGGTGACCAGGACGCCGGCAAGCACCGAGATGAGCAGCGGTATCCGGACGGCTTCCGGGTTGATTCGGCCCCATGTCGCGAGGTCCCAGGCCCAGACGCCTCCGGCGGCCACGAGGGCAGTCAGAAACCAGACGGGGTCGGCGGGGATGTTGGCGAGGAGCAGCAGCGCGGCAACGCCCAGCGGCGCCAGATACCACATGGGGTCCTCCGAGCCGCCAGAGACCGGTGGAAGGATCGCCACTTCATCATCGACGCCTACCGTTCCGGCGAGGTCGGCAGGCTCGCCGTTGACCCACACCCGTGCCGTGGGCAAACTCTCGCGGAACCGTTCGCCGAATCTGGCGACGGCCTCGTCGAGGACCTGCTGGACGGTGTCGCCAGGAACATCGACGGTCGACGCCCCGGCGAGTTCTCGAAGGTTGGCGAAGAGGCGAAGGTGAGCCATCGCCGCAAGGTTAGTGCCATCGCCTTCCCGGAGTCCTGTCAATGCTCTCCTCGATCTCGACTGCATCGACAGAACCGGTTAGTTCGGGAGCACGCTCTGCACCGCATCGGCAATCTCGACTGGGACCTCCTCCTGGAGGAAGTGGCCGGCCCGGGTCCGGGTCACCGGCGCCTCGGGCAGCATCGACGCGATGTGGTTACGGACCCGGCCCAAGACCGGGTCGCGGTCTCCCCACACGATCGCCGCGGGACCGCGGTAGGACCGAACGAACTCGCCAATCCGTCGCAGCGCCGGGACCGAGGGGTGATCCATCGAATCGGGGACCATCCGGACGAGCGCGAGCGGCGCCTGATTCGACCGGCGATCCCGCAGCGGATACCGGTAGGCGCGGGCCACGGCCCCGGAGATGGATCGTTTGTCGCCCTGCGCCATCGACAGCCTCACCTGGGGGAAGCCGAGGAGCCGGAACGCCGTCTCGGAGATCACCGGCAGGCGCCCGAAACGGTGGAACGCAGTCGGTTTGAATCCTGATTTGGGTTCGCTCAACACGGTGTTGAGCACCACCAGACCGGCGAGCCGGTCGGATCGATCGACGAAGGCGCCGACGCCGATCGGACCGCCCCAATCCTGGACGACGAGCGTCACATCGGACAGAGCGAGGGCATCGACGAGCAACCCCATCCAGTCGATGTGGTTCTCAAGGGTGTGCATCGACGAATCCCGGGGATGGTCGGAAAACCCGAGGCCGACGAGGTCGGGCATGATGATGCGGGCCTCCCCGGCCAGTGCCTGGGCGACCTTGCGGTACAGGAAACCCCAGGTGGGGTTGCCGTGGACACATAGCACCGTCGGGCCTTCTCCGACCTCCATCACATGGATCCGGTGCTCGCCGACATCGACCAGGTAGCGGTCGAACGGCACCATGGCGGCGAGCCAGTCGGGCATGGGCGGGGCAGACAGGCGGGTCACCTGGCCACGCTACCGGAAGCTCGAAGCCTGTGAGGTCCTACGCTCGTCGAAGCCCGAGACCCGAAGCCCGAAGACCGAGACCCGTGGCCCGTGGCCCGAGACTTCAAATAACTCCGAGCGCTTTGCCCACCTTGGCGAACGCCTCGGCGCCGTACTCCAGGTCCTCCTGGGAGTGGGCGGCGGAGATCATCACCCGGATCCTCGC
>JANTGE010000064.1 GCA_024763085.1 Acidimicrobiia bacterium
GTGCAAGGCGTGCTGTTCGCGGTGGGGGCGGTGTCAGGCACGATCCTCAGCTTCGAGATGGGCATGCTGTGGCCAGGGATGATGGGTCCCTTCGGCGATGTGATCGGCCTTCCGTTCACCCTCGAAGGGGTGTCGTTCTTCCTCGAAGCGATCTTCCTGGCGATCTATCTCTACGGCTGGGACCGCCTGCCCGCCCGGATCCACTACTACACGCTCTTCCCGATCATCGCGGCCGGGTTCGCCGGGTCGTTCTTCATCGTCGCGGTGAACGCCTGGATGAACGCCCCCGCCGGGTTCTCGATCACCGCGGCCGGCGACATCGTGAGCGTCGACCCGTGGGCCGCCATGCTCAACGAGGCCGTCGCCGTTCAGTACCTCCACATGCTGCTCGCCGCGTACATGGTGACCGGATTCACCATCGCCGGCGTGTATGCAGCCGGAATGCTCAAAGGGCGCCGGGACCGCCTCCACCGCCTCGGTTTTGTCGTCCCGTTCGTGGTCGCCTCGTTGGCGACACCACTGCAGATCGTCGTCGGCGATGCTGCCGGGAGCAGGCTGCTGGAGGCGCAGCCTTCGAAGCTGGCCGCGATGGAGCTCCTCCAGGAGACCACCGATCGGGCGCCGCTCACGCTCGGCGGCTTCCTCGTCGACGGCGAGGTCGTCGGCGGGATCGAGATCCCGGGCGTCGCGTCTCTGCTTGCCGGCAAGCGGCTGTCGACGGTGGTGCCGGGACTCGACGCGGTGCCCCCCGACGAGCTACCGCCGGTCAACATCGTGCACTGGAGTTTCCAGTTGATGGTGGCGCTCGGTTCGTTGCTGCTTCTCCTGGCGTTCTGGCACGCGGTGGTCTGGTGGCGACGACGCGACCTGCCGGCGTCGGTTTGGTTCTGGCGGCTGGCTTCGATCGGAGGGGTGGCTGCCATCGCCGCCATGGAGCTCGGATGGGTTACGACCGAGGTCGGACGGCAGCCGTGGATCGTCTACGGCATCGTCCGCACCTCCGACGCAGTCACCGCCGCGCCGGGCATCGTGTGGGTCGCCGCGATCACCACGGCCGTCTACCTGGTGCTCGGGACGGTGACGATCGGCGTGCTTCGTCTCATGTCGCGGCGGTTTGCGCGGGGCGAGGACGTTCCTGCCCCGTACGGACCGGGAGTGGTGATGTGAGCCTGGCCGACGTGATCCTGGCGATCATCTGGGTGGGTGTGTCCGCCTACGGCGTGTTCGGCATGGCCGACTTCGGAGCCGGGGTGTGGGACCTGTTCGCCGGAGGTCCAGAGCGCGGCGCCCGGGTGCGTGCGCTGCTCGAACGGGCGATCGGGCCGGTGTGGGAAGCCAACCATGTGTGGCTCATCTTCATTCTCGTCTACCTGTGGACGGCATTCCCGGAGCCGTTCGTCTCGGTGGCCACCACGCTCTACATCCCCTTGCTCCTGGCGGCGCTCGGGATCATCTTCCGCGGATCGGCGTTTGCGTTCCGCAAGTGGCTCGAGACGCTGCAGGCTCGCCGCCTGGCGGGCGGGATCTTCGCTCTCTCCTCGCTGCTCACCCCCTTCTTCCTCGGAACGGTGGCGGGAGGGGTCGCATCGGGCCGAGTGCCTCTGGGCAACGCCGCCGGCGATCTCGTCGGCTCGTGGCTGAACCCGACGTCGCTCCTCGGTGGGACCCTCGCCGTCCTGGCTGCCGCCTACCTGGCGGCGGTGCTGGTGTGTCGCGAGGCCGAGGCCGAAGGCAGCCTGGACCTGGCCGACTACTTCCGGGTACGGGCCCTGGCCACCGCCATCGTCACCGGCGTGGTCGCAGCGGGCGGGGTCGCGGTCCTCGCCTGGGACGCCCCGGTGCTCTTCGACGGCCTCATCTCGGCCCGTGGCTTGCCGATCATGGCCGCCTCGGCCGTCGGCGGAATCGCCTCGATCGGGCTGCTGTGGCGGCGTCGCTATCGGCTGGCACGCGGGTTCGCAGCGCTCGCGGTGGTCACCGTGCTGTGGGGGTGGGGCGCCGGCCAGTATCCGTACCTGCTGGTGGACGTCGCCACCGTCGACGCCTACGCCGCGCCGGAGCCGGTGCTGCGAGCCCTGCTCATCGCCTTTGCAGCCGCGGCCGTCCTGGTGATCCCGTCGCTGCTGTGGCTCTACTCGCTGACCGAACGGGACGCCCTCGGAGAGAGCGGCACGTCGTAGCGGACGTCAGACGAATGCTGCCTTGACGAACTCCCGGTTGGAGAACCGCCGGTAGAGGTCGGGGCCGGCGGCATAGTCGGCCGTCACCGTGATGATGGCTTCGGCCGGAACCTGCACTTCGCCGGCGACGCGTGGCAGCAGCCGGTCGAGGGTGGAGCGAACCGAGGCTCTTCCGGTGCGCACCGTCAGGTTGCGGTCATAGGCCTCGACGGGGCTGAACGCGAACCGGTCGGCGGTTTGCACGCTGATGATCGACAGCGTGCCGCCCGGATGGGTCATCTCGAAGGCAAGACGCTGTGCCGCTGGGGTGCCGGCCGCCTCGATCACCGACCACAGCTTCCGCGTCCGTGTGCTATTCGGTTCAACGGTCCTCGCCCCGAGCCTGGCGGCGGCGACTCGCCGCTGTTCGACCGGGTCGATGCCAATGACCTCGCCGGCACCCAGCGCGAGTGCAGCGTGGACGGCCGACAGACCGACCGCACCGAGGCCGACGACCGCCACGGTGTCGCCCGGTGTGATCGCGGCCCGTTCGGCGGCTTCCCATCCGGTCGGAAGGTTGTCGGCGAGCAGGAGGGCCTCGAGGTCTCCGAGCCGGTCGGGCACCCTGACCAGCGTCCCGTCGGCCAACGGGACCCGGAGCAGCTCGGCTTGGGCACCCTGAAGCGCCGGTGCGCCCGGGTCGTCTGGAGAGCCGTATCCGAAGAGTTGCCCTCGTTCACAGCGGGCGGACACGCCCCGCCGGCACGGCTCGCAGGTTCCGCACGAGGTGGTGAACGGGACGATCACCCGGTCGCCAGGGGCGAAACTGGAGACTTGTTGGCCCACGGCGAGGACGGTGCCGACGGCTTCGTGGCCGGGGATCACCCCGGACCGAACCCGTTCGCGGCCTTCGTACGGGTGCAAATCGGAACCGCAGAGCCCGGCAGCTTGCACTTGGACGATCGCGTCGGTGGGCGCTTCGAGTTCGGGGTCCGGCAGGTCGGTGCGGTAGGTGACCGTCCGGACGTCGTCGAGGGTGAGGCCGCGCATGGACGGCAGGGTACTCGCCAGACGATGCGCAACACCGGGCGCCGCTGCAACCTGAACCCAGGGTTGTGGTTCGTGTATAGGTGAGTTCCAGCCCACGGTTCACAGTCCTGACCGGGGTGCGCGGCGAACCGTGGGCTCCAACTCCACTCTGCTGCAACTACAACCCAGGGTTCAGGACGGGGTTGAGAGACGTGCCCTGCTACGTTCCCTGGCATGCGTATCGCCGCCGCCCAAACCGCACCCCGATGGGGAGACCCTGCCGCCACCGCCTCCATCGTCGCCGACTGGATCGGCCGCGCCGCCACCGAAGGCGTCGACCTGGTGGCCTTCGGTGAAGTGTTCGTCTCCGGCTACCCGTTCTGGCTGTCCCGCACCGACGGCACCCGCTTCGAAGACCCTGACCAGAAGGCCGCCTACTCCCGATATCTCGCCGGCGCGGTCGACCTCGACGGCCCCGAGGTCGGCGAGATCGTCGCCGCCGCAGCCGATCACCGGGTCTTCACCTACGTCGGGGTGATGGAACGTTCATCGAGCGGCGGGACCGTCTACGCGACGTTGCTGGCGATCGACCCCGATGAGGGCATCGTGTCGGCGCATCGCAAGCTCATGCCCACCTACGACGAACGGATGGTGTGGGGCATCGGAGACGGGCACGGTCTCCGCACTCACCAGGTCGGCGACATCAGAGTGGGCGGGCTGAACTGTTGGGAGAACTGGATGCCGCTCGCCCGGTTCAGCCTCTACAGCCAGGGGATCGACCTCCACATCGCCGCCTGGCCGGGAGCCACCGGGCTAACGAAGGACATCACCCGGTTCATCGCCAGAGAGGGCCGCTGCTTCGTCCTGTCCGCCGGCGCGCTGTTGCGAGAGAGCGACATCCCAGACGACGTGCCGCTGCGCGATCAGGCGCTGGCGACCCCCGGCGAGCTTCTCTATGACGGAGGGTCGGCGATCGCGGCTCCGGACGGCACCTGGCTCGTCGAACCCGTGTCAGGTGACGAGCGCCTCGTCATCGCCGACATCGACTCCGCGCAGGTGCGCGAGGAACGGCAGAACTTCGACCCGGCCGGCCACTACTTCCGTCCCGACGTCTTCGACGTGACCGTCGACCGCCGGCGCCTCGAGCCAGGCCGGTTCGTCGACTAACCCGGCGGACTGTGGGCCCAGGGCACGCTCTACAAGCTTCCCAACCCAGGGTTCGGGACACGGTCGATCAGGTCGTCACAGAGCGGCATCGAGACCTCCCTTCGGCAGCGAAACCCGAAACACGGTCCGGCCGGGCTCCGACTCGACGGACAGTTCGCCACGATGCCTGTGCACCACGATCGAGTAGCTGATGTCCAGCCCGAGCCCGGTGCCGGACCCGGGCGGCTTGGTGGTGAAGAACGGATCGAAGATCCTCGTCTGGGCGTCGACCGGTATCCCGACGCCGTTGTCCTCCACCTCGACGACGACCGAGTCCCCACCGTCGAACGCGCGAATCACGATGACGCCGCCTGAGCGGCCCGACTCTTGGATCGCATCCGCGGCGTTGTCGATGAGGTTCGTCCATACCTGGTTGAGCTCGCTCCCGTACGCGTCTATCTCGGGGACCTCATCGAACTCCAACTGGACATCGATGCCGGTCAGTTTGTGGCGCAGGATCAGCAACGTGTCTGCCAGACCTTTGCGAATGTCGACCCTTTGGGCGGGGGCCTGGTCGAGGTACGAGTAGGACTTCAACGCCCCGACGATCTCCGACAGCCTGGCGGCGCCCTCCTCGACCTCCCGCACCAGCGAGTGGAGGTGATGGGCAGCAGCAACAGCGTCGAGGACCGCTGCCGTCGCCGGTCCCACCCTCACCTGTGTGTCGGCAATGTCCTCTTCCGTGAACCCACCTGCCGCAAGCTCGCCCGCGACCCGCCAAGGCTCTGCGATGCCGACCTGTTCGAGGGCGACTTCGAGGACGGCTTCCCGGTCGGCGAGTTCGACCGATCCGGCTGGCGGTGGCGAGTCCTTCGCTCGGCTCAACAGCTCGTCCACGAACGCGGCCGACGACGCTTCCAGATCCGACAGGCGTGCGACCGCGACTCCGTACTGCTCGATTGCTTCCTGGAGCAGGGCCGACCCACGCCGCACCGCCGCCGCAGGGTTGTTCATCTCGTGGGCAAGGCCCGCGGTCAACGTCCCAAGTTGCGCCATCCGTTCCGACTGACGGAGCCTCGACTCGGTCTGACGCCACCGTTCCAGCAGCACCCCGAACAGGCCTCGCGCCGCCGTCGCACTGGAGGCGATCAGTTCGTCCATCGACTGTTTCGGGATGGCCAACAACCGCGCCTCGGTCGCGGCCCGCAGCGTCGCCATTCTCGGAGACGAGTCGAGGAGTGCCATCTCTCCAATAACGTCGCCCGCTCCCCGGCGAGCGAGCAGCACCTCTCGGGTCCCAGAGACCTTGACGACGTCGAGCTCTCCATCGATGATCACGTACGCCCGGTCGCCGGCGTCTCCCTCGGAAAACAGCACCTCGCCCGGCTTCACCACCAACTCCTCGACACCGCTCGCCAGGCGCGACAGGTCCTCGTCGTCGAGGTCGGCGAAGAGCGGTACGGTGCGGAGCAGGTCGTCGATCATCAGACCGTGTCGAGGTATTGGTGGATCATGCTGATCGCCACCGACCCTTGTCCTACTGCCGAGGCGACCCTTCGCACCACGCCGTGGCGTACGTCACCGGCGGCGAAGACCCCTGGCACGCTCGTCTCCAGTGGGTACGGGTCCCGGTCGACCGTCCACGACACGCCCGGATCGAGGAAGATGTCCTTGCCGGTATAGATAAATCCGCGGTCGTTCCGGGCGATGAAGTCGCCGAGGAAGGCCGAGTGGGGGACCGCACCGATGAACACGAAGATGGCCGACGCGGTCCGCTCCTCGATTGCCCCGGTGGCCCTGGACTGCAGCCGGACCCGCTCCACCCGCTTGTCGCCGACCACTTCGGCGATCTGTGTGCCTAACAGCACCTCGATGTTCGGCCGGGATCTGATCTGATCGACGAGGTATTGCGACATACGTTGCTCCAGCGAGTCGCCCCGGACCACCATCGTCACCTTCGACGCATATCGGGAGAACATCATCGCCCCTTGGCCTGCCGAGTTGGCTCCCCCGACGACGAATACCTCGCCGCCCTGGTAGGTGGCGGCCTCGGTGATGGCGGCGCCGTAGTAGACGCCGGCCCCCTCGAACCGTTCGTAGCCGGGCACCGCCAGGCGCCGCATCCTCATGCCGGTCGCGATGAGCACCGCGTGGCTGCGAAGCTCGTCACCGTTGTCGAGGGCGACGATCTTCACGGTGTCGTCGGTCCTGACGCCGACCACCTCGGTGGCGCTGAGGATCTCGGCCCCGAGCCGATCCGCCTGGGTGACCGCACGCCGGGCCAGGTCCCCGCCGCTGATCCCGGAGGGAAACCCCAGGTAGTTCTCGATCCGGGAACTGGTCCCGGCCTGTCCGCCTGGCGCCTCGCTCTCGATCATGACGGTCCGCAGGCCCTCCGACGCCCCGTAAACGGCCGCGGCGAGCCCGGCAGGTCCGCCACCGATCACGATCACGTCGTAGAACGGGCTCTCGGCTTCGGTCTGTAAACCGACCTTCTCGGCGAGAGCCCGCCGATCAGGGTTGGCGAGCACCGTGCCGTCGGGGAAGAACACCGCCGGGATCGAACCCCCGTCGGCGGCGGCGACCATTGCCGCAGCATCGGCGTCTCGCTCGATGTCGAGGAATCGGTATGGAACCTGGTTGCGGGCCAGGAAGTCCTTGACGTCGTGGGTCGCCGGCGACCAGGTGGTTCCGGCAACGCGGATACCGTCGAACGGTGCCGGAGTGTTCGCCTGCCAGTCGTCGAGCAGGCCGTCGAGTACCGGGTAGAGATGCTGATCGGGCGGGTCCCAAGGTTTGAGCAAGTAGTAGTCGAGGTCGACGTCGTTGATGGCCTGGATAGCGGCCTCGGTGTCGGCGTAGGCGGTCAGCAGCACCCGTTTCGCGTCCGGGTAGAGCGTCCGCGCCTCGACGAGCAACTCCGTGCCAGTCATCTCCGGCATCCGCTGATCAACCACGAACAGCGCGACGACATCGCCCCTGGCCTTCAGCTCCGCCAACGCGTCGAGCGTCTCGGCACCCGAGACGGTAGACACGATCCGGTACCCCTGTGCGTAACGGTCACGGAGATCCCGTCTGACCGCGGCCACCACCTGCGGGTCGTCGTCGACGGCGACGATGACCGGTTTACCCATGATGCTCCTCCCTCATGTCCCGATCCTCCCCCGTCACCCGGCGAGCGGGACGTACTCGTAGGTGATGCGGTCCGAGCCGACGTCGACGATGGTGACCCCGGACGGGTCGTCACCGAGGGTCACCCCGACCGGACCACAGGTCACCATCTCGAAACCGTCGGCTCGTGCCGAGGCGTTGCGGTGCAGATGGCCGGCAAACCCGATCGGCACCCGATACCGTTCAACGAGGTCGAGCAGACGCCGGCGCGCCATGCCGGGCAGGTTCCAATAGGAGTCGGGTTCACCGGGTGTATCGACGAAGAGCGGATGGTGGCCGAACAGGACGATGTTGGCGGCATCCCGACCGCCCGCGAGCGCGTCCTCTACGAACGCGAACTGCGCTTCCATCTCATCCGGAACATGCTCAGGATGGTCGAGCACCGGTGTGTTGAGCACGACGAACCTGGTGCCGGCGTAGTCGAACGAGTAGTAGTCGGGCCCGAAGATGGTTCGGTACCGCTCGATGCTGTCGGAGGTCGGTGCGAGCGTGTCGAAGGCGACGTCGTGGTTGCCGGGCACCCATTTGACTGGTATCTGCGGATCGAGCCTGCCGGTGATGTCCAAGAGTTCGCGAAGCTGGTCCTCCGAGGTCGGATCGTCCACCATGTCGCCACCGACGACGACGAACGCCGGCCGCAACTCGTTGGCGAATTCGATCGCCGACTGGTACCGCGCCGCGTCCCATTCGTGGCCGTCGACCTTGGGCACGACCGGTACCCGCATCCCTCGGCCTAGATAACCCTGCGCCTCTTCCTCCGTCAATCCGCTGAACGTGGCATAGGCGCCGAGCTGGCTGTCGGCGAGGAACAGGAAACGAAACGATGTGGAGCTCACGCCGACGACCATACATCCCTCTGCATCTTGTGGCCCATCTCATCAAGGTTTCTGCAAGGTCAAATCAATGGAGATGGTTATGCTCAGGGCTCCCCACGGAGAACCCGCCATCGCCACCACCGCTTCGCTCCTTGCCGCCTACGTGCCGCCGATCGTGACCCGGCGCATCGTCGAGAACCAAGCGCCCATCCGAACCCCACGGGTCGATGTGATCGATGGCACTTGCCTGTTCGTCGACATCGCCGGGTTCACCCCCCTGACGGAACAGTTGTCGAGACGCGGCACCGCCGGCGCAGAAGAGATGGCCTCGCTCCTCGACCACTCCTTCGGCAGGTTCATCGACCTCGCCGAACGGCACGGCGGCGAGATCGTCGACTTCGCCGGTGACGCCCTGCTGGCGGCCTGGTGGGCCGACGGCCGATCCGAACGCGAGGCTGCCATAGACGCTGTTGCGTACGCGTCTGCCCTGCAGAACCTCGTCGAGGATGAGCCGCGCACCAGCGACGTCCACCTCTCGGTCAAAGTCACCCTCGCCAGCGGACAGATGCAACTCACCTTCCTGGGAGGAGTCGGAGGCCGGAAACATCTCGTGTTGGCCGGCGAACCGATCGCCAGGCTGGGACACCTCGGCGACAAGGTTGCAGCCGGCGAGATCCTGCTCGACGAGTCCACGGCTGCAGTGCTCGGGTCAACGGCGGAAACGACCTCTCTCGGCTCTGGGGCCGCCCGGTTGGAATCTTCCGTCTCGCCGGCGACGCGTGGAGCCCTAGATCAGATTGTCGTGCCGGAGCGAGTCATCTCCGCCATGCGCGAGTTCGTCGCCGCAGCCGTTCCTGACCGCCTCGAGTCGGGACTCGACGAGTGGTCAGGCGGTTTTCGCCGGGTCAGCTCGATGTTCATCAACCTCATCGGATCGGGCCTCGGCACGTCCGGGGACGTGGAACGACTCAACGACGTCACCAGCTCGGTGCAGCGGATCGTGCAACGCTACGACGGCGCCATCCACCAGTTCATCGAAGACGACAAGGGCACGGTCATGCTGGTGGCCTTCGGGCTCCCCCCTCGCGCCCACGAAGACGACCCGGCCAGGGCGGTCCTGGCCGCCCTCGAAATCGAGACGGCCGTCGCCGAGCGCGGGCTGCGAACCGGGATCGGTATCTCGACCGGAACTGCGTTTTGTGGCCCGGTGGGAACCAAGACGCGACGGGAGTTCACCGTCCTCGGCGACGCGGTGAACCTCGCCGCGCGGCTCATGCAGGCAGCCCCTGACGACATCTTGGTCGACTCTGCAACTGCTCGTGCTTTCGACCGGATCGACTACGACAACCTCGAGCCGCTATCGGTGAAGGGCAAGAGCGGCACGGTGCCGGTGTTCCGCCC
>JANTGE010000065.1 GCA_024763085.1 Acidimicrobiia bacterium
TGGCCACAGTTCTCACTCGACGGATCCTGAATGGTGACGAAGCGGCGGGACAGGTTGCCGTTGTCGTCGAAGGCTTCCTTCTTCCACTGCCATTCGCCGTCGGTCAGTTGAAAAACGACTCCAGTGCCATCCAGCGTTGCCGTGCTGGCCCATTGGAAGTTGCCCGCCTTCAGTTCCCTGATGCGAGCTTCGTTGTTCGGCTGCGAGGTGTGACACAGGAAACAGTTCAGCTCCTCGACACCCGACGCGTTCCAGTCCCACGTTGTCGGCTCGCCGGTCTCCGGGTCGAGCACATGCGTCTCAGGGTCGGTATCGGAAGGAACCAGAGCGGTCAGCGGGACGCCTTCCTGGGATGTCACTGCCGGACCACCGCCCGGATGACGGAAGCCCAGGTATCGAATCCAGTCGGCGGTGCCCAGGTCGAGCCGCTCGTCGCCCTTCGGCGTCAAGTAGCGGTAGGTAATCGGGTTCCACTCACCGAACAGGCCCGGACTCGTATCCCAGGGGCGACCGGAGGGAGCCTGCCCAGGAGAGGTCATCCTGTCGAACCCCTGCTGGGCGTGGTAGTCGTGCTGCTCGATGAAGGCCGTGTCGTGACACTGGCCGCAGGTCACCATCGGCGACACCGGGCCGCCCGAGTCGAGCACATTGTTCCCGTCGGCGTCCAACAGTGGAAACTGGGGGTGGATAGGGCTGGCGCCGCTCGGCGCCGAGATCGGCAGGTTGCTCCCGGCGCCTGCCGGTCCGGCGACCAGCACCGTGACGGCCAGCAGGGCGCCGAGGGTCAGGAAGACTCGTGCTTTCCTCATCAGCGACCTCCTACCACACCGAGTTCATACCGACCGCCGGTGAACATCGGGTCTCCCGGGTAGCCGAGTGCATCCCAATCCAGACGCCCTCCTTCACCGTGGCAGTCGGTGCACTGCAACGCCCGTTCGGCGGGCTGGACCATGTGGGCGATCGGCCACCACATGTCGGTCCTGGTGAACCCGTACTCGCCCGAGTAGTCGAGGCCGGTGTTGGCCGCTCCGATGGACATCGCCTTCTGCCAGTCGAACTGGGTCCAGAAACCGTCGGGGCCGGCCAGCTGCGGGACGATCAGATAGTTGTTGACCTTGTCGTACGGCTGCTTCGCCCGGTGGACTTTGAATGGCCAGATCTTCGCTGCCGGATCGCCGATGTCGCCATTGGGATGGTTCAGTGGCGTCGGCCCGTCGGTGTTGATCGGGTCCCCGAGCAGATACCTCGTCGCCGTACCGTCGAACCAGTAGTACTCCGGAGTCACGTTCGTCTCGTAGACGAAGCTGCCTTTGATCTTGAGGTAGGTGAGGTGGTCGTTGGGGATGTTGTCATTGCCCGCCGTGGACCAGTCCCACCACATCTTCGTCGGATCCTTCAACGCCACCTGCGGGATGTGGCACGTCTCACAGGCAACGGTGCTCGTATGGGCGTTGAGCCGCTCGTCTTGGTGCGGTTTCGGGTCGTGGCAGTCGGTGCAGAAGATCGCGTTGGAGTCATCGAGTGCCACCGAGATCGCCGTTCCCTTGATCTGATGGTCCTGCGTCTTGTGACAGTCGGTGCACTGCAGGTCGTACTTACCCATGTGCACGTCGAGGCTCTCATCGGGGTGGGTCAAGGTGTCGTCGAGGTCGCCGTGCTTCACGCCATTGCCGCCGCCGCCGTCGAAGTGGCACTGTCCGCAGTTGGCCCGAGTCGGATTGGCCACGCTCTGCGCGGCAGCGACCAGATCGGAGCCCGGGGCCGGGTTCCCCGACTCGCCCTTCGCGTAGCCGGTCTGCGCATGGCAGACGAGGCAGTCGACGTTCTCTGTGTTGGTGAAATCGAAGCTTTCGTCAGACCATCCGTAGCCGGCATGACAGGTGGTGCACTTCGGCCAGTTGCCTTCCACACCGAGGCAGAAGTTGTTGATCGCGTTGGCCTTGCCAAACGCAACCGGTTCGTCACGACCAGGTACCTGCACCGGCTTGTTCAACCAGGTGAAGTGTTCCGAGTGGATCATCTGATCCCCGGCGTCCGGATGACAGTCCAAGCACGCCCTGGTCACTGCCTCCCCGGTTGCATATGGTCCGGGCATCAGCGCCGTGTGGTCAGTGTGGCCAAGCTTCTCCGGCACCCCATTCCAAGGATCGCCGGGCGTTGCGGGACTGCGGAGCGGTACGAAAATGATGATCGGAATGGCGATGAGCAGAACGATCGCCGTGAGACCTATCAGCAGGTCACGCCTGAGGATCCGGCGTACGGTCCGCTCGTCAGGAGGTGGTCCAGATTGCTGGGCCATAATGACGACCCCTCTCCAGTGTCAACGACTCATAACCGTTACTGAGGCAGTGTAGTACCCCCCTTGGTACCTCAAAATCGAGTCGGGGGCTCAAGCCGGCTCCTTTTCATCTGGTTCTCATCGAGACTTCAGGTTCCTTTCACGCGCCTAGCCTTCACTTGCACGAGAACTTGAAAAGGACATGGTCATGAAACGCCTCCTCCTCATCATCACCATCGTCGGCCTCGTCGCCACCGGCTGTGTCCGGGTCTCGACGACACCCGTCGAGCCACTCACCACACAGGTGACCCCACCGACCACAACCACCATGGTGACGAGTCCGCCGAGCACACAGCCGCCGCCCCCGCAAATCCAGGGCGTCGTGCTGCCCGATGTCTCCGACCTCGTGCAGCAGGTCGAAGGCGGCGTCGTCACCGTCACCCAGAAACGAGTCACCATCGACTTGTTCCTCGGCAGGCAGCTCGAGGAGACCGGCACCGGCACCGGGATCGTCATCGACGACCAAGGGCACATCCTCACCAACTTCCACGTCGTCGCCGGCGCCGACCAACTCACCGTCGTAGGACGTGACGCCAAGACCCGATCGGCGACCGTCATCGGAGCGTTCCCGGAGAACGACATCGCGGTGCTGCGCGTCGATGACACCTCCGGGTTGCAGCCTCTTCCGTTGGGAAGCGCCGACGCGATGCTCGTCGGCGATCCGGTGGTCGCTATCGGCAACGCCCTCGGATTGGATTCTTCCGAGCCAACGGTGACAACCGGGATTCTCTCGGCGAAGAACCGCACCATCCATACGAACACCGGCACGACCCTCACCGGGCTGCTCCAGACCGACGCGGCCATCAACCCGGGCAACTCGGGCGGCCCGCTGCTGAATGAAACCGGCCAGGTGATCGGGATCAACACGGCGATCGCCGGTGGCGCCCAGAACATCGGGTTCGCTATCCCGATCGACACCGCACTCCCCCTCGTCGACCAGGTCCTCGCCGGCGTGGGAACCCCATACATCGGTATCTCGATGGTGGAGAACTCGGCCGACTACCAGCAGCGGTTCGGTCTCAGCACCGACAAGGGTGTCATCGTCACCGACGTCCTCCCGGCCGGACCGGCCGACCAGGCGGGGTTGCGTCCGGGCGACATCATCATCAAGGTGAACGGCGACGACGTCACCTCGGCCGAAGCCTTCGCCGACCTGGTGAAGAACTCGAAGCCCGGGGATACCCTGACCCTCACCGTGGTCCGCGGCAACCAGCAGGGCGACATCGACGTGACCGTCGGCGAGCGCTGACGGGAAGCGGTCCGGCCTTCGCTGCGCTCGCCCGGAGCGTCGCTGCGCTCGCCCGTACCTTGTACCGAGTACCGAGTACCGAGTACCGCGACAATCGCAGAAGCGACCGCGGGGCGAGCGTGACGCCCAACTCCAGCCAAGCGTCGGGTTGAGGCGAGAAACCACGCCACCTTTCGGTGAGCACCCGCATCCCTACCCAGGGGCCTCGCTGCGCTCGCCCGTACCTTGTACCGAGTACCGAGTATCGCGACAATCGCAGAAGCGACCGCGGGGCGAGCGTGGCGTCCAACTCCAACGACGCGTCGAGCCAGAGGCGCGAATTCTTCTCCCCTGCCATGAAGTGGCCGAGGCGAAGCCGAGGACGATGGGGGTGTCTCCCACGGTCGGCAAAGGGCGCTCAGCTGTCGGTGCCCCCTACCCCAGCGCTCGCTGCGCTCGCGGTACCGAGTATCGAGTATCAAGTATCGCGGCCTGGCGGTGTGCGAAGACTTCGGGGCACATGAGCGAATTCTTCTCCCCTGCCATGAAGTGGCCGAGGCGGAGCCGAGGACGATGGGGGTGTCTCCCAGCAGCCAGCAGCCAGCAGCCAGCAGCCAGCCGGACCACAGCCGTCTACTGATGGGCACGCACATCCCTACCCCGGGGCCTCGCCGCGCTCACCCGTACCTCGTACCGAGTACCGGGTACCGCGACCTGGAGTCGCAGAAGCAACCGCGGGGCGGCCGTGACGTCCTTCTCCAACCGCCCACCAGCCACTCCTTCTCTTCACCCTGCTCTCAGCCATTTCTCATCGGATTCCTAACCACGCCCGGTACAGTCCTGGCTCATGAAGATCCTCATCGTCGAAGACGACCGCGGCGTACGAAACTCGCTCGAACGCGCATTGACGTTCGAAGGCTACGAAGTCGCTACCGCCGTCGACGGCATGGAAGGGCTCGAAGCCATCCGCAAAGAGCGGCCAGACGCGGTTGTGCTGGACGTGATGATGCCGAAACTGGACGGCATCAGCGTCTGCCGGCGGCTCCGCGCCGAAGGGGACGCTACCCCGATTCTCATGCTGACCGCCCGGCATGCCGTCGGTGACCGGGTCGCCGGCCTCGACGCCGGAGCCGACGACTACCTCGTCAAACCGTTCGCCCTCGAAGAGCTCCTTGCCCGCCTTCGGGCGCTGCTGCGCAGACGCGCCGTCGACGAGGACGAGCCAACGCTGCGCGTCGCCGACCTGGAACTCGACCCGCGCACCCGACGGGTCGTCCGCAACGGCCGCGACATCGAACTCACCAAAACCGAGTTCGACCTGCTCGAACTGTTCATGCGCAACGCCGGCATCGTGCTGACCCGGGACGTGATCTACGAACGGATCTGGGGGTTCGACTTCGGCACGACGTCCAATTCCCTCGATGTGTATGTCGGCTACCTGCGTCGCAAGACCGAGGCCGGCGGCGACCCGCGACTCATCCACACGGTACGCGGCGTCGGGTACGTGCTCCGAGAGCCATGAGTCTCCGAGCCAGACTCGCGGCCCTTACGGCAGGAGCAGTCGCCCTTGCGGTGATCCTGGCGTCGGCAGCGGCGTTCGTCCTGACCCGCAACCAGATGCGCTCTGTCGTCGACGAAACCCTACTGTCCCGAGTCCAGTCGGCCCGCAGGATCGAAGGATTCCCCGGGGCGATGCGAGGCATGGGACCGATAGCACTGGCAGGCCCGCTGAGAGAGTTCCTGCCAACCGACCAGGTCATCCAAATCGTCGACGCAGAGGGCAACCTTGTGTTGACACTGAACGAAGAACTCGCTCTACCGGTCGACAAAGTGGATGTAGAGGTCGCCGTCGGCAGCCACCCGGCGATTCTGCGTGATGTCACCGTCGACGGCCTCCACCTGCGCATGGTGACCGCTCAAACAGGTTCGGGACTGGCCGTACAGATCGCCCGTCCGCTCACCGAAGTCGACCAGACGCTCGCCGGCCTCGCCGTCCTGCTCGGGCTGGTGGGACTCGCCGGGGTGGTCCTCGCTGGAGGGCTCGGCATGCTCGTCGCCAGAGGAGCTCTGGGTCCAGTCGGGAAACTCACCGAAGCCGCCGAACACGTCGCCGACACCCAGGACCTGTCCGCCACGATCGACATCGACCGCAACGACGAGGTCGGGCGGCTCGCTGCCGCTTTCAACACGATGCTGTCGGCACTACAGCGCTCCAAAGAGCAGCAACAGCAGCTCGTCTCCGACGCGTCGCACGAACTGCGAACCCCTCTGACGAGTCTCCGCACCAACATCGAACTGCTGTCTCGTGCCGACGACCTGGCATCGGAGCAACGCGCCGAACTGCTCGACGACGTCACCTTCGAACTGCAAGAACTCAGCACCCTCGTCGGCGAACTCGTCGACCTCGCCACCGACGCCCGCACCGCGCAGGAACCGGCCCGGGAGATCGACCTCGGGGAGATCGTCGAGCGAGCCGTCGAGCGGGCCCGCCGCCGTACGGGACGATCCATCACCGTCGACGGGACGGCAGCCACCGTTGAGGGTAGGCCCGATGCCTTGGAGCGGGCCGTGTCGAACCTGCTCTCCAACGCCGACAAGTGGAGCCCGCCCGGAGCGCCGATCCGCGTCGAACTTGCCGGTGGCAGGGTCGCGGTCTCCGACCACGGCCCCGGCATCGCCGAAGAGGACCTCCCCCACGTCTTCGACCGTTTCTATCGCGCCGTCGACGCCCGCACCATGCCCGGCTCCGGGCTCGGCCTGGCCATCGTCCGTCAAGTCGTCGAAGACCACGGCGGCACCGTCTTCGCGGGACGCGCCGAATCGGGTGGCGCCGAGGTCGGTTTCGAGATTCCGATTCTCACCTGATTCTCAACCTCGTCTCAGGTTCGATTCACAACCATGCCTCATGCTGACGGCAGACACTTGAAAGGAGTGTTGCCATGAAGAAGACGATTGCAATCCTCGGGGTGGTCGCCCTGGTGCTCGGCGTCTCAGCCGTCGCCTTCGCCCAGACCGCCACCGAAGACACCGTGCAGACCCCACCGGCGTTGCAGCAGCTCGTCGATGACGGCGTCATCACACAGCAGCAGGCCGAGGCTGTCAACCAGGCGATGTTCCAGTCGCGAGCCGGTTTCCGCCACGGCGGTCCGCTGGGTCCGAACCTCGAAGTCGTCGCCGAAGCGCTCGGCACCGACGTCGACACCTTGAAAGCCGACCTCGCCGACGGCAAGACGATCGCCGAGATCGCCGAATCCAACGGCGTTGACATTCAGACGGTCATCAATGCAGTGGTGAGCGCTGCCTCAGAGCGGATCGACGCCGCAGTCGAAGCCGGCCGCATTCCGGCCGAGGATGCCGCAACGATGAAGGCACAGGTCGCCGAGCGGGTCCAGGACATGGTCAACCGTGCGCCTGGCAGCGGCGACTGCGACGGGGACGGACCTCACGGGCCTGGCGGGTTCCGTGGTATGGGAGCCGGCATGCACGGCGGACCCGCCGGTGGGTTCCAGGGCATGGGCCCCGGCATGAACGGCGGATCCAACACGTAGAAAGGACCCTCTGGGTCTTCCCCTCCCTCCCGCACGAAGCCCGGCCGATTGGCCGGGCTTCGTGTATGACGCAGAGATACTTCAGCGGAGCTGCCGCATGAGGACCAGCATGCGGATCTCGACGCTCGGTGGTCCGGTTTGGAGTCGCCACCTAACCCTTGCGGGGAGGCAGCGCCAAGGCCGCCTCAGCGACCGGCCACCTCCAGAGTCCTGTCAAAACTGTCTACCAAACGGACCACCTCCTTTCTCTGGTACCAACAGTTTGCCACGCCGGACGGAAAAGTGGGAAGGATTTTGCCGACGTCGGCTGCCGGCCCCGGGGCTTCGCCCGCGACCCCCCTACCGGCTTCGCCGGTACCTTCCCCCTCCGCTCGCGGCGAGCCCCCAATACTCACTTTATTTGCTGGGACCGAACCCCCCTACCCCCGGAGCTGCGCTCCGGCGGTACCTTCCCCCGGCGGGCTTCGCCCGCGACCCCCCTACCGGCTTCGCCGGTACCTTCCCCCCTCCGCTCGCTTTGCTCGCTAGGGGGGACCATCCTCGCTCCGCTCGCTGGGGGGACCAGGCTCTGATCGCCTGGGAGCCGGCCGCTCCCCTACCATCTCCCCATGGACCTCGCAGACATCCGGGCGGCGGTGATCGGCGGTGACGCCGTCATCGCCGGACCCTTCGGACCCCGGCGAATCACCTACGCCGACTACACCGCGTCGGGCCGCTCCCTCACGTTCATCGAAGACTTCATCCGAACCACCGTGCTGCCCCTCTACGCGAACACCCATACCGAAACGTCGGGCACCGGCCTGCAGACCACCCGATTGCGCGAAGAGGCTCGGGACATCATCCGCGATGCCGTCGGAGGTACCAAAGGCGAACACGCCGTGATCTTCTGCGGCTCAGGGTCGACGGCGGCCATCGACAAGCTGGTGACCATCCTGGGGCTGCGCATCCCCGCGGATCTGGACGACCGCTACCGGCTCTCCGACGTCATCCCCGCCGACGAACGGCCAGTCGTGTTTGTCGGTCCGTTCGAACACCACTCGAACGAACTGCCGTGGCGCGAATCGATCGCCGAGGTGATCGAAATCGACGAAGACGACGACGGCCACATCGACCTGGCCCATCTCGAAACCATGCTCATCCGATACCGGGACCGACCGCTCCGGATCGGGTCCTTCTCGGCCGCTTCGAACGTCACCGGCATCACCTCCGACACGTCGGCGATCTCGTCTCTCCTTCATCGGTACGGAGCGCTGTCCTTCTGGGATTTCGCTGCTGCCGCCCCCTACGTCGGCATCGAGATGCGGTCTCCGAGAACCCATGGCCTCGACTACAAAGACGCGGTCTTCATCTCGCCGCACAAATTCATCGGGGGTCCCGGCACTCCCGGCGTGCTGGCCGTCCGAACCGATCTACTCCACGACCGGGTCCCGTCGGTGCCGGGCGGCGGCACCGTCGAGTACGTCTCCGGCTTCGAACATCGCTACCTCAAAGACCCCGAGCATCGGGAAGAAGGCGGCACCCCGGAGATCGTCGGATCCATCCGAGCCGGCCTCGTCTTCCGCCTGAAAGAGACGGTCGGAGCGGAACGTATCCGGGAGCTCGAAGCCCATCATGTTCGACGCGCCATCGACGCCTGGGCCGCTCATCCGAACATCCGCATCCTCGGGAACCTGAACGCCGAACGTCTGTCGATCGTCTCGTTCGCCATTCGGGACCAACACCGTGCCGGCTGGTACATCCATCACAATCTCGTCGTCGCGCTCCTCAACGATCTGTTCGGGATCCAGGCTCGCGGAGGCTGTTCGTGCGCCGGACCGTATGGACACCGGCTGCTCGGCATCGACGATGCCACCAGCCTCCGATACGAAGAGGTGGTCGCCCGTGGCTGGGAGGTCATCAAACCCGGATGGGCGAGGGTGAACTTCAACTACTTCATCGACGATGACGAAGCCGAGTTCATCATCGACGCCGTCTCGTTCATTGCCGACCGCGGCGCCGCTCTTCTCCCGGCGTATGCCGTCGACCCGGCAACGGCGGTGTGGCGTCACCGGGACGCACCGGCCGGCCCGACGGTGTCGCTGCGCGATGTCGATTTCCCCGACCTGCCTGAGCCCGTTCCGCTGGAAGCCCCCGACCGGTCGGCGTACCTCGAGGAGGCAGCTCGCCTCGCCGGTGCGGCTTGGCCGGCGCCGGATGTCGTCGAGTTCCCAGACGACGTCGAGACGCTGCGCTGGTTTCGGCTTCCCCACGAAGGCTGACCGGCTCTCACCTGTTTCTTAGCCTGCGTTCAGAAGATATTCACCGGACCCATCCACAATGGGGTTGCATGAAGGAGCTCCCATGAACTTGAGACTCGTAGCGGTCGCCGCCGTCGTGGCCCTCACCGCCGCTGCCTGCGGCGGAGGCACAAGCGACGAACCGAAGGTGGCCAGCCTCGAAGACACCGGCCAGGCCACCACGACCACGACGACCCCGGTCGACGTCGAGCAGACGATGCTCGAATACACCCAATGCCTGCGTGATAACGGTGTAGACGTCGAGGACCCGACCGTCGACGCCAACGGCAACCTGCGGTTCTCTCGCCC
>JANTGE010000066.1 GCA_024763085.1 Acidimicrobiia bacterium
CGTCGTACCGAGTCGACCAAGCGAGGAATGATTTCGTCACCCAGGTCAAGCAGCTCGTCGACGGTGCGTCCCTCGATGGCCGACAGGATCCGGTCCCGGACCGCCGCCGTCTTCTCATCGGAACTGCCGCCGAACCGGAACAGCAGGGCGTTGACGGCGTCGTCCATCAGGTCAGACGTCGGGACGAG
This sequence comes from Acidimicrobiia bacterium, assembly GCA_024763085.1. GTDB lineage: Bacteria > Actinomycetota > Acidimicrobiia > Spongiisociales > UBA4744 > JANTGE01. The sequence continues at coordinate 189 of JANTGE010000066.1, forward strand.
CCCCCGACGCCAGGCCACGATGCCGAGCACGAACACCGAAGAGCCGGTGATGAGGGTGCGGTCCAGGTCGAAGAAGGCTGCGGCGGGTCTCGGGTCGCTCATGGGTTTACGTTACCCTGAGTACATGGCCGAAGAAGAACCTCGCATCGCTCTGTTCCTCGACTACGAAAACCTCGCTCTGGGGGCGCGAGACGTTGGCGTCCAGTTCGACCTCAAACCGGTCAACGACGCCCTGGCCGAACGCGGTCGGGTTGTGGTTCGGCGTGCCTATGCCGAGTGGACTTCATTCGGCGACGATCGCAAGATGCTGGCCCGTCACAACGTGGAGCTCATCGAAATCCCGCAGCGGATGGGAACGTTTCGAAAGAACGCCGCCGACATCAAGATGGCGGTCGATGCCATCGAGCTGGCCTTCGAACGCGACTACATCACGACGTTCGTGCTTGGGACCGGCGACAGCGACTTCACGCCGCTCGTCCACAAACTGCGGGAGCTCAACAAACAGGTGATAGGGGTAGGGATCAAACAGTCGACGTCGGCGCTGCTGCCGCCGGCCTGCGACGAATTCCTGTTTTTCGAGCGACTCGAAGGGGTCGAGTCTCCCGGCAAAGAGCCTGAGGCACCCACCGAAGCCTCCGGCGATCTGTCGCAGCTCGAGACGCTCGTCACGCAAACCCTCGCCGGGCTGCAAAGCTCGATGGGTGGAGCCGTGCTCGCCTCCAACTTGAAGCGGGCGATCATCCGCAAAGACCCGACCTTCTCGGAGGCCGACTACGGATTCCGCGGCTTCGGGGAACTGCTCCGGGATCTCGAACAACGGAAGATCATCGAGCTGTCAGAAGGGCCGGCCAAAGGAGATCCCGAGGTGAGTTTCCCATCGGAAGGCCGCGGGGAAGAAGAAGCGTTCAAGCTGCTCCAATCGGTGGTCCAGGACCTCCAGAAGAGCGGGAAGGCCCCGCATCTGTCGGGACTCAAGAATCAGCTTCGCAAACGCAGCCCCGACTTCAGCGAGAAACGCTACGGGTTCTCTGGGTTCTTGCAGTTCACGAAGGCAGCACAGCGGCGAGGGTTCGTCGATCTGCGCTGGGACGACGACGCCGGCGACTACATCGTCACGGCTCGATAACGGAGGCCGAGCGGTCTCCCGCCCGGCCCCTCGCTTCGCTCTGTCCCAGCGTGACGGTTACGGCCAGATGCCTCGCTGCTCGGCGGCGGTGGCGCATTTGCCGACCGCCACCGTGTAGGCGGCGGTCCGCATGTCCGGTTCGGGCACTTCGGCGTCCGAGCGTTCCGCCCAGGCGTCCCGATAGGCGCCGAGGCTTTCGATGAGGGCAACTCGTTTGGTGACCACCCGTTCCGTGGCGCGGCGCATCTTCTTGCGAAGCTTCTCGTGGACCTCGTGCTCTTCCCACTGCTGGTTCTCGAGGTCCTGCACCCACTCGTAGTAGGAGACCACTACGCCGCCGGCGTTGGCCAGAATGTCGGGAAGCACATGGATACCCTTCCCGTAGAGGACGCGGTCTGCTCCCGGAGTGGTCGGGCCGTTGGCCGCTTCGACGACCAGCTTCGTGTCGATCCGGTCGGCGTTCTCCAGCGTGATCTGGTTCTCCAGCGCGGCCGGAATGAGGACATCGCACGGAACCTCGAGCACCTCCTTGGGGCCGAGATGTTTCACGCCGTCGAACGTCGCGACGGTGCCTTCGTGGTCTTTGTGCAACTCGACCTCGGCAACGTTCAGCCCGTTCGGATCGAAGATCCCACCGCGGGAGTCGCTGACCGCGACGATCTTGGCGCCGGCAGCTGCGAACAGCTTCGCGGCATGCCGCCCGGCGTTGCCGAAGCCCTGGACGGCGACTGTGGCGCCCTGCAGCGATGACAGACCTTGCACTCCTCCAAGTTCGATGAAGTGCTCGGCGACGAACAGCGCCCCTTGAGCCGTGGCGGTGGCGCGGCCGGGGGATCCGCCTAGGTCGAGCGGCTTGCCGGTCACCACCGGCAGGTTGTTGTGACCGGGATGCATCATCGAGTAGGTGTCGTAGATCCACGCCATCGTCTGCGCGTCGGTGTAGACGTCTGGGGCGGGAATATCGGTATGAGGGCCGATATTCGAGCCAAGGGCTGCGATGAAGCGGCGGGTGATCGCTGCCTTCTCCCGCTGCGAGATCTTCCTCGGGTCGCAGGAAACACCACCTTTCGCCCCGCCGAACGGGATATCGACGAGGGCGCACTTGAGGGTCATCCACGCGGCCAGCGCCCTGACCTCGTCCTCATCGACATTCGGGTGGTAACGAATCCCACCCTTTCCTGGTCCTCGGATGGTCGAGTGCAACACCCGGTATCCGTGAAAGATCTGGATGGTTCCGTCGTCCATCCGAACCGGCAGGGTGACTCGGAGCACCTGCTCCGGTTCGAACAGCCAATCGGCCATGCCTGGCGATTGAGCGAGGCTCTCGATGAACGGAATCACCCGGTCGAACTGATACCGGGCGATGTGGTTCGGATTGAGATCCTCGGTGACGGCGCGTTCACTCATGGCGTCTCCAATCGACGTGCCGGCGTGCGATGGTCCCGCCCTCTGGGGGCTGCTGTGCCGGCGAGAAACGAAAACCGGACCATTGCCCCGCAGTCTATGCATCCTGGTTATAGATGTCACGTTCGTCGCCGCCGCCGGGTTCGTGGCAAACTGTGACCAACGTCGTCAGGAGGCTGTCGTGGAGCGTAGAAGCTGGGCAGAGCCCTACAAGATCAAGATGGTCGAACCGATCAAGATGCTGTCCCGCGAGGAACGAGAACGCGCGATCGTCGAAGCCGGTTACAACACCTTCCTGCTCCGGTCCGACGACGTCTACATCGACTTGCTGACCGATTCCGGTACGTCGGCGATGTCCGACTACCAGTGGGCCGGGCTGATGCTCGGCGACGAGGCGTATGCAGGGAGCCGCAGCTTCTACCACCTGGTCGACGCCGTCAAAGATGTCTACGGATATCCGGAACTCGTTCCCACCCATCAGGGGCGAGGCGCCGAACACATCCTCAGCCAGATCCTCATCAAGCCCGGCGACATCGTCCCCGGCAACATGTACTTCACGACCACCCGGTTCCACCAGGAGTACGCAGGTGGCACGTTCGTCGATGTGATCGTCGACGAAGCCCACGAACCGGCCAGCCGCTTCCCGTTCAAAGGCAACGTGGACATGGCCAAGCTCCGAGCACTCGTCGACGAATACGGATCTGAGCGGATTCCCTACATCTCGGTAGAGACGAACGTCAACATGGCCGGTGGGCAGCCGATCTCGATGGCCAACCTGCGTGAGGTGTACGAGTACTGCCACGCCAACGACATCTATGTGATGCTGGACGCCACCCGTGCCCTGGAGAACGCCTACTTCATCCAACGGCGCGAACCCGGCTATGAGGACAAGACCATCAGAGAGATCCTGTTCGAGATCTGCTCATACTCCGACGGCGCCACGGTCTCGTCGAAGAAAGACAACCTGGTGAACATCGGCGGATTCCTCGCATTGCGGGATCCGGAGCTTGCCAAGCGGGCGCGGGCACTGCTCGTCGCCTTCGAAGGGCTCCACACCTACGGTGGCATGTCGGGTCGGGACATGGAGGCGCTCGCCCGTGGCATTCGGGAGATGGTCGCCACCGACGACCACGTCGCCGCGCGGGTTGGACAGGTCGAATATCTCGGCAATCTGATCGACAAGGCCGGAGTGCCGATCGTTCAGCCGATTGGCGGACACGGGATCTTCCTGGACGCCAAGTCGATCTTGCCCCACATCCCCCAGGATGAGTTCCCGGCGCAGGCGCTGACCGCGGCGCTGTATGTCGATTCGGGTGTGCGGGGCATGGAACGAGGCATCGTGTCGGCCGGGCGAGACCCTGAGACGGGTGAGCACCACTACCCGAAGCTCGAACTCGTCCGCCTGGCGATTCCGCGTCGCGTCTATACGCAGGCGCACATGGATGTCGTCGCCGAGTCGGTTGTCCACCTCTACGAGCACAAAGACGAGATCGGTGGTCTCGAGTTCACCTACGAACCCGAGGAGCTGCGGTTCTTCCAGGCGAGGTTCAAGCCGATCGGATAGGAGAAAGCCGTGCAACGGCTCCGGGATCGGCTCTTTCAGGGGCGGTTTCTCGAACAGTGGGAAACGGTCAGGTTCCTTGGGCTGGCGACCATCGTCGGTGTGTTCGTCGGCGCCGCCGCGGTGCTGCTCATCGCTTTGATTCGGTGGGTTCACGAAGGGACCGGGCTGCTCGGTCTTGGACGGTGGACGCCGCTGATCGTTGTTCCAGTCGCCATCTTTCTCGCATGGGCCGTGGCGCGGAGGTTCGCGCCGGAGGTAGAAGGAGACGGTGTCCCCGCGACGATTGAGGGGCTCGTGGTGCGTGGCGGCTATTTGCCGACTCGGGCGCTGCCCTGGAAGTTCGTCGCTACTGCCCTGACGCTTGGGTCTGGTGGCTCGGCCGGCCGGGAGGGGCCGATCGTCCAGATCGGGGCGACGATCGGGTCGTCGATAGCCAGGCACACCAAGCTCGGCGAAGACGAGATCCGAAGCCTCGTGGCCGCCGGCGCCGGTGCAGCGATCGGCGCCTCGTTCAACGCGCCGATCGCCGGGATGCTGTTCGCCATGGAGGTGATTCTGCGGACGCTGTCGGTGCGTCACCTGTCCGCGGTCGTCGTCGCCTCCGTCGCCTCGGCCGTCACCACCCAGAGCCTGGTGGCTCGGTACTTCGGCGCGGAGACGATCTTGAAAGCACCCGCCTACGGGATCATCGCCAACCGGGAGCTGTTTCTCTACGCGGGGCTTGGCGTGCTTCTGGCGTTCGTGGCCTGGGGATTTCTGAAACTCCTGGGCTCTCTCGAAGCGTACGCGGAACGTTTCTCGAAGTTCCCGTGGCTGCGGCCGCTCGCGGCGGGTTTGATCATCGCCGGCATCGGCGTCGTAGAACCGGACGTGCTCGGCACCGGCATCGACTTCGTAGCCGATCTCGTGCAGGCCTCCCAGCCGAGTCAGATGGTGTGGTGGCTGCTGTTCCTGCTGGCGCTGCTGAAGATCGTGGCTACGTCGACGACGATCTCGTCCGGTGGGTCGGGCGGCGCGTTCATGCCGAGCCTCTTCATCGGAGCTGCGATCGGCGCCGGGTTGGCCGAGCTCCTTGCCCCCTATTGGACGATCTCGGTCCTCCGGCCTGGACCGTTCGCGGTGGTCGGAATGGCGGCCATGTTCGCCGCGGTGGCACGGGCACCGTTGACTTCGATCCTCATCGTGTTCGAGATCACCCAAGACTATCGCCTGGTGTGGGCGCTCATGCTCGCCGGTTCGCTGGCAACCCTCATCGCCGATCTGCTCAGCCCCGAGAGCGTGTACACGATGCCGCTCATCCGCAAAGGGATCAACCTGGTTCGGTCTTCGGAAGTCGACATGCTGGAGACGGTTACCGTCGGCCAGGTCATGTCGCAGCAGGAGACCGTGGCTCCCGACACAGCGTTGGAGGAGACGAGGCGCATCCTCGAGGAGCACGGACACCACGGCACGGCGGTCGTCGAGGGAGACCGTCTTGTCGGGATCATCAGCATGCGGGACATCCTCCGCGCCGGCGACGCCGCGACCGTCGGCGAGGTGATGACCAGGCGCCCCGTTACCGTGATCGAGAACACGCCGGTGAGCGAAGCCCTCGAGAGGATGGCTGCCCTCGGTGTGTCCCGCCTCCCGGTGGTGTCGGCAAACGACCCCGAGAAGCTCGTCGGGATGTTCCGCCGGGGAGACGCGGTGAACGCCTACCACCGGGCGCTCGGCGAGGCGAAGGGTGTCGAACTGGCCCGGGCCCGCCATCGTCGCAAGACCGATCCGGGCGTGTCGTTCTTCGAGGTTCGTGTGCCTCCCGGTTCGCATCTGGACGGCAGGCTGCTCAAAGAGGTTTCATGGCCGGAAGGATGCACCGTCGTGTCCGTGCGACGTGGCACCCTCGTTCTGGTTCCGTCGGGAGACACCCGGATGCAGGTCGGGGATGTGATCACCGCGTTCGGGACCAAAGCTGCCCGTGACGCGTTGGTGGCCCGCCTCAACGCCGGTGCAGACGAGCCGACCGCCGAGGTTCCCGTCTTCGAACCGCCGGAATAGAATCATGGCTGCAAGGCTCATGAGGAGGATCAGCATGACACTCCGCAAGGGTATGCGTGTGAAGGAGCTGACCAAGAAGGTCGGCCAGCTGCCTCGGACCGGAACGATCCTCGACATACGCGGTGACATCGTCGAGGTCCGGTGGGACGACGGGCATGTCAGCTCGCTGTCAGGCGCCGTGCTCGTGCCCGAGAAGCACGAGAAGGCAAGCTGAACCTCAGCGCTTGAAGGCGGGGACCTGGAGCTTGAAGCAGGCCTTGTCGCCGTCGTGACGGTAGATCAGGTCCCCGCCCATCAGCCTTGCCAGGTGCCGGGAGACGCTCAAACCCAGCCCGACCGAACCCGGCTGGGCGGCGTCCTGCTTGGCTCTTCCGTAAGGTTCGAAAACGACCTGTTCGAACTCGGGCGCGATCCCGTCGCCGTCGTCGGCGACGACTAGCTCGACAGTGCCGTTCCTCTGTTCGTACCGGACTTCGATGTGGTCTCCGCCGTAGCGGACGGCGTTGGTAAGGAGGTTGCGAACGATCTGCCGGAGACGAGTGGGGTCGGCCCACGCCCAGGTCGGCTCGCCCACCACCTCGACCCGCTCGGTGACGTCGGTCGGGAACACCTCGAGCACGGCTTCGACTTCTGCCGGTATGTCCACCTTGTCCGGATAGACCGAGACTTTCCCGATGTCGGCACGTGCGGCCACGAGTAGGTCTTCTACGATATTGGCGACTTCGCGAGACTGGCCGGCGATCGTCGCGGTGAACTCAGATATCTCCTCTTCGGAGAATTCGCGCCACCGATGGAGCAGCTCGGTGGAGAGCCCCACGACGGCGGTGAGCGGCGTTCGTAGCTCGTGGGAGACGGAAGCCACGAACTCGTCCTTCGACTTGACCAGTTCCTGCAGGCGGCGTTCGACGGCGATCCTGTCACTGATGTCCCGCACGATCGCCGACAGGTGGGAGATGTGGTCGGGCCTGTCGAAGTGGGCGATGACAACGGCCGACGCCGGGGCCGCGACGCCGTCGGCGTTCCGGAGCGACACCACACCCGACCACAGCCCGTGGCGTCGCAGCGCGTCAAAAATCACTCCGATGTTTTGAGCGCCCGGATCGAGCATGTCGAAGATGCTGAGGCCCTCCGGTTCTTCGACCTTGGCCCAGTGTGTCGCCGCGCTGTTCGCCCAGGTGATGCGACCTTCGATGTCGAAGAGGATGACTAGGTCGGAGGTGGCCTCGAGGATGCTGGTGAGTCGTCTGGTGGCTGCTTCGGCGGCTTTCTCCGCCGTGACGTCCGTCATGGCTCCCTCCAGGATCACCTGGCCGTCGTCCTCGACGACCCTCATGCTGTCCCGGACCCAGATCTTGGTGCCGTCGTACCGGATCATCTGCTGCTCATGGCCGATGACGACCCCGCTTTCCGCAGCCAATTGCAGTGACTGGTCCCGCACCTGTGGCTGGGCGAACGCCTGCCGTACGTCGATGGCGAGCAGCGTTTCTTCATCCGGGTAGCCGAGCAGTTCGACGAGAGCAGGGTTGGCGAACAGGATCTTGCCCTCGGGAGTGCTCCGGTAGAGCGCGGTCGGTATGCGCTCGAGGAGATTGCGGAACCGTCGCTCGCTGGCTTCGAGTCTTCTCTGCATCGTGAACAATTCGGACGTGTCGCGAATCGTCACTTGGGCGGCGGGCTTGCCGTCGAACGTGGCGGGCCCGGCGACGGTCTGGACCCGGATCGGGTCGCCGTCGAGGTTCAAGAAGACGGCATCGGCCGGCGACAGGACATCGCCGGCGAGTGATGCGCGCATTCGGTCGGCGACCTGCTCCGCGTAGTCCGGATGGATGAAATTGGCCGGAGCGAGGCCGACGAGGTCATCCGGCGAACCGGCGCCTACGAGATCTGCCGCTGCGGGGTTTGCGTAGAGAATCGTGCCGCCGTTGTGGACCACGATGGCATCCGGAGACATCTCGACAAGACTCCGATAGCGCTCTTCGCTCGCTCGAATCGCCCGATCCGACTCGTCCAGGCGAGCACGGACACCTGAGAAGAGCACCACGGCGACTGCCGCCGTGACAAGTCTCAGCCCGACCTCGCCGAGCGCAGCGGCAAGTCCGCCCTCGTGGCTGTGGAACAACGGCAGCGAGAGGCTGTCGTGAAGGACATGGGCGGCTCCGACGATGAGCAGAGCAGCGACGACACCTCCGAGCACGATGTGGAAGCGCCGCTTCGGGAGCGCAAGCGAAGCCGCCGCCGCGATGTAGAACATGAGCAGGTCGAGCAGGGGTGTGGTCCCGATCAGCCACCATACGGCGGCAAGGCCGCCGGCATCGACGAGCAGCGCGAACTCGAGACGCCGAGTCGGGTCGCCCCTCACGAACCTTTGAGTCACCAGCGCGACGAGACCGCCGGCCGCAACGAGGCCGTACGCTACGTTGCTGGTCGCCGCCGCCAAAGCGGCGAGGATCGGTACCACCACGAGGTAGGCGACCATGCGGATGGCCAGAATGCGCGAGGCGGTGCGCGCCGCATAGGAGCTACTCATCGATAGAGGCATCGGTAGCGGCGGGTCGAATCTTGAGATCCTGAACGTCCGCCACCCCTTACAAATACACGCCGGGGTAGTCCTCGCGTTTGCCTTCGAGCGCCTTCTGGCTGCGGACCTCCGCGAGTTGCTGCTGCGCGGCGAGCTGTTGGGACATGAGGCTCGCCTGAATGCCGTGGAACAGGCCCTCGAGCCACCCGACGAGCTGCGCCTGCGCCACCCGGAGCTCGGACTCCGACGGAACCTCGGAGGTCAGGGGTACGAAGATCTCGTCGAGTTCCTCGCGGAGGTCTTCCGACACGACGTCCCGCAACTCGTCGATCGATCGGTTGTAGATCTCCAACAGTCTCCGCCTGCCGGCTTCGTCGAGGGGCGCATGGCGGACCTCATCCAACATGGCGCGGGTCATCGAAGCGATACGGATGAGTTTGGTCGGATGGGTGACCGCCGATGGGCCATCATCGGTCGTGGCCTCTTCGGTGGGGGCTTCCTGCGCTGCCGACTCGGGCGCTTCGATTTCGTCAGGGGTGATCGGTTCAGTCATAGGTCTGAGGCTACTGCGCCGCCACGACTTCCTATACCACCGGGTGACGGCGCTGTAGACTATCGATGACGCTCATGGAACAAGATCAGTATCCGCAGATTCTCGATACCGCCCACGTTGCCGAGTTGCTCGGCATGAACGTGCAAATGGTGCGCAAGTACGCCCGGGAGGGACGCATTCCTGCCTACCGGCTACCTGGCGGTCGTTCGTTCAAGTTCTTTCGCGACGAGAT
>JANTGE010000067.1 GCA_024763085.1 Acidimicrobiia bacterium
TCTGCGGTGCCGGACCAGTGGGAGACACCCCGGTCGAGGACCGACAGGTCGACACCTTCCCGGATCTGCTCGTCGAGTCCGATCGCCGGAATCGAAAGATGCCCGGCGACGATGCCCAGCCGCTGGGTGACCGCGTCGACCCGGGCACGGGTCGGGGTATCGGCGGCAGTTGACGGCGCGAAGCTGGGTGTCGCCAGAGTCAGCACCAGCGCAAGGACGATCGACTGCATCCCATGTCATCGGCGCCGGCCCCGATGGTCTTGATACTCCTGAACCCTGGGCTCCACGGATCCATAGTGGATCCCTGCAACCCAGGGTTCGGGGGATCCATAGTGGGTCCCTGCAGCCCACGGTTCAAGGGGTGGCGGTCTCCCTGAGCCCAAAGCGGGTCTCCGGGTCGGGCACGCCGATCACCACCTCGACCACCGGCAGGGTGCCTTCGAACCGGGACGGGGCCCGACCGAACCCGAAGTCGACATCCCCGAGATGGGAACGAGCCGCCAGCACCCCGGACCGGGTCAAGTCGCCATCGTCAAACGCCTGTTCGAGCAACAGATGGAACGTCGCCGCCTGCGTATACCCGGCGAACGTCCATGGGGTTGCCTCCAGCCCTTCGGTGACCTCACGAAACAGGGTCATGCCCGGCGTGTCCGCCTCGAACTCCGGAGGGGCTCCCGCCACCCACAGCCGCTCCGGCACCGATTCCTGAACGGCCCACGCGGCGGCGTCGAACGCCGCGGACGTCGCCAGGATCGCCGGTCGCTCACCGGCGAGATCGAATGTGGCGACCAGCCGCACCAAGTCGGCCGGGGCGACACACGTAACGACGGCTCCCACACCGGAAAGCTCCCCCACCGCATTGCCGAAGTCGGTCGTACCCGGCGGGAACCGGACAACGGTCTCGGGCGGCGTCGGCATCCCTGCCAGACAGTCATCGCCGTACACCCCGGCCGGGGCAACGAAACCGACTCCCCCGTCGCTGCTCCCCTCCCACCAGTTCACCAGCGCTGCCACCTGGTCCCGGAAGGTCGGTACCGTCAGATCGAACACCGCATCCGGATCGGTTCCCCACACTGCCACCGCCGACCCGACCATCACGGGCACGTCGGCCGACAGCAACGTCTCGGTGACGGGGCTTCCCAGGGAGCCTGACACGCCGAACACCGCGGATTCCCGTGCCGTCAGCTCGCTCTTGGCCACGTCCGGGTCGTACTTGGTGTCGACCTCGTCGAGCACCACCTGGAACCGGCCACCGACCCCGCCGAGGTCGTCGTTGACATACGCCCAGTAGGCGCGCTGCCCGTCGAGCATGTCCGTGCCGAGGTCTGCCAGCGCTCCCGACGTCGGATAGAACGCGGCCAGCCTGATGGTGTCTCCTTCGACCCCGACGCCGGTGACGAGCGCCGGTTCGGTGGAGGTGGTCGTGTCGGAGGCTGCGGTCGTTGCGACCGGAGCCGAGCCGGACGTGGTCGTGGACGAGGAAGACGGGGTGCAGGCGGCGGCGACCAGCATCAGAGCGACCAGGGCAAGCCACACGCGAGGCTTGGTCCTCACGTAACCTCTTCGGGTTCTTCCGGGTCGTAGCTGGGCGTCGATCAGGAGCCGAATCCTTGCAGAACATCGCCATCTTGCCACGCACCCGAGTCTCGACGGTGGCCGTCGTCGTGGCGTTCGCTGCCCTCACCGCCTTCCTCGCCCAGGTACGGGTTCCCCTCTGGTTCACTCCGGTGCCGATCACCGGCCAGACGTTCGCCGTGCTGTTTGCGGGCACGCTGTTGACGGCGCGGCATGCCGCGGCCAGCCAGGCCCTCTACGTCGCCGCAGGACTCGTCGGGCTTCCTGTCTTCCAGGGCGGACAGGGCGGCTGGGCGTACGCAACCGGACCTACGTTCGGCTATCTCGTGGGGTTCGTGGTCGCCGCCGGCGTCGTCGCAGCGACCCTTCGCATCTTGTCTGGCCGCACCTCGGCGCTCGCCGCAGCCATCGCGGGGACCGCCACCATCTACGCGCTCGGTGTCCCCTGGCTGGCGGCGACGCTCCACATCTCTCTGATCGAAGCGCTCTCTCTCGGCATGGTGCCGTTCCTCCTCGGCGACGCGGCCAAAGCGCTCCTCGCCGCACTGCCGGCCTCGCTCCTCCGCACGTAGTGGGGCGGCCCCGAAGGGCCGCCCCTGATTTCAGCGAACCGACGTGCCTTACGGCGCCGCGCAGGGTTCGGTGAAGTTGTATGCCTTGGCGGTCGGACCCACGAAGAAGTCCTGAGCCACCGAGGTGAAGTCGGTTGCCGACGTGTCGACCTTGGCGATGAGCGTCTCCCTCGGGGCGACATCGTTGGGGTCACCGGCGAACGACCGCGACGGCATCATGCCGTCGTAGTCGACGTTGGCGAGCGACCGGGCCGCGGCAGCGATCCCTGCCTTGGTGAGATCACCCGCCTCGTAGGCGGCCTGCAACGCGGCACGAATCGCGTACTGGGATTCCCAACCGGCGACGAAGAAGAAGTTGCCGGGCACGTCGCCGAGCGCCGTGCGCATCTTCTCATGACCGACCGAGTCGTAGTCCCACGGGCCGGTGAACGCCGACTGGAAGTAGATGCCGGACTCGAACGCAGGCGCAGCCGCGGTCTGCATCAGGCCCGGGTTCCACGTCGGAGCGGCACCGATGATGATCGGCGCATCGGCACCCAGTTGCTGGGCAGCGCCCCCGACGATCGGAGCCAGCTCGCTCGGGCCCGACACGACAAACACGACGTCGACCGGATCGGAGACGACCTGCGCCACCGCCTCGGCCTGCGTCGGGTCACCACCGGCGGACACCGGAATGATCGGCACTTCCCATGCCACTTCGAGACCGTTGGCTGCCGCCGCCTCGTTCACACCGACGGCATAGTCGTTGCCGTAGTCGGTGGGGAACTTGAGAATGCCGACCTTGGCGACGGCATCACGGCCTGCTGCCGGAACCGCACCGACCGCCCAGTCGAGCGCATTCATGCCTTCGAAGCAGTAGCTGGTGCCAAACTCGAGTACCAGACCATGGTCGACCGACTCGAAGGTCCAGCCGGACCACCAGGTCATCGGGGCGGCGATCGTGTTGTCGGCATTCAACGAGTCGAGGGTGGCGATGCCCTGCGGCGTGCCGAGCAGCATGGCCAAGCCGACGACCTCGTCGGCGACCTGCGTGTACTGCTGCACGGTCACGTCCGGCTTGTACTGGCCGTCTTTGACGAACTCGTCGGGAATCGCAACGTCGAACTCCCCACCGATGCCACCTTCGGCATTGGTGACGGCCCAGAAGGCCTTCTGCCCGCCGACCAGTGCCGGGGCGGTCGCGGCGAACGGTCCCGTCTCGTCGTCGATAATCGCCAGATAGATGCAGCCCCGGTCCGGGTTGCCGTCAGGACACGGCTCGCTGGTGATGCCGACACCGGTCTTGACGGCCTCCATCATCGCTTCGGTCGTGGTGGTTCCCTCTCCGGCCGCTGTCGTCGCCGTCGGGGCGGTCGTGGTCGGAGCCGCCGTTGTGGTGGTCTCCCCGCCACCCTGGGTACAGGCGGCAGCCAGCATCGCAAAGACTGCGATGACGATGACTACCTTGGTATATCGTCTCATCGGGATTTCCCTCCTCGTTCGGGACCGCTCAATACGAGAACGGCCAGGCTTTCCAGTAGTTGCGGACCCTGATCCAGATACCGTACAGACCTAACGGCTCGAAGATCAGGAAGATGACAATGAGCAGTCCGAAGAGGATCCGTTCGAACTGTGCAGGACTGAGCACCCCGGCGGACCCGTCGCCGATGAGCGGCAGGAAATCGGAGGTCGAGTCGATGATCTGCGGCAGCAGCGTCACGAACGCAGCTCCCATGATCGACCCGGCGATCGATGAGGCACCACCGATGACGACCATGGCGATGAACAGGATCGACAGCAGCAGGTTGAAACTGGCCGGTTCGACGAACCCGGTGGTGGCGAAATACAGCGACCCGGCGACTCCGGCGTAGAACGACGACACCGCGAACGCCACCACCTTGTACCAGGTGAGGTTGACACCCATCACGTCGGCGGCGATGTCCCGGTCGCGGATGGCGGCGAACGCTCGGCCGACTTTGGAGCGGGCGAGGTTCTTGGCGGCGAACCCCAGGATGAGCAGCAGAATGAACGTGAGCAGATAGATCTGCTGTTCTTTGCTCACTTCGATCCCTGCGATGGCTCCTGGCTGGTCGAACCGCCACCCGAGGAGGCTGAGCACCGGCGGTTTCCGACCGACGCCGCCACCGCCGGTCAGCGACTCCCAGTTCCGGAAGATGTGCTCGCCGAGGAACACCAGCCCCAACGTGACCAATGCGAGGTAGAGGCCTTTCAGCCGCAGCGCCACCGGTGCGACGATCACCCCGGCGAGGGCAGCGACGAGACCGGCAGCGGGTAGCCAAATCAGCATGTCGAGGCCCATGCCGATCACACTGCCTCCCGGGTCTCCGGATAAGGCGGCGCCCGTGTAACAGCCGACACCGAGGAAGAACGCATGGCCGAGCGAAATCTGCCCGGCGTAGCCGGTGACCAGGTTGAGACCGATGGCACCGATGGCGGCGACGAAGGTGGTGGCGAGCAGGATGAGCCACACTCGGGACAGGCCGAGAAACGGCAGCGCAACCATGCCGGCGACGCCAAGCCAAAACGTCACCTTCTGGGTGGCGGTCGGGAAGATCGCTCCGTCCGCCTCGTACGAGGTGTAGAGGTTCGGCCTGCCTCTCATACCCGCTCGACCTCCTCGGTGCCGAACAGCCCGTAGGGTTTCGCCAACAGCACGATGAGCATCACCAGATACGGCACCACCTGACTGAAGTTCGACCCGAGCCACGGCATCGCGGTCGCCTGATACGTCGACGTATAGCCCTCGGCGAGGCCGATGATGAGGGCCCCGACGACGGCGCCGTGGACGGAGTCGAGCCCGCCAACGACGATCGCCGGGAGCGCTTTCAACGCAACGATCCAACTCGTGGGGCTCAACCCGGCAGGTCCGGTGGAGGTGAACATGCCGGCGAGGGCGGCGAGGGCTCCGCCGAAGATCCAGGCGAGGGCAAAGATGCGGTGCACACTGATGCCCTGGGCGAGTGCCACTTCCTGGTCGGCGGCCGTGGCCCGCATCGCCAGTCCGACCTTCGAGTAGCGGAAGAACAGGAGCAGCGCGACGGTGACGACGACCGCGGTGATGAACATGGCGATCACCCGTGTCTCGATGACGACGTCGCCGAGCTTCACGGTCGAGAAGCCCCACGGGTCCCCGACGCCACGCAGGTTGAGGCCGATGAGGTCGTTGACGACGACCCGGATGGCGATGTCCAGCCCGATGGTCAGGATCGCCATCGAGAACAGCGGCTTGCCCACCATCGGCCGCAGCGCCAACCGTTCGATGACGGCGCCGAGCAGCGCGGTGAGCGCCATCGCCAAAGCCAGAGAGAGCCAGAAGTCGAGACCGATGGTCACCGCGAAGTAGGAGACGAAGTAGGCGCCGAAGACCATCAGCGCCGGATGGGCGAAGCTGAGCACCTGGGTCGACTTGTAGATGAGGACGAATCCGAGGGCGAGCAGCGCGTAGATGGAAGCCAGCGACAGGCCGGCGACCGTGGCCTGGAGAAACTGGGTCATCGGTACATCTCCTCGATCAGGTCGGCGAACATGTCTTCGAGCACCCGGCGTTTCACCTTCTGAGTGGCAGTCAACTCGCCCTGTTCGTGGTCGAGCTCCTTGGGGAGCAGCCGGAACTTCTTGATCTGCTCTACACGGGCGAAGTCCTCGTTCACCCGGTCGACTTCCCGTTTGATCAAGTCGACGACCTCCGGCTTCTCGGACAGGTCCCGATAGGTGGTGAACGTGATGTTCTTCCGTTGCGCCCAGTTGGCGACCGTGTCGAACTCGATGCCGATGAGGGCCGTGACGAACTTGCGGCGGTCGCCGATCACCATCGCCTCTTTGACGAACGGAGACACCTTCAGTTTGTTTTCGATCTCCGACGGCGAGATGTTCTTCCCACCTGCGGTGATGATGATGTCTTTCTTGCGGTCGATGATCCGCATGTGCTTGCCGACCCACTCGCCGACATCGCCGGTGTGGAGCCACCCGTCGGCGTCGATCGTCGAAGCGGTCGCCTCCGGGTTCTTGAAATAGCCTTTGAAAACCCCGGGGTGGCGGACGAGGATCTCGCCGTCGTCGCCGAGTTTCATCTCGACGCCTTCCAGTGGGGGGCCGATCGTGCCGAGTTTGACGTCGCCGGGCATGTTGACCGTGCCCAACGCGCTCGTTTCGGTCATCCCCCACCCTTCGTACACCGGCACGCCGATCGCCATGAAGAAGCGCAACAGTTCGGGGGCGATCGGGGCGGCGCCAGAGACCGCCTGTTTGCACAGGCCCATCCCGAGCTTCTTCTTCAACGCCCGATAGAGAAAGATCCACCCGACGGCATAGGCGACGCTACCGGCGATCCCCCGCGATCCCCGTTTGATGACCCGGTCGGCCTGCCAGTGGCCGACCTTCATGAAGAGGCCGTATACGAGTTTCTTGAAACGGGTGGCGTCGGCCATGCGGATCTCCACCGACGCTTTCATCTTCTCCCAGATGCGTGGCGGCGCCGGGAAATAGGTCGGCTGCACCTCCTGCAGGTCGGCTACGAGCGTGTCGATCGATTCGGCGAAGTTGACGGTCGCCCGGAACGCCAAAGCGCCGAGGATGTCGTAGAGCCGGCCGAAGACGTGGCACAGCGGCAGGTATGACAGCAGCTCGGGGCGGGCGACCGGATTGTTCCCGGCGATGATTTGCCTCGCCTGGTCGGCGGTCCACAGCAGGTTGTTGTGCGACAGCATCGCCCCCTTGGGAGGCCCCGTCGTGCCGGAGGTGTAGACGATGGTTGCGGTCGATTCCGGGTCGATTCCTTCCATCAATCTGGTGACGGTGTCCGGCTCGGCCTCGTAGAGCCGCTTTCCTTCGGCGAGGAAGTCGTCCCATGACATGAGGATCGGATCCTGGTAGGTCCGCACCCCGCGAGGCTCGACGTAGATGATGCGCTCCAGGTTGGGGAGGCGGTCTTTTACCTCGAGCGCCTTGTCGACCTGCTCCTGGTCTTCGGCGATGAGCACCTTCGCCTCCGAGTGGCCGAGGAGGTATTCGACCTCGGGAGCCGGGTTCGTCGGATACAGGCCGACGGACACACCCTGAATCGCCTGCGCGGCCAGGTCGGTCACCACCCACGCAAGCCGGTTCTCGGAATGGATCGCAACCCGGTCTCCCGGTTCAACACCGAGGGCCCGCAACGCCATGCCTGCCACCTGCACCAGCTCCCAATAGCCGGCGTAGGTGGTCTCCTGCCAGATTCCGAACTCTTTCTCTCTGAGCGCAACCCTCCCCGGTTCGTCCGAAGCGATGGAACGGAGCAACGCCGGGATGCTGGTCGTCTTCACGAGCCTGCCTCCAGCGTCTCGCCGAGGTACGCCTTGATGACGTCGGGGTTCCGCTGCACCTCGTCCGGGGTGCCGTCGGCAATCTTCACGCCGAAGTCGAGCACCATCACCCGGTCGGCGATGTCCATGACGAGGCCCATGTCGTGCTCGACGAGAATCATCGCCACGTCGAGTTCCTCTTTGATGTCGAGAATGAACCGGGCGATGTCTTCGGTCTCTTCCAGGTTCATACCGGCGGCGGGTTCGTCGAGCAGCAGAAGCTTCGGGTCCATGGCGAGGGCACGACCGAGCTCGACCCGCTTCTGCACCCCGTACGGGAGCATCCCGACGAGCTGCTTGCGGAACGGTTCGATTTCCAGGAAGTCGATGATCTCCTCGACCCGGCGACGGTGCTCGACTTCCTCCCGCTGCGCCTTGCCTTTCCAGACCATCGCGGCGCCGGTGCCGTAGCCGACCGCGAGATGCCTGCCGAGCTGCAGGTTCTCGAGCACAGTGAGGTTCTCAAACAGCTCGATGTTCTGGAACGTCCGGGCGACGCCGACCTCCGCGATCCGGTGCGGAGACATGCCGATCAGTTCTGTCCCAGCGAGCGTGATCGAACCTCGCTGCGGCCGATAGACACCGTTGAGACAGTTGAAGATAGAGGTTTTGCCGGCGCCGTTCGGCCCGATGATGGCGAACAGCTCACCGTTCCCGACGGTGAACGAAACCCCGTCGAGAGCCACGATGCCGGCGAACGCCAGCCGGACGTCGTCGACGACGAGCAGCGGATCTACGACAGCCACCGTTTCCTCCGCTTGTAGTGCTTCACGTCACGGAACGACTTGCGTTCGCCGCCGGTGGCGTGCAGACCGAGGTAGAACTCGCGGACGTCTTCATCCTGGGCGAGTTCGACGGCGGGTTTGTCCATGACGATCTTCCCGGTCTCCATGATGTAGCCGTGGGAGGCGATCGACAGAGCCATCGCCGCGTTCTGTTCGACGAGCAGGATCCCGGTGCCCCTGGTGTTGATCTCAACGATGACATCGCGGATCTGCTGGACGAGAAGCGGAGCGAGACCAAGGCTGGGTTCGTCGAGCAGCAGGTACTTCGGTTTCGACATGAGTGCCCGCCCCATCGCCAGCATCTGCTGTTCTCCGCCGGACAGGAAGCCGGCGAGCTGCCGGCGGCGCTCTTCGAGTATCGGGAACAGGTCGAAGATCCCCGCCATCGTCGCCTCGATGTTCCCGCCGGCCGTGTGGGCACCGACCCGTAGGTTTTCCTCGACGGTGAACTCGGCGAAGATGCGCCGCCCCTCCATCACCTGGACGACGCCCCGTTTGACGATGGCGGCCGGGTCGAGCTTGTGGGTCGGTTCGCCGTCCACTTTGATCTCGCCTTTGGTGATGTCGCCGTTGTGGACGTCGAGCAGCCCCGAGATGGCACGAAGCACCGTGGTCTTGCCGGCGCCGTTGGCACCCAGCAGCGCCACGATCTCACCTTCGGGGACAGTGAACGAGATCCCTCTGAGCACCAAAATGACGTCGTGATAGACGACCTCTAAGTTGGCAACTTCGAGCACACCACGCCCTCACCGCGACACTGTGCGGCGAGCGTAGCAAGCCGATTTTCGCGATGTCGGCAAAAACGGGGGGAATCAGCCGCACGATCTATCTCCGCCTGGAGCGCTCTCCCCGCCTCGGTGAGTGCCGCCGCGATGAGTACCTGGACTCGCCGCAGCTCTCCTTGACGGAACTCTTCGAGGTTCTCCGACCGAGTCGTGGCACGTGGCGGCCCGGTCTCAGGGACTCCCCGCTCGGCGAGTCCGCCTACAACCCGGAGGCTTTCGGGGCCTCCGAACCGACGATGACAAGGTCGGCATGCGCCGCAGACGCGACGTCAGTCGGGTCCCTGCCGACGGTCGGACCGAGATCGGCCAGGCCCGGACTGCCGGGAAGCGAGACGAGTTCGTCGAGCTGCCGGCTCTGCGCGAGTTTCCAGCCGAGGGCGTGTTCCCGCCCGCCACCGCCGAGGAGAAGGACTCTCATCGCAGCGTCGATACCGTCAGGAGCCCGGCGACCACTCGGATCCGCCGGGCCAGTGTTCCTTCTTCCACAGCGGCGCTCGGGTCTTCAACTCGTCGATGATGTACCGGCAGGCGTCGAAAGCGTCGC
>JANTGE010000068.1 GCA_024763085.1 Acidimicrobiia bacterium
CCCCCCGGCATCGTGGTATTTCTCAAGGGGTTCCCGACACTTGAGCACCGTGATGGGCGGTGGAAGGACGGTCGCGATGAAGATGACAACCGATATCCCAGCGTCGCTCACGACGCCCGATTCTCTCAAGACGTCGATCGGTACGCTGTCGTTCACCGACGGCGTACCCTCCGATGCAACCGTCGAGACGGTGTACGACTACATCGACCGGTCGCGTGCGGTCAACGTGTTCCTCAATTGTCTGCCGGCTGCTTCGCTCTACGGGTTGCGCCGCGGCCACGAGAAGCTGGGGGCAGACAAGGCATACAAGGTTGCCATCACCGCACAGCTTCTCGACTCGAAGTCGCTGTTCCTGACGGCGAACACGTCGACGCTGTATGCGTTCCCGTTTCTCGATCTGAAAGCCGACGGGCCGACGGTCATTGAGTTGCCGTCCGCGATGCTCGGTGCGCTGAACGACGCATGGTTCCGCTACGTTGGCGATTTCGGCGCGGCGGGACAAGACAAGGGTGCCGGCGGCAAGTACCTCATTTTGCCGCCCGACTACAAGGGCGATACTCCCGACGGCTACTTCGTGTTGCAGTCACCGACCTACCACAACTGGGTGTTCCTGCGGGGGAATACCAGCAAAGGCCTGAAGGAGGCGGTCGACCACATCACCTCAACGCTGCGGATCTATCCGTTGGCGAGCGCCGATGCGCCACCCACGACCCAGTTCATCGACACGTCGGGCAAGGCATTCAACACGATCTCAGGCAACGACATCAGCTTCTACCACGACCTGAATCAGGTCGTGCAGGAGGAACCGATTGAAGCGATCGACGCCGAGACCCGCGGTCTGATGGCGGCAATCGGCATCGTCAAAGGTCAGCCGTTCGCACCCGACGACCGCATGCAGAAGATCCTTACCGACGCAGCCGCCATCGGCGATGCCACGGCGCGTGCCATCGTATGGAACCCGCGTCAGAAGGGTGCGAAGCTGTATCCCGACGGTGACAGTGCCTGGAACATCGCATTCACGAATCGCGACGTGTTCTTCGAGGTTGACGGCGCTCGGAACCTCGACGCCCGGACCATGTTCTACTTCGCATACACCGCCGTCACGCCGGCAATGGCCAAGCCGCATGAGGGACAGGGCTCGGACTACGGGATCGCCTACCGAGACGCGAAGAAGCAGGCGCTCGACGGCTCGAAATCCTACAAGCTGCACCTGCCCCCCGACGTGCCGGTCGCCGACTTCTGGGCCGTGACCCTCTACGACGCCCAGACCCGGTCGATGCTGCAGACCGATCAGCAGTTCCCAACGCTCGGAAGTCAGAGCGACGGTTTCGTCAAGAACAGCGATGGATCATCCGACCTCTACTTCGGACCGAAAGCTCCGACGGGCAAGGAAGACAACTGGCTCCAGACCATTCCGGGGAAGAGTTGGTTCTGCATTCTGCGCATGTACGGCCCACTCAAGCCCTGGCTCAACCAGACCTGGCGACCCGGCGAGATCGAACAACAGGATTAGCACCGACGGACAGGAGGGCCGAGCGCGGAGCTGCGCGCTCAGTGAGCGCTTGATCAACGGCGGTATGCGAACGAGGAGGCGAAGATAGTGTCAGGCAAGGACGATGGATGGGCGGGTGCCCAGGTAGAGGTTCCGGACGATGTCGCGGCAGCGGCGCAGACCAGCGCTGACGCGCCCGCAGAGTCCACGACCGGTCGCCCTCGATGGGTGAGCAAGTTCGTGTGGGAAACGCTTTGGAAGGCCGTGATCGTCGGCCTCGCGGTCGCCGTGGGCCTCGTGATCGTATGGAAGACGCAGACGCTGATCCGCATGCTTGCGGTCTCGGTATTCTTCGCGTTGGCGATGATCCCCGCCGTCAAGTACATGCACGAACGGTGGGGATGGAAACGGGGCTCTGCCGTCGGTGCCATCTACCTCGGCTTCGTGCTGTTCATCGTCGCACTCGTCGGGTTCATGATCCCGGCCGCCGTGGATTTCGCCGATGAGATTTCGAGCAGCGGCGGCAGCTTCGCGGAGACGATCAACGGCTACAGCCAGGATCTGATCGGCCAGGACATCGTCGATGAGCAAACCGGCGCCGATGCCGGTGAGGCGGCGGGTGAAGGCATATCGCAGTTCGCCGACAACATCGCGGGAGCGGCAATGTCGGGGATCGGGATGCTGTTCAACCTCGCAACGGTGTTGATGTTCACGTTCTACATGGTCGCCGACGCACCAAGAATCGAACGGGCACTGATGTCTCGCATGCCGCCGCACCGGCAAAAGGTGCTCGGCTGGGTAGTGGACACCGCCGTTGAACAGACCGGCGGCTACTTCTACTCCCGCATGCTGCTGATGATCATCAACGGCGGCCTGTTCTTCGTCGCGATGCTCCTGGTCGGTATGCCGGTCCTGTACGCCATCCCGCTGGCGATCTTCGAAGGGTTCGTCGCCGAGTTCATTCCCGCCATCGGGACGTACCTAGGGGCTGCCGTCCCAATCCTGCTGGCCCTGGTCGTCCTCGGCCTCCCCGAAGCGCTGATCTTGCTCGTGTGGGTCTTGATCTACCAGCAGGCGGAGAACTACTGGCTCTCACCGAAGATCTCCTCGAACACGATGGAACTCAACGGCGCGATCGCGTTCGGCGCAGCTTTGGCCGGCGGCGCCATCGCAGGCCCCATGGGCGCATTCGCCGCACTGCCCGTCGCTGCCCTGATCACATCGATCATCAAGAACACCGGAAAGAGCTACAACGTCGTCTACCAATCGGTCTACGACTCCCCAGACGACAACCCGGACACACGGACGGCGACCTCCTGAACAGAGACCACAGAATGGCCGACCTGGGACAAGAGGAGAACGGCGTCGGTGCCGCCACCGCCACCACCTTGTTGGCTACCGCGGGAGATAACCCGGACCGGCTACATACGGAACGCTCATGGGCACACCTATGCGGCATCACACTAGTCCCGACCGGAACGAGCAAGACCTGCGGACGAGTCCGCTTGAATCATGGCGGAGACCTTCACGCCAACGCTGCGCTTTGCCAGATCGTGTTGACCCGGAAGAGCAACGACGCCGAGACCCGCAACCACGTGCGGCGCCGCCGAGCCGAGGGATTGTCAACCCGAGAGATCGTGCGGTGCCTGAAACGCTACGTCGCACCAAACGGTCAAACACCTCCCACGGTTCGCATGAGAGATCCGCGGGTGGGGGCTGACCCAGTATCCGGCCGACGCACTCCTCGCGGTGCTGTCCTCGCAATGAACCGTTGAGCCCACTCGCACCCCTGTCAGGGCGGTGTGACCTCATAGGAGCCTGCCACCACAAGACGTGACCCAACCCAGCCTGTCCACCTAACCCGAAAGCGCCTTGACAGAACCACACACTTAGGAGCTTCAATATGTTCGGCTGCCGGCCGTGCCGTGGCAGTTCTTGTACCTACGGCCGGACCCGCACGGGCAGCGTTCGTTGCGTCCGATCTTGGCGCGAACGGTCGCGTCACGTGACGTGAGCTTCGACACCGATGCTGCCAACATCTTCGACCGATCGGCGGTGATTCCGTCTTCCGAGGTCCCGGGACTCGGCGAGAAAGCTGGCCTTGCTTGTCCCAGACGACGTTGTGCACCCATCGAAGGCGACCGGCTGTGGATTCGACAGGGGCTCTCGCCGTCGCGTGCACGGCGACTGCGACATCATCCGGGACGGCCACGTCAGTACAGCGAGCCGCGTCTAGCGGTGCACAACGACGCGCCACGGGGTTGGCGGAGTCGGCCGATGCGAGGAGTGTCGATGACCACCCGAATCGGGCGGTGCGAGGGGGCAATCGGTGTCATAGATTGTGCCCGGAGGGTAAACCCCGGCCAAACACCAAAGGTGAAGTAACTGTGAGTGACGTACTCGCCGCAATCGTGCAAGTGTCGGCCCTGGTGTTTGTCGTGGCGTCGATCCTGGCTATGGGCCTGAGCCTCACGATTCCCGAGATCATCGCTCCCCTGAAGAGCGTATCGTGTTGATGCTCCTCCCGCTGGGGATCGGGCTATTCACGGGTCGCGTTGGAAGGCGACCCGATCCGTCATGGGACTCGGGACCGCTCAGCGCAACGTCTCCGCTGCGATGGTCGTGGGCGCATAAGACTTCTCCGATAACCCGAATGAGCTCATCACCGTGGTCGCCGCTGCCCTCTTTGGATTGGTGGTCCGATGCCGATCGGCGCTGAACTGGGTATGCGGGCAACGGCGTGAGCCCGCCTGCCACGTTCGGCTTCGGGACCAGATGGCACAGACCACCGTCACGAAACGATTGATCTACAAGAGAAGGAGTAATCCATGAAAGCCGGTGCAGCCCTTGGAAAGACCACTGTGTGGGTAACAGAGCGGTTCAATCCCATCACGAATGGTCCGTCGGCGCCCCTGAAGACGCGGGCACTGATCGCATCGTTTGGACCGTCGCTGATGCCCCGCGCTGCGATGCATCAGGGGATGGCGGCCGGGATGTCGGTACTGGCTGCTGACCTCGTGGCGAGCGCGGTTGATGCCTCGATTCGGCGGTTTGTGCCGGGCACGGCCCCGCTCACGGTTCGTCTCGGCGCCCGCGCTGCGGCTGCCGCGGCCGGACTCGCTGTGAGTCGGATCCCGGAGACGGACGATGAATCGACAGCGAAAGCCTCGGCCCGGAGTGTCGGCCGCCTGGCTGCTGCAGGTGCCATCGGAGGCATGATCTACCAAACGAGCATCGCAGCGAGGGAGCGCTACCCCGCGAAGTCGCCACTGCGGCCCGTCATTGTCGGCGCGGCCGGACTTGGGGCCGTCCTGGTGTACTCGGGCGACTTGCTCAAGCACCGCCAGTCGGTCATCAAGCGGTGGACCAAGGACGACAAACCGGCAACGCTCGGCGCCTCGATTGGTATTGGCCTCGGTGTGGCCAACGTTGGCAGGGGAATCGGCCGCGGGTACCTCGCTTCTCGTCGCGGAATGTCCGCATACTTCGGTCCCGCCCCCACGGCGGCACTGGTCGGGCGACTCCTCAACGACGCGATCTGGGCTGGCAGCGCGATCATCTTCTACTCAACGGTGGTTGGGCTCATCGCCCGGTCGAACGAGAAGATCGAACCGGCCTACTCGATGCCGCCACAGAGCGAATTTGTGTCCGGTGGGCCGAACAGCATCTCGCCCTTCTTCGAAGTCGGATTGCAGGGTCGCCGTTTCCTCACCGACGTGGTGACTCCGGATCTCATCGAGTCGACTCTGGGTGAGAAGGCCGTTGCCCATCCGATACGGGCATTCGTCGGCGTCAACAGCGATCCACTGTACCCGTCGGGACGCTCCGAGATGATGCTCGACGAGTTGGAGCGCCTCGGCGCGTTCGGCAGAAAGTACCTTCTGCTTGTGTCACCGACCGGGACCGGCTGGGTCGATCAGACGATGATCGAGTCGGCCGAAATCCTGACGCGCGGCGACATCGCGACGGCGTGCATTCAATACGGGCGTGGCCCGTCTTTTCTCGAAGTACAGAAGGTCCATCTTGGGCGTTCGCAGTTCCGCGGGCTGTTGTGGGGTGTCAGAGAGCGGCTCCGGGCGATTCCTGAAGACGAGCGGCCGAAGGTGCTGGTGTTCGGTGAGAGCCTCGGGTCATGGTCTTCGTCCGACGTCGTGATGCACCAGGGTATTGCCGGCTTCGATCACTACGGCATCGACCACGCGCTCTGGTTTGGTCTCGTTGGCCTCGCGAAGTGGTCGAAGACGGGGATGCGACAGGGTTCCAGCGATCTCGTTCCGGCAGGAACCGTCGAAGCATTCGATCACTTCGGTGAATATGAGAAGCTCTCGAAGGAAGAACGCGGGAAGCTTCGCGCGGTCATCGTCGATCACGACAACGATCCCATCGCTCAGATGTCGTTCCGATGGGCGGTGAAACGTCCACCGTGGCTCGACGGAACCGAGCGCGGCCGCAACGTCCCCGAGGGCATGGATTGGATTCCGCTTATCACTTTCGTGCAGATCATGGTCGACGCCATGAACGCCATGCGCACGGTGCCCGGTCAGTTCAAGAGCTTCGGCCACGACTATCGGGGCGATACGGCGCATTTCGTACACGCTGCCTACCAGCTCGAAGACGTCACCGACGAGCAGATGGAGAAGGTCGTCGACACGCTGCGGCAGCTCGAACTTGAGCGCGGCGAACGGATCAAGAACGCGAATGCGGAAGCGACAGACGACGGCGACACCCCAAAGCGGACCAGCCGCCCGAGGCGGCCGAAGCCGGGAATCTATCTTCGTGACCGGACCCCAATGGATGCCGACGAGCCCGCCATCGAGATCACTCCGGGAGACGCCCCCGCAGAGCTGCAGTAGGCAGAGCCGAGCAGCTATGCCCAACGTTCGAGCCGATTCTCGGACATCGAGGGGGCAGCGCGCGGTGGTGGAGTCCATGTTCGGCCGCGTCGCGCCGGGCGGGCCCCCCTGCGATTCGCAGGGCGAATCCGCGTCCCCCCACTCCGTGAGGGGACAAGAAGAGAGCGTCCGTGTTCGTCTCGCGATGCGCCGCATGATCTGGCGCCGACCGCGTCGCTGGGTCGTCGCCTCCGCCGGCAACGCTGGGGATCGGGCTTTGTCCCGAATATGGCTAGTCGTGAGCGCGCGGGCCGCAGTTTGAGACATGCAGCCGGTGAGCACATCAGGTCGTGGCTCCAGGGTTACCCGATGCGGGTGGGGTTCCCCGATGTGAACGCGCGTAGCATCGCGGGGCGCCACCGGGGTCTTGCGATACCGGTAGCGGGACCAGATTTCCTCAGCGAAGACGGGAGAGAATCATGACGACGGCAACGAGTGGAATGGCACGGCTCATGCTTGCGGTGTTCTTGGTCGTGGCGACGATCGGCCTGGTCGCGGGATGCAGCGGGGACGGTGAGCCCAGCGGCGACCTTGTGACGACAACCGCATCGTCTGGCGATGATTCTGGGAGCGACACGACCGTAGCGCCGACGACCACAGAGGCAGCCACAACCACGAAGGCCCCGGACACGACCCAAGCATCTTCGGGCGGCGATTCTTCCGCCGATTCGACGAGTTCCTCGGATGACTCGTCCAGCAACACAGTCTGGTTTGTGGTGATCGGCTTGATCATCCTCGTTGCCATCATCGCGTGGGCGGTAGGGCGCGGAGGTTCGACCACGACGACCACCGAGACCATGCCGCCGTCTCCGTCTGCGCCACCGGTTGACAAGGGTGATGCGTACGACGATCCGGCGGGCGGCGAGACCGACGCATAGGCCTGGAGATGGCGAAAGTGAGCGGTTCTGCGGTCATGGAACTACCCGAATCGGATGGAGTAGAACCGTCGACGGGCTGCGAGGCTGACAGTAAAGGCGCACTTGGGCGCATACACGACGGAGGAGAAGGCTACCAATGGAAAAGGAACCGAGTGGCTGGGCGATTGGTTGGACGGCGTTTGCCGGGATCATGATGGTCATGGGTGGTATCTGGTGGATCATCTCGGGCATCATCGCTCTCGCGAACGACACGTTCTATGTGGTTGGCAGGGAGTACATCTTCCAGTTCGACGTTACGACCTGGGGTTGGGTCCATCTGCTGCTTGGCATCGTGATTCTGCTGGCAGGGTTCTATCTGTTCAGCGGTGCGGTGTGGGCGCGGACGCTTGGCGTGATAATCGCCGTGTTGTGGGCAATCGTTGCGTTCGCGTGGATGCCTTGGTACCCGATCTGGGCGCTGGCATTCCTCGCCGTTTCGATCTTCGTGATCTGGGCGCTCACCGCGCACGGACGCGATGTCACCGAAGCCTAGAAACAAAGGACCGTCGAGACGTAGCCGGGCCGCCGTTGGACGGCTCGGCTTGAAGGAGAACGCGATGACCAGCCAATCTGATCCGACACCGGCGTTCGATGACGCCGGCGACATGGATGCGATGTCGACCGCCGGTAGCGACGTGGAGTACATGTTTGCCGTGACCGGGAGCGGGTTCGAGATGAATCTCGATGGCCGGGTCACCATCAAGGGTGTTTCGGCCGCGACGCTCTTCTTCTCGGACCGGCCGTACCGGCTGACCGGACATGTTGCCACGGATGACTTCGTGTCCCAGTGGGACGTCGGAGATGACAACTTCGCCGAGGACCCTCCGAACGCGCTGATTTCCATCTTCGAAGAAGATACCGTGAATGACGTGGTGGTGGTTCTGACGGAGCCGAAGCTTTCAGACGGCGATCTGAGCTTCGCCGTCACGGTGACCGATGGAGACCTGGCCCCGTCCGACGGCCCGGTGAGCCTCTTCATCGACATGATCGGCAGGCCGATGACGGCCACATCGGTCGCCGGTGTTCGGCGCCGCGGACGGCGCCGCGGACGGCGCCGTGCACGCCGCAGGATGGGTTGACGCGGGCACGTCGAGCAGAGAGAGCAACCATCCCTGCGGCAGATCTTCGCCGAAATCTGGCACGGATACGATCCGGGTCGGTCGCCGCGGCGTTGTCCATCTCGGCAAGTTGCTCGCCGTCCGCGGAACGGGTCGGCTTCAGAAACTGATGGCCGGGCTATGCGCCGTCCTTGGTGCTGGCGTCCGAGGAGGTCCCGGTGTCCTTGTCTACGCCGACCGTCGGGAGTGCCGGTTTGATGCCCGCATCGGCGAGCGCCTCCCTGACTGCCCGGATCGCCCCGTCGGTTACCGAAGAACCGGATGCCATTGACGACGGATACCAGTAGCCGATCGACAGCGTGATGGTGTCGTAGTGGATGTCGGAGGCCTGGACCGAAGGAGCGGGATCCGATTGCAGGCCTTTCACGCGGCTGAGGGCTTTGAGGACAAGCTTGGTGACGGCATCGAGGTCGGCCGCGAATGAGACCGGGATGTCGAAGCTCGCCTTCCTGTTGGACCGCGCGGTGTAGACGACGATCGGATTCTTGAGCACTTCGGTGTTCGGGATGTGGACCTCCCGGCCGTCGGTCGTCTTGAGCACGGTGCTTCGTGTTCCGATCGACGTGACCGATCCCTCGTAGTCGAGGGTCTCGATCCGATCCCCGGCGGCGTATGCCGGCCTGAGGGTGAGCAGCAGGCCGGCGGCCGCATTCTCGACCATCGGCCGCAGCATCAGCACTCCGACGACGAGAAGGACGAGGACGAGAACCGCGACCCAGCCGGCACCGAGGCCGAGCAGGCTCAACGCCCAACCGAGCGCCACGATGTAGACGAGCCACCGAGCACTTCGGCCTCCCACCACGACGAGTTCCGCCGGCAGGTTCGGCACACGCTTCAGGCCCCTGACGGCGACCCTACGGACAAGGATTCCGACCGGATACGCGACCACGAGGATCGCAACCGCAGCGAACAGGTCCCACCCGGTGATCTGCGAGGACGCGACGGCGTCGCCCAGATCCGAGACCGAGGGTGCGGCGTACTCACCGATCATGCAGTCGTTCCCATCTACTCAGCGGCGAGGGCACCAGCGCCGACTCGTTGCCATCGAGCGTCGCTGGGTTCCTCCTGTCTCGCTTAGCCCGACGACGGGG
>JANTGE010000069.1 GCA_024763085.1 Acidimicrobiia bacterium
GCGATGACGGAGAAGACGTCGGCGGCGTCGCGAACGGTGGTGGTGAGCGGTCCGATCTGATCCAGCGAGGAGGCGAAGGCAATGAGGCCGTAGCGGGATACGAGACCGTAGGTGGGTTTCATCCCGACGATGCCGCACAGCGAGGCGGGCTGCCTAATCGATCCCCCCGTGTCGGAGCCCAGGGCAGCCAGCGCCGAGCCGGCCGCGACGGCGACGGCCGACCCTCCCGAAGACCCGCCAGGCACCCGGTCCGGGTTCCACGGGTTCCTCGAAGGACCGTAGGCCGAGTTCTCGGTGGACGAGCCCATGGCGAACTCGTCCAGGTTGGTCTTGCCGACGATGACGGCGCCGGCTTCGCGGAGCCGGGAGACGACGGTGGCATCGTAAGGCGGCTCGTAGCCGGCGAGGATCTGCGACCCGGCGGTCGTCTCCACCCCTTTCGTAACGAGGTTGTCTTTGAGGGCGACAGGAATCCCGTGCAGTGGACCGGTCGCTTCTCCGCTTGCCAGCGCCTCGTCGGCAGCGCGCGCCGCAGCGAGCGCCCCGTCACGGTCGATGGTGAGGTAGGCATGCAACTCGGCTTCGGTCTGCGCCGCCCGATCGAGCACCATCTCGGTGAGTTCGACAGAGCTGACCTCCCCGGAGCGGAGCTGTTCCCTGGCTTTGGCGATGTCCACTATTCCTCCAAGGCCGGCGGAACGCGGAAGTAGCCATCCTGGGATGCCGGCGCCTGATCGAGGGCCTCGTCTCGGCTCAAACAGGGCCGGACCTCGTCTGGACGAAACGCATTGACGAACCCGAGGGGATGGGCGATCGGCTCGACGCCTTCGGTGGGAAGCTGTTGAACGGTGGCGGCGTGTTCGAGGATGACGCCGAGTTGGGAGCCGTACCGTTCGAGCTCGGCTTCGGACAACTCGATGCGGGCGAGACGCGCCACGTAGGCGATGTCGATGTCGATGGGCATAGGCACGATGTTAGGCGGTCGGCTGCCCACTATCGTTCGTGGTGATGCCGGTTCGTGTCGTCTTCGCGGTTCATGCCCATCAACCGTCGGGCAACCCCGACGAGATCTTCGAGCAGGCCACCGACGCGGCCTATCTGCCGATCTTGGAGACGCTGCTCCGCCATCCACACATGCGAATCAACCTGCACATGAGCGGCCCGCTCCTCGAGTGGCTGGAGCAACATCGACCGGAGGTGCTCGAACTCGCCGCCACCGACCAGGTCGAATGGATGGGTGGCGCCTACCACGAACCGATCCTGTCGATGATCCCGGAGCTGGATCGCAACGCGCAGATCCGCCGCCTCACCGACCGCCTCGAAGAACGGTTTGGACAGCGACCCCGCGGCGTGTGGCTGCCAGAACGCGTGTGGGACCCGACCCTGGCGGCAACGTTGAACGCCGCCGGCGTCGACTACACCCTCGTCGACGAGGACGCGTTTCGTCTCGCCGGAGTCCATCCGCTCCGCCCGGTGGTCGTCGAACACCTTGGACTGCCGGTCACGGTGTTTCCACTGCGCTCGGATCTGCGCTACGCGGCTCCGTCGGAGGAACCCGAACTGCTTGCGGCTCGCTTGCGGACGTCCGATGAGGCCGTCGTGGTGCTGGCCGACGACGCCGAGAAGTTCGGGTTCTGGCCGGGGACCCATGACCGGGTCCATGGCAAGGGCCGGTGGCTGGACCGCTTCTTCACCGCACTCGAGGAGGCCCCCTGGATTGACGTGGCAACCTTCGAGGATCTTCTCGACGGCGACTACGAACGGGTACACCTGCCTGCGGGTTCCTACCGGGAGATGTGGGTATGGGCAGCTGGTCCCGCTGGCGACGCCGGATGGTGGCCGATGTTTCTCGACCGGTACCCGGAGGCCGATGTTCTGTACCGGAAGATGCTGCGGCTGAGCCGCCACGTTGCTCGACATGATGTCCCGGAAGGCGTATATGAGCTGGTGCTCTCCGCCCAGGGGAACGACCCGTACTGGCATGGAGCGTTCGGAGGCATCTACTACCCCCATCTCCGCCACGACGCCCATCGCCGCCTCATCGACGCACAGAAGCTCCTCGACGGATCGCTCCAGCGAGGGCGCTCATGGACCTACCACTCGGTCGACGACTGGAATGCCGACCGCCGCGACGAAGTGCATGCCGAGCTACCCGACCAGTCCTGGGTGCTGTCACCCGCGCTCGGCGCACTTTGGTACTACGACGACAAGCCGGACCGGTGGCCGGTGACCGATGTCGTCGCCCGGCATGAGGAACCGGGCGGCTCAGGTCCCGTAGACCGGAGACCACGGCTCATGTTCTTCGACGTCGCCGGCGACGCCGACATCACACCAGCCCGGTTCGCTGCGAACGATTGTTCGCCGGAGACTCGCCGTTATCGGCTTGAGGAGGTCTCGGCCGACCGGGGATCGTTGACCGTCTCGATGGTCGGCGAAAGCATCCACAAGACCGTCATTGCCGAAAATCGCACCATCACCGTCAGCTATGGGCTGCCGTCGATGAAGGGCCGGTTCGGCCCGGAGCTACCGGTCGCTGCCGAAACCCTGGAGGTGCGTGCCGACGGCGGCGTCTGGCAGCGGGTGGAACGGCCCATCGAGGTGTCCGGGCACAGGTTTCGTCTCCGCGGAGGACCTGCGGACCTGGTCGTGGCCTCCCCGAAACCCGCGACGATGTTCGTCTTTCCTCTGGTGACCGGATTCCAAGGACCCGACGGGATCGAGCAGATCACCCAGGGATTCATCGCCTGGCCACACTGGCTGGACCCGGCCGATGGCAATCACGAACTGACGATAGGGTTCGAGTGATGCGAATCCTCCTCGCTGCCGCAGAGCTGTCGCCCCTGGCGCGCACCGGCGGCCTCGGGGAGGCGGTCGCCGGCCTCGCCGGCGCCCTCGCCGACCGCCACGACGTCACCGTGGTGCTGCCGAGATATCAACACCTTGCCGAGGTCGGCACCCCGGCCAAGGGTCCGGTGCCTCTCTACGAGACCTCGATCGGAGGCGTCCGGGTACTGCTGTTCGACCACGATACGTTCGACCGGCCAGGCATCTACGGTCCCAAACCTGGCACGGCGTACGAGGACTCCTGGGCCCGTTTCGGAGCGTTCGCCAAGGCGGTGGCAGCGCTCTCCTCTGAGGTAGATCTGTTGCATCTCCACGACGCCCACCCGGGACCGGCGGCACTGCTCACCGACACACCGACGGTGATGACCGTTCACAACGCCTCGTACCCGCTGATCGGCCCACTGCGCGAGACCGCCGACCTGTTGGGGGTACACCCGAAGCATCGGCGTCTCGGTGGGGCCCTCGAGTGGTTCGGGGACGCCAACTTTCTGAAAGCCGGCCTCGTCGGCGCCGACCGGACGACGACGGTCAGTCCGACGTTCGCGCGGGAACTGGCCACCGACCCGGGCGTGTCCGCCGGACTGGACGAAGTGATCCGATGGCTCGACCCGCCGATCGTCGGCATCCTCAACGGGATCGACACCGACGCCTGGGATCCGGCGAACGACCCGGCGCTGGCGGCACCGTTCACTTCGGGCCGTCTCGGTCGTAGGGACGACAACCGTGAGGCGCTGGTGGCCGAGACAAGCCTCAGGAACGGGTTCGTCGTCGGCAACGTCGGGCGGATGGCAGAGCAGAAGGGAATCGGCCTCCTCGGCGAGCACCTGTCCCAGCTGGTCGTCGAGGGCTTCCGGTTCGTGTTCGTCGGCAACGGCGAACTGGACTCGCTCGTCGACGGCTGGGAGGCCGAACACCCTGACGCAGTGCGGCACCTTCCCTATGAAGAGCAGCTTGCCAGGAGAGTCTTCGGAGGCGCCGACGCCTACCTGATGCCGTCGCGCTTCGAACCGTGCGGTCTCGGTCAGATGTACGCCATGCGATATGGGGCCCCTCCGGTCGCCCGGTTGACCGGTGGTCTGGCCGACACCGTGGTCGATCTCGACGAGCGGCCCGACGCGGCCACCGGGTTCGGGTTCCGGCTGTTCGAGTCGGTCGAGGTGGCCAAGACGCTCCGCAGGGCTCGGCGAGTTCACGATCGGATGCGCTCAGACTGGCGGCGTGTTCAGCGACGCGGCATGGGACAGGACTGGTCGTGGCGGCGGGCGGCCGACGAGTACGAGGCGATCTACGCGGCGGCAGGATCCTGACCCGTCA
Source organism: Acidimicrobiia bacterium (assembly GCA_024763085.1). Lineage (GTDB taxonomy): Bacteria > Actinomycetota > Acidimicrobiia > Spongiisociales > UBA4744 > JANTGE01. The sequence goes on from JANTGE010000069.1 coordinate 4,159, forward strand.
CGACGCCGGGAAGTTCGGCAGAATGGACGGGGAAAGGAGGACGCATGGCAGAGAGCGTCTACAAGGTGATCGAGCTCGTCGGTACGAGCCCGAACTCGTGGGAAGAGGCCGCCGCATCGGCGGTCGCCGCAGCGGCGAAGTCGCTCGAGGACCTACGGATCGCAGAGATCTCAGACCTCGACATGCACCTCGGCGAAGACGGCCAGGTGATCGCCTACCGCGCCAAGGTGAAAGTGTCGTTCAAATACCACCAGGAGGATTGAGCAGGAACCGGCGGAGCCCTTCGAAGGCTCGGGTGAGGTGCGCCGCCGGCACCCGCTCCCCTGCCTGATGGGCCCATCGGGTCTCGCCCGGGCCGTAGTTCACTCCGGGGACGCCACGCCCGGCCAGGCGGGCGATGTCCGTCCACGCTTGCTTCGGGCCCACCTCGGCGCCGGTGGCGGCCACGAGCGCGTCCAGGAAGCCGCCCTCGACGGCAACCGGTGCCGCCGGGGCCCGGTCGACGATCTCCACTTCGTCCGCGTCTGCCGTCACCGACCGCAACCGCGCTTCGGCCTCGGCGAAGGTTCGGTTCGGCGCGAACCGATGGTTGACGTTCACGTTGAATTCGGCCGGAACGACGTTGCGTGCGGTTCCCCCTGACGCGGTGGTCACGGTGAACGTCTCCCAAAACCGGAACCCTTCGACGTCGACCGGCTCTGGGGCTCGATTGTGCATCATGGCGAGCCACCGTCCCGCCTTGGTGATCGCGTTCTCACCCAACCAGGGGCGCGCCGAGTGCGCGGCTTTACCTCGAAAGGTCACGGTCGCATTGAGCGCTCCGACGCACCCGACCTGCACCTCCAGGTCGGTCGGTTCGAGCACCACCGCGAACGCGGCGTCGGTAAGCCAGCCGACCTGCTCGAGGACCGGTTCGAGGCCGTTGTCGTCAGCCGGACCTTCCTCTTTGTCGTAGAAGACCCCGATGACATCGAACGGGCCGGTGCGGACCGCCGGGTCTTCGAGCAGGTGCAGCATGACGGCCAGACCCGACTTCATGTCCGACGCTCCCAAACCGATCACGGTGTCGTCGACGAGCTGAGCGCCGGGCACGCCGGGCACGGTGTCGAGATGGCCGACGAGCAGCATGAGGGGCCGCGCGGTGCGCTCGCCCACGATGAGGCTGTTTCCGATCCTCTCGACGCCGGTGCGACCGTAGGTGGCCAACATTCGCTCGGCGACATGAGTGGCGAGACGTCCCTCGTCGCCGGTCACCGACGGGATGTCGATGAGGTCGACGAGCGTCTCGACGAGGGTCACACCGGCACCTCGAACGTCCGGAGCGCATCGTTGAGCGACGTCTTTTCGTCCGTTGCCTCCGACCGCCGACCGATGATGAGCGCTGCGGGGAGCTGGTAGGTGCCTGCCGGGAACGTCTTGGGGCGTGTGCCGGGGATGACGACCGCACGGGCAGGTACCCGCCCCCGATACTCGACCGGTTCGTCGCCGGTCACATCGATCACCGGCGTTGAAGCGGTCACCACCGTGTTGGCGCCGAGCACGGCTCCCTCTTCGACCACGACGCCTTCGACGAGGATGCAGCGGCTGCCGATGAAAGCGCCGTCTTCGATGATGACCGGCCGCGCTCCAGGCGGTTCCAGAACACCGCCGATCCCGACCCCACCGGACAGGTGCACGTGGCGGCCGATCTGCGCGCAGGATCCGACCGTCGCCCAGGTGTCGACCATGGTTCCGGCGCCGACCCTGGCTCCGATGTTGACGTAGCCGGGCATGACGACGACGCCCGGTTCGAGGAATGCCCCATACCGCACCGTCCCGGGAGGTACGACCCGTATCCCGGCCTCGGCGAGGTTTCGTTTCGTCGGGATCTTGTCGTGGTATTCGAACGGGCCGGCGACCATCGTCTCGAGCCCCCGCAGCCGGAAGTACAAGGTGATGGCCTCTTTGACCCACAGGTGAACGGTCCATTCGCCGTCGATCTTCTCGGCGACTCTGACCTCGCCGCGGTCGAGGCGCGCAATGGTGCGCTCGACAGCCTCGGCAGCGTCGGGGAGCCGGTCGAGGTCCGCGTAGGCGGCTTCGATCAGTTCTCGGTCAGACATCTGCGTACCACCTCCGCTGCACGGGCACACTCGTCCAGTGTCGGGACGAGCGCCATCCGTATGAACCCTTCGCCGCCGGGACCGAACACGCTTCCCGGCGACACGATGATGCCACAGGCCAGCAGGCGATCGGCGACAGCGGCGTCGTCCTCAACTCGTACCCACAGATAGAGACCGCCGCTCGACGCGACGACGGCGTCGGGTTCGAACGCCGTCCTCAAGACGGCTCGCTTCTCGGCGAAGATCTGCCTTCGCTGCTCGGCGTGAACATCGTCGGACCACGCAGCGATCGCAGCGGCCTGCACGAACTCCTGCGAGGCGGTTCCGGTCGACGTTCGCAGCTTTCGCAAGGCCCCGATCGCTTCGGCATCGCCGACGATGGCAGCACTGCGATAGCCCGTCATGCCGGACCGTTTCGACAGGCTGAGAAAGCTGAGCGTCCCGACGAGGCCGTCGCCGGCGACCTGGAGTACCGACGGGGCCGGTTCGTCTCCGTAGAGGTCGGTGTAGCACTCGTCGGAACACAGCAGGGTGTCGGTGGCGCGGGAACGCTCGTACAGGGCGGTAAGGCCGTCCGTAGTGATGGCAGCGCCGGTCGGATTGTGTGGATAGTTGATCCACAGCATGGCGGCGGCGCCCCAGTCGTCGGCCGAAATCATGTCGGGTTCGAGGACGAAGTCGCCTCCGAGCCGAACCGGAGCCGGTCGGGCACCGGCGAGGAGGGCGCCTCGCTCGTACACCGGATAGGCGGGCGTGGCCCAGATGACGGCATCCCCTGCCGACCGGTCCACGAAGGCAAGGTGGCTGGAGAAGATCGCCTCCTTGGACCCGGCGGTGATGAGGATCTGCGAGTCGGGGTCGACGTCGACACCGAACCGCCGGCGTACGTAGCCGGCGACGGCCTGGCGGGTCTCGGGCAGTCCGGCGGTGGTCGGATACTGCGACACCTCAGGTACCGCATTGATGAGCGCCTGACGGATGAACGCCGGGGTCGGCTCTCTCGGGTCACCGAGGGAGAAGTCGAGAAGGTCGACGCCTGCGTTCCGCATCGTCCGGGCCTTCTCCTGCAGGAGAGCCATCGGGTAGCTGCCGATGGCGGCGAGCACTGGGTTGATCATGGGGTCACGTTAGTTCCGACAGCACTGCCGGGCCCGACTCGATGAGGCGGCGGAACCCCTCCTCGTCGACGACCGGAACGCCGAGTTGTTCGGCCTTGGCGAGTTTCGAGCCAGGAGCCGATCCGGCCACGACCACGGTGGTCTTCTTCGACACACTGGACGCCACCTTGCCACCGCGCTCCTCGACCGCCTCCTTCGCCTCGTCCCGGGTGAACCCTTCGAGGGAGCCGGTGAACACCACCGTCACGCCCTCGAGTGTCGCCGCCTCCGGTTCCGGTTCGGGATCGGCAAGCCGAACGCCGGCTTTTCGGAGTTTCTCGATGAGCTGTTTCGTCTCTTCCGATTCGGCCCATTCGCGGATCGACGCGGCGATGACCGGGCCGACACCGTCGATGGCGGCGAGTTCCTCTTCGGAGGCTTCGAGCAACGCGTCGATGCTGCGATACCGGCTGGCGAGCAGTTTGGCGACCGTACCGCCGACATGCCGGATGCCGAGACCGGTGAGCAACCGCCACAGAGGTCGGTCCTTGGCGGCTTCGATGGCGTTGAGCAGATTCCGTATCGAGACCTCTCCCCATCCTTCGAGGCCGGCAAGGTCATCGGCCTTGAGGAAGAAGATGTCGGCCGGGTCGCTGATGAGGCCTTTGGAGATGAGCAGGTCGATGGTCTTGTACCCAAGGCCTTCGATGTCCATCGCTCCTCGCGATCCGAAGTAGAAGAGCCACTCCCGGAGGCGTGCCGGGCAGGCCAGTCCTCCGGTGCATCGGGCCACCTTCTCCCCTTCCGGTCTGACGATCGGGCTGCCGCAGAACGGGCACGTCTTCGGCATGTGCCAGACCTTCTCATCGCCGGTACGGCGGTCGACGACGGGAGCCACGACCTCCGGAATGACCTCGCCGGCACGTCGGACGACTACCCAGTCGCCGATGCGCAGGTCTTTGCGATGGATCTCGTCTTCGTTGTGGAGCGTCGCGCTGGACACGGTGACGCCGCCGACCTCGACTGGTTCCAGCACCGCATACGGGGTCACGGCCCCGGTCCGACCGACGTTGATCCGGATGTCGAGCAAGCGGGTGATCTGCTCTTCGGGCGGGAACTTGTAGGCGATCGCCCAGCGGGGCGCCCTGGCGGTGAACCCGAGGGTTCGCTGCTCATCGAATCGGTCGACTTTGATGACGGCACCGTCGGTCGGGTAGTCGCGGTCGTGCCGGGTTCGTTCCGCATTCTCCACATAGGCTTCGACGGCGGTCAGATCGGCGGCTTGCTCCGAATGGTCGTTGATCGGGAACCCGACTTCCTTGAGCCACTGCAACGCCTCCCAATGGCTTGCCAGCTGCGGCCCACCTTCGACGTGGCCGAGTTGGTAGAACCAGGCCGACAGGTTGCGGGAGGCGGTAACCGCCGGGTCCTTCTGCCGCAGCGACCCTGCGGCGGCGTTGCGAGGGTTGGCGAACAGGCGCTCCCCTGCTTCCTCTTGCCGCCGGTTCAGCTCCTCGAACGCCGTGTAGGTCATGATGACCTCACCTCTGACTTCGAGCACCGACGGTGGATGGTCGTCGAGGAGCCGCAGCGGGATGCTGCGAATGGCGCGAACGTTGGCGGTGATGTCTTCGCCAACGACGCCGTCGCCCCTCGTCGCCGCGACGTCGAGGAGCCCATCGCGGTAGACGAGCGAGACAGCCAGCCCGTCGAACTTCAGCTCGCACACATAGCCGGACGGTGGTCGGCCGAGGGTCCGTTCGACCCGGGCCTCCCACTGTTCGAGTTCGTCGACGGAGAAGGCGTTGTCGAGCGAGAACATCGGTTCGAGATGCCGCACCGGAGCGAACTGGTCGGAGACCGGGGCTCCGACCCGCTGCGTCGGCGAGTCCGGTGTGACCAGTTCGGGATGTGCCGCCTCGAGCTCCTCGAGTTCCCGGAGCAGCCTGTCGTATTCCGCGTCTGAAACCACCGGGTCGTTGAGGACGTAGTAGCGGTAGTTGTGGTACCTGATCTGGTCCCGGAGCTGTTCGATCCGTTCGGCGACGTCCATCTCTGCGATCCTACGCGCGGATGGTGCCGCCGCCGAGGACTTCGT
>JANTGE010000070.1 GCA_024763085.1 Acidimicrobiia bacterium
TCATAGCCTTCGGGGTCTTTGACGCCGATGTGGGACAGGAGCCCGGCGAGCACCGCCTGGTGGATCGTGTCCGGGTCGGCGGGGGTCCGGTTGCGGTGCATACCAAGTTCGGCAGTGATGTCGCCAAGCTGGGCGTGGACCTGCCGCCACTCCCGGATGCGGCGTTCGTTGAGGTATTCGGCCCGGCAACGCTTCCGGAACTGGTTCGACGACAGCGTCCGCCGCTGCTCGTCGAGGTACTGCCACAGGTGCAGCCAACCGAGCAGGTCGGAGTCGGGGTTCTTGAACCGGGCGTGGAGCTGGTCGGCATGGGCCTGGTGCTCGGCGGGCCGTTCCCTCGGGTCGCGGACCGACAAGGCGGCGGCGATGATCTGCACCTCGGCGAGGGATCCGTTGTCGGCGGCAGCGATGAGCATCCGGCCGAACCGGGGATCAACGGGGATGCGAGCCAGGGTGCGGCCGGTCTTCGTCAGCCACCGGCGGGTGCCGGCGCGGGCCGGGTCGACGGCGCCGAGCTCTTCCAACAGGGCGATGCCGTCTTTGATGCTGCGCCGGTCGGGCGGGTCGAGGAACGGGAAGGCTTCGACGTCGCCGAGGTCGAGCGCCGCCATCTGCAGGATGACCGAAGCCAGGTTGGTGCGCAGGATCTCCGGTTCGGTGTAGGCAGGACGAGACTCGTAGTCGTCTTGGGAGTAGAGGCGGATGCAGACGCCGGGGCCGAGCCGCCCGCACCGGCCGGCCCGCTGGTCGGCGGACGCCTGCGAGATCGGTTCGATGGGGAGCCGCTGCACCTTGGTGCGGCGCGAATACCGAGAGATCCGGGCGGTGCCCCCGTCGACGACCGACCGGATACCCGGCACGGTCAGCGACGTCTCGGCGACGTTGGTCGACACGACGACGCGGCGGCCCCGGTGCGGCCGGAACACCCGGTGCTGCTCCGCCGCGGACAGCCGCCCGTAGAGGGGGATCACCTCGGTGTGGGGCAGGTCGAGGCCTTCGATGGCGTCGATCGCGTCACGGATCTCCGCCTCGCCGGAGCAGAACACGAGGATGTCGCCGTCGGTCTCGGTGTACAGCTCGACAACGGCGTCGGCCATCGCCTCCGGGACGTCACGGTTCGGGTCGGGTTCCTCGACCGGTCGGTAACGGACCTCCACCGGGTACATCCGACCGGACACTTCGACGATCGGAGCGTCGTCGAAGTGCTCCGAGAAGCGCTCGGTGTCGATCGTCGCCGAGGTGATGATGACCTTCAGGTCGGGGCGTTTCGGCAGCAGCGCTCTGAGGTAGCCGATGAGGAAGTCGATGTTGAGGCTTCGCTCGTGGGCCTCGTCGACGATGATCGTGTCGTAGCTCTGCAGGCGGCGGTCATGATGGATCTCGGCCAAGAGTGTCCCGTCGGTCATGACCTTGATGAGGGTGTCGTCGCCGACGGTGTCGGTGAACCGCATCTTGTAGCCGACGAGCCCACCGAGGACGGTGCCGGTCTCCTCCGCGATGCGTTCGGCGATAGCCCGGGCGGCGATCCGGCGCGGCTGGGTATGGCCGATCATGCCGACGACGCCGCGGCCAAGCTCGAGGCACAGTTTGGGAAGCTGGGTGCTCTTGCCGGAGCCAGTCTCGCCGGCGACGATCACCACCTGGTGGTTCGCGATGGCGTCCCGGAGCTCGTCGAGATGGTCGGCGATGGGCAGTTCGGCCGGATACGTGATCTCGGCCGGGACCGCAGCCTGACGCCGTTCGAGGCGTCGTTCGGCGACGGTGAGGTCGGCGGCGATGGCGGCGAGGACGTCACGGCGGCGTCCGCCACGCAGCCGGTCGGCGCCGGCTAACCGGGAGCGGAACCGACGGCGAAGGGGCCGCGGGAGGCCATCGATGTGGGCGCGCAGGTCGTCCATCGGCCAGCATGATGGCCGAAACCGACCTCATGCGGGAACCGAGACGATGTGTCCCAGCGCCCGAAGACGGCTCTCCGGTCAGTACCCGATCACGGTGCCGAGCAGCGGAATCCGCTCCTCGCCCTGGTCGATCACTTCTCGGACGGCGTCGTGGGGACTGCCGCCGTGGTCGACCATCCAGGCCGCCAGTTCGGCGACGACCCTGGGAGCCGCGAACGAGGTACCGCTCCACACCGCCCAGCCGGCGAAGTTGTCGATGTCGCCCCCGGCCCGGGCCGGGTGGGCGCCGTCGAACTCGAAGAACGTCGACACCACCTCGACGCCGAGCGCACACGCCCGCACCCAGGGACCGAAGTTGGTGAACGGCGCGGGATATTTGGCGTGGTCGAGCGCACCGACGGCCAGCACATGAGGCAACGCCGCCGGATACATCGGCCGGGGCGAACCATCGTTACCGGCCGAGGCAACCACCACCGTTCCCAGGTGGTGCAGCCGCGTGATCGCGCCGGCAAGAGCGTTCATCCCGGTCGTCGAGTAGCCGCCGAACGACAGGTTGACGAAGGCGGGACGCTCACCCGGCTCGACCTCGTCGGCAAGAGCGTCGAGGGCATCGACAACGTCGCTTTCGACGACGTCTCCATAGGGGTTCATCACGTCGCGGACGTCCAGCCAGCAGCCGGGTACCAGCGACTCGATGATCCCGGCGATGAAGGTGCCGTGACCGGCGACCGGATCGAGATAGGTGTCGGTGTCACCGTCGGGTTCGTCGACGAAGTGGCCGGACAGCACCTGCGGGCGGGTGAGTGGGAGCGAGGTGTCGTAGCCGGTGTCGAGGATGACGATGCGAGGGCTCTCGCCCGGGTCGGGCGAGGCCAAGCGCTCCCGTTGGAAAGCCCGACCGGGGCGCGCCGAGCTCTGCCGGGGACCGGCCGCCGCGCCGGGCCCGGAGCCAGGAGCGTTCGCGTAGAACGGGTTCGCGTAGAACGGATTCGCATAGAACGGATTCGCATAGAACGGATTCGCATAGAACGGATTCGCATAGAACGGATTGGCATAGAACGGATTCGCCGGCAGGTCGCCAGGAGACGCGTGCCCGAACAGCACGTGGTTCACCTGTGCTTCGAGACCCATCTCGATGAGTTTGCGCACCGTGCCGACCGGATCGTCGACTCCTTGATATCGCCGGTACCGGCCCCCGAGGATTTCCTCCGGGTAGTCGGGGAGCGGAAGGACCTCGTCGGGGAACCGCTCCTGCCACCGCCTGAGCGAACCGGTGTTGACCAGCACCTCGCCGGGCCGGAAGGCGACGCCGCCAGAGTCGGCGACGCGGGCCGTCCATGGCCCTTGATGCCGGGTATGGGTCGGCGAGACGAACCCAGGTTCTCCGACGGTGGGGCGTGAAACGGGTTCTCCGACGGGGGGTGCCATTTGGTGGCTCCTTCCTAGATTGGCTGGTGGGTAGCGGTCTCGATCGTGGTGAAGACGGCCGTGGCCTCGTCGATCGCCTCAGGCAGCCCCACGGCTTCCCCCTGGCGGGACACCTGATCGAACTCGTCGTCACCGAGCGCTTGTTTCGCGGCGGTGAGCAGTTCGTCGCTCTCTCGGCGGTCGTCTTCGTAGAGGACGAGTCCGATCTCTTCGAGCAGCGCGTCCGCCCTGGCGTGCAGCCGGACGGCTTCTTCCCAGTCGCCTCGTGAGCCGGCAAGCCTGGCGGCGACGATCAGCGAGAACGCCACCAGCGGAACCGCCCCCTGCGCGACCGCCAGCTCCAGGCACCGGCGCTGGTTGTGGGCGGCGGCCTGGAACTCGCCAAGCCGGAGCGACACTTCGGCGAGGTTGCCGTAGGCACTGGTGATGTACCCTTCGTACCCGACTTCGACGCTGAGCTCGAGCTCCTTGGCGAGCGCCATCTTGGCGGTCTCGAAGTCGCCGTTCGCGGCGGCGGTGGTTCCCCACAGGTTGTACATCCGGGACTGCCCTCTCGGCGAGAGTTTCCGGTCCAGGGCTGCCCGGGCGATGTCGATGGCGTCGGTCAGTCGTCCCTCTCGCCGGGCGATCTCACCCCGGGCCCGCTCGACCGACGCGTCGTCCCACACCGGTACGCCGTGTACGGCCGCAACCTGCTGGGCGTCGTCCACCAGGCGGCCGGCGGCTTCGGTCTCGTCGAGGCGAAGATGAAGGAACGCCAGAGTCGACAGCACCACGGCCTGGACCGAAGAAGGTTCCGGCACCATCTCGACGTACCGTTCGAGTTCGCCGATGCCGGCCCGGAACGAAAACACGGCGTCGTGGTATCGGCCGATGGTGCAGATGAGTGTCTGGGCAGTCTCAGGTTCGACCTCGGCGAGCATCGGGATGAGCGCCCGCAGATTGTCGACCTCCTGCTCGACACCGTCCCGCCACGCGACGTCAGCGGGATGCCAGGGCCCGAGGGTGTCGAGCAGGTGCCGAGCTACCCTTCCTGCCACCTCGACGCCCTCGGCGGCTTCGGCAAGGCGCTCACGCCCATACGCCCGGACGGTCTCCAACATCGAGTAGCGAGTGTCATTGGCCGCCGGCTCGACGACGATGAGGGAGCGATCGGCGAGGGAAAACACCAGCGATGCCACCTGCGCGGAAGAGATATCGTCGGCCGCCACGGCCGCCGAGGCATCCCCGATCGAGAAGCTGCCTCCGAATACCGACAGCCGACGGAACGCCTTCCGCTCGTCGTCGTCGAGGAGCCGGTGGCTCCACCCGAGGACCGTCTCCAATGCGGCGTGGCGTCCCTCAGGCTGCGCGTGCCGGCGAAGGATGCGGATCGGGTCGGAGAGGCCTGCCAGGATCTCGGTCATCGAGGACACCGACAGATTGGCTGCGGCGAGTTCAATGGCCAGCGGCAGCCCGTCGAGGCGCCGACAGATCTCAACGACGGTTGCCACGTCGTCGACGACCAGGTTCGGCTTGGCCGACTTGGCCCGGTCGAGGAAGAGCCGCACGGCGGGGGCCTCCTCGGCGACCCGGGCTGTCGCCGACAGCGGCGGTACCGCCACGACCACCTCACCACCGACGTGGAGCGGTGTCCGGCTGGTCGCCAGCACGGCGACCGAAGGACATGCCCCGAGCAGCGACTCGACGAGCCCCTGCACCTTGTCGGCAACATGGTCGCAGTTGTCGAGCAGGGCAACGGTGCGTTTTCCGGCGAGGTCTTCGAGCAGCGCCTCCCAGCAGTCCCGGCCTGGCGGGGCTCGCACACCGAAACTCGCCGCGATCGCCGGGGCGACGAGGTCGGGTTCGGAGGTGGGGGCAAGGTCGACGCGCCAGATCCCGTCCGGCCAGTCGGCTGCGGCGATCAGGCCGGCTTCGACGGCCAGGCGGCTCTTGCCTACACCGCCGGGACCGACAAGAGTGACGACTCTTCCGGGCTGCAGCTCGGCGGCTACCGATTCGGCCAGGTATCGCCGGTCGATGGTTCGGTTCGGTGGGCGCACCAGGTTGTGTCCTTCCGCAGGGACCGCCCGCACTGCCGGGAACTCATCGGGGAGGTCAGGTTCGACAACCTGGAAGAGCCGAACAGGTTCGTCAAAATCGCGCAGTCGGAACCTGCCGAGCGGCCGCAGGTCCAACCCTCCTGGGGCTGCCGCCGCCTCGGACACGAGGATCTGGCCGCCGTGAGCCGCCGACACCACCCGGGATGCCTGGTTGACGGCCAGCGCCAGGTAGTCGCCGCGATACGGTGCCGCCAACCCGGTGTGTACCCCCATTCGCACTCGCACCTCGACAGCCTCCGGCCACTGCTCGGCGGCGAGGGCGCGCTGAGCCTCGACGCAGGCCGCCAGCGCCGCGGCAGGCTCCTCAAAGGCGACCAACGAACCGTCTCCCTCAGTGAACACTTCGTGCCCGCCGTACTTCGCCCAGGAGCTCCGAAGAAGCTCACGGTGGCGTTCGATCACCGGACCGAAGCGGTCCTGCAGACCGATGAGGAGACGCGTCGAACCTTCGATGTCCGTGAAGACAAACGTGACGATGCCAGACGGCAACTCCCCCGAAGCCCGATCCATGGTTTGAGTCTGCCATAAGGGAGCTTCATCCGTTGGGGGTTTTTCAATGGCCTCTCTGCAGCCCGGTAGCGTTGCGGTATGGAAGAACGCGAACTCGCCGAACCGGTCGATCTGTGCCTTCCGGGCGGTCGGCGGCTCAACCCGGACGCCTTCGGCTGGTCGAGGCGTCCGCTTCATCGGATCAACCTGAGCGGCGGGTGGGGCCGGACGAAACGATGGGACTACTGGGCGGTCTTCGGCGAGCCGTTCGTCGTTGCGATCACGCTCGCCGACCTCGACTATCTGGGGACCGTGTCGGTGGGATGGTGGCACCTCGATCAGGGGACCTCGGGCGGTCGCACGATCACCGTCCCGTTCGGCCGGGGACTGCACCTTCCCGACGAGGTCTGCACCGGCGCCATCACCTTCGACCACCCCCGTCTCTCCGTCGACATCCGCTACGGGCCCGAGGCAACCCTCCTCGAGTCGTCCTGGACCGAACCGGACGGCTCCCGGAGTTCGGCTGCGTTCACCGTCGAGAGTGCCGGCGATTCACTCAACGTCGTCGTGCCCTGGTCGGAGCGCCGGTTCCAGTTCACCTCGAAACACCAGGCGCGACCGGCGACTGGCACACTGACGTTCGGAAACGATCGGATCGACATGGGCGGCGATTCGCCGGCGTGGGGCGTCCTCGATGTCGGCCGGGGACGGTGGCCGTACCGGACGGTGTGGAACTGGGGCGGCGGCGCCGGCTTCTCGGACGGCCGCCGGGTCGGTATCCAGATCGGCGGGAAGTGGACGGATGGCACCGGATCGACCGAAAACGGGGTCTTCATCGACGGCCGCCTGCACAAGATCGGCGATGAACTCGAGTGGCGATACCGGTGGGACGACCCGATGCAGCCGTGGCAGGTCCGTTCACCCGACGGCAGCCTCGACCTCGTCCTGACCCCGGTCTACGACCGCCATGATCGCACCAACCTCGGCGTCGCCATGAACGAGGTCCACCAGGTGTTCGGGCACTGGTCAGGGACTGTGCCCGACGGCGCCGGAGGCACCCTGGGGATCGGTCGCTTTCTCGGGTTCGCCGAAGAGTCACGGGCCCGCTGGTAGCCGGACACTGCCGGGGGACCGGACCCGCCACACCTGCTAGAACCCCCCTATGACCCAGGGCATCGTTTGGTTTCGCCGTGACCTTCGCCTCGATGACAACCCGGCGTGGGCGTCGGCCACCCAGTCCCACGACCGCGTCCTCGCGCTCTTTGTGCTCGACCGCCACCTCTGGCAGTCGGCGTCCCAACGAAGGAGGGCGCAGCTCGCCGCCAACCTGCGCGAACTCGATCGCAGCCTGGCGCCACTCGGCGGCCGTCTCCGCGTCGTGGATGGTGACCCGGTCGAAGTCGTGCCCCGGGTCGCCGGCTCGGACACCGTGTACTGGAACGCCGACGTCTCCCCATACGCGACCCGACGAGACGCGGCCGTCCGCACCGCACTCCCCGTTCCCGCCGCCACCTTCTGGGGATCCCTGGTGCTTCCCCCCGGTTCACTCACCACCGCTTCCGGCACGCCATACCGGGTCTTCACCCCGTTCTTCAAGGCGTGGCGGACTGCTGCGTGGAAGCCGTGGCCGGCGGCGCAGCCCGTCACCGTCCTGGCCGACCCGGGTGACGGCATCCCGGCTGCAGACGACCCGCCGTTCGAACCGGGCGCTGCGGGAGCCATACGCCGTCTCGCTGCGTTCGACGCGGCGGCCTACCCCGACGTGCGCGATCGACCCGACCTGGACGCCACATCGAAGCTATCCGTCGACCTGAAGTTCGGAACGATCAGCCCCCGCCGCGTCATCACCGAACTCTCGGGACGCCGCGCCGAGACGTTCATCCGACAGCTCGCCTGGCGCGACTTCTACGCCCACCTCCTCGCCGCCAACCCTCGGCTGACCACCACGGAGCTGCGGCCCGAGTACTCGGCCATCGAATGGAGAAACGACCGCGACGACATCGCGGCATGGAAAGAGGGCCTCACCGGCTACCCGTTCGTCGATGCGGGCATGCGGCAGCTCGCCGCCACCGGCTGGATGCACAACCGCGCCCGCATGGTGACCGCCTCGTTTCTGGTCAAAGACCTGTTGGTGGACTGGCGGATCGGTGAGCGGCACTTCGCCGACTTCCTGGTCGACTACGACCCCGCGCAGAACGCCGGCAACTGGCAGTGGGTGGCCGGGACCGGCACCGACGCCGCCCCCTATTTCCGAGTATTCAACCCGGTGAGCCAGAGCCGCCGGTTCGATCCGGCCGGCGTCTACATTCGCCGCTGGGTTCCCGAACTCGCTGATCTTCCCGACGACCTGATCCATGCTCCCTGGACAGCCGGAGGGCTCGAGCTTGCCGGTCATGGCATCACCCTCGGTGTCGACTACCCGTGGCCGCTGGTGGATCATGCCGAGGCACGACAGCACGCTATCGCTGCCTATGAACAGTCCCGATCATCGGACTCCGCTACATAGGGCCGGGCAGGCCCCCATCACGTCGCCTACACAGGTCGGAGGGTGCCGCCGAACACCTGCCAGGCAAGCGCCGTCTTGGCGAACAGGCTGAGCAGGATGTAGGCCCGCTCTCCGTACAGGTAGTCGGCCCACTTCCCGACCTTCTTGTACTGGAGCACCATGTTGATGGCGAACGTGTTGAAGAACAGGAAGATGGAGAAGAAGATCCAGTAGACGAACGTCGGCGGGCCCTGATCCCCGCTGCCCGACCCGAACAGGTAGATGGCGATGCCGACCCACGGGACGATGCCGGTGATCACACCGAACCAATAGGAGGTCCAGTCGGTCCGTTCGGTCGTCTGGTTGTGGAGTTCCATCATCCAGCCGAAGAGGATCATCGCGGCGTTCACGGCGAAGATGGCGATGAGCGCGACGATGTCGGAGATGCCGACCAGCATCGAGATGATCACGATCATCACCGACGAGCTGAACGCATACTCGATCCACCGTGCGTAGTTGGCCCCCTTCTGAAGATTGCGGGCGTACCACGGGTACACCCAGGGAGACGCCACCGCAAAGTGCGCCACCGCCGACATCAGCAGAAACGAGGCAACGGCAGGACCTATCGGCAGGTTGAACGCCGTCTTGAAGTCGGCGGCGAGTGCTCCAGCGTTGGGATCGAACACTTGAAACGCAGTCGTGACCGGCAGCGCGAAGTCCGTGCTCAACACGAGCATCAGCACGCCTTGAATGAGATGGAAGAAACCGACGATTACGTTGAACCGGCGCAACTTCCCGAGCTTGTCGTCCATGTAGACACTCCTTGCTCAATGAACCTACTCGCAGTTCCGGCCCATCTAGGAAACATTCAGCGCGGGCCAACACCGTGCATCTCGACAGGTGCCACCGGAGGCCGGCGCTGCCCCTCTATCTGCCATCACCGACCGGCGGCCTGGACCCTTCGAACGATTTCCGA
>JANTGE010000071.1 GCA_024763085.1 Acidimicrobiia bacterium
AGGATGACGAGGGCGGCGGACTCGAACATGAGCAAGACGATGGCGGACATGCGTCAACCGTATGACACCGACGTGATGAAATCAAGAAGGCCCTAGACTATCGTAAACTATTGCTATACGGTGGCGGCATCGACTGAAAGGAGAACTCTATGGCCGTCTACGGAGGCGACCTCCTGCATCTCGACGAGCTGGCCCGCCGCTTCAACGCCGAAGCGGCGTCCGTCGAGGCGCTCCGATCCCGCATCTCGTCGAACCTCGAGTCGGCAGCGTGGACAGGCCCTGCCGCCGATCGTTTCCGGCAACGGTGGGTCGCCGAGTTCGTTCCGGCCCTGCGCCGGCTCGAGTCATCTCTTGCCGAACATGCCGCCGTCGTTGCTGCTCGACGTCGTGCCATCGAGGCTGCAACCACCTGACCCGGCGGTGTTCGCCGCCCGAGTCGACGCGCTCATCGAAGCAATTCGGGCCGCGGAAGAGGTGGTTCCGGTGGCAGGCCCCTACGGTGACCGGCTGGCGGCCGAGCTTGCTCACCGCCGCCGCCTCCTGCAGATGCTCGCCGGTGACGTCCGGTGAGATATCGGCTTCGTATCGACGGCAAGCCGGTCGATGTGGAGATGGCAGCGTCCGCGACCGTCGCCGACCTGCGCACCTACCTCGGGGCCGCGGTCCTCTACATCGACGGACGGCCGGTGTCGGACGTGGCGCCGGCTGCGGATCTGCTGGTCGACGGAGTCGAGGTCTCTGCCACGCCCGGCAGCAGCCTGCCGAATCCGCAAGGACCGCACCTGCGACGCCAAGGGCCACGGGTCCGGTTCAATCGACCGCCGCGATCAGCCCAGGAAGTGTTGCCTCCACGACCACCGGGTCCGCCTGCACTGGCCGATCTGCCCCCGTTTCCGGGGATGTCGGTGACGCTGTCGCTCATTGGCGGCATCGTCATGGCCGCGGTGTTCGGCGCCGCGTTTGTGCTCTTCGCCGTGATCGCCCCCATGACGGCTGTCGGACTGTGGGCGGACCGTTATCTGCGAGTGAGGAGGGACCGGCGACGGGAACTCGCTGCCTACCGGAATGCCGTCACCGCCTTCCGGATCTCTCTGCGGCAACGGCGGCGACGAGATCCCACCCCGACGCTCGGGGCGATGTTCGCCGGTATCGGCGGTCCGGAAATGTGGTCCGTCCGTGGTGGCGATCCGGCTTTCGGCCGGATCGTTGCCGGGTACAAACCCGACGGCACCCCGACGTCGATCGATCTCCAAGCCGGACTCGGCCTGGTGGGCAGACCCGATGACGTGGCCGCCTACCGGCGTTGGCTGGTATTGCAGGCCGCAATTCGGTTCGGACCAGCGGATCTGTTCGTGGATGTGCCGGCGTCCTGGGCGGCCTGGCTGCCACACCGAGACGGTCGCGCCGGTCTGCGCATCGACCCGCGCACGGTCGCCGCCGCATCGCATCGGGACGCTCTCCCATCCGGCTGCACCGTTGTACTCACCGTTCCCCGTCTCGGCGAGGTCCGGCACCGTGGGATACGCGCCACGTGGCCGGCCGTGAGCGAAGACGACATGGATACGGCCTGTCGGCTGCTCGCCCGGTACTTCGATCCGGAGCTGCCAGACGGGGGGTTGCCGGCGGTGGTATCGCTCACCGACATCGAGGGATCGCCCACGTCGGGGAGATTCGTGGCGGCGGTCGGCATGGCGGCGGGCGGTCCCGTGGTGGTGGATCTCGATCGGGACGGTCCCCATCTGCTCGTCGCGGGAACAACGGGTTCCGGCAAGTCGGAGTTTCTCCGAACGGTCGTCCTGTCCCTGGCCGGCCGGTATCGCCCGGAAGAGGTCGGATTCGTGCTCGCCGACTTCAAGGGCGGGGCGGCTTTCGGCCCTTGTGTCGACCTCCCTCACGTAGCAGGGCTGGTCACCGACCTCGACGGGGACCTGCAGCGACTCGTCGAGGCACTTCGAGGCGAGGTGGAGGATCGTGAACGGTTGGTGGCTGATCGCGGGGTCACGGGTTTCGGTGATCTGGTCGCGGGTGAGCTTCGGCGCCTCGTGGTCGTGGTCGACGAGTTCGCCGTACTCGCCGAGCGGTACGACGAAGAGCTCGGAGCGCTCGTCGACCTTGCCCGAAGAGGCCGCAGCCTGGGGATGCACCTCGTCCTCGCCACCCAACGTCCGGCCGGTGTCGTCTCACCGGAGATCCAAAGCAACATGGCGCTGAGAGTGTGCTTCCGAGTTGCGGACGCCGCCGACGCGACCGATGTGATCGGTGACCGGCGACCGGCGATGGTCGACCGTCGTTCTCCCGGTCGGGGGTTTCTGAGGTTCGGCGCTGGAGAGATCACCGAGTTCCAGGCGGCTCGTGCCGGCGATCTGCCTGTGGTCTGCGATGCCGGGAGGGTTCCTGATGTGCAGGCGCTCGTCGACAGGCTTGCCCGCGACGTCACCGACCCTGCCGAGCCGATGCTGGTGCCGGCTCCCGAGTCCGTGCTACTCGAGACGTTGCCGCCCCTCGCCATCGGCATCGTCGACGATCCCCGCCGTCCTCGTCCGTTCCGATGGAACGGAGGCAACCTCCTTGTGGTTGGCGGACCGGCGACCCCGGCCCGCGAGACCCTGATCACTGTCGGGGTCGCTGTCGCCCGCCATACCGATACCGCCATCTACGCAGTCGGTACGGGGCTGGACGACCTCGAACGACTCGCCGCGGTCGGGGCGGTGGTGCGGCCCGGTGAGACCGAACGGATGGCCCGGCTGCTGGAGGTGCTGCGAAGCGGCGACGGGATGCTGCTTCTCGTCGCGTATCCAGACGCTGATCTCCGACAGGCAGTGCTCGAACTGACGGGGAGTGGCGTGCCGACGGTGCTGGCGGTCCAAGATGCCGGGCAGGTCACCGGCGCCGTGTCGGCGCTCTTCGCGGATCGGCTCGTGTTTGGTCTTGGCGACCCCTTTGGTCACCTTGCCCTGGGTCTGCCGTCCGGTCTTCGGCAAGGTGACGGTCAGGCGATCCACATGCCGACGCTGGCGACGGTGACGGTGGCCCGGGCCGACCGGATCGATGCCCCTGCGCGATGTCGCCCCGGCCCCATCCTGGAGCTGCCGGTGTTGGTTCCGCTGCAGGTGCTTCCCGAGCCGGAACGAGCAGGCGGGGGCTGGAACGTGGCATACGGGCTCGGCGGTACCGGTCTGCTCGAACCGGTGGTGGCACGTCTGCGGCCCGGTCGTCTCTGGGTGGTTACCGGTCCGTCGGGGTCGGGCAAGACGACGGTCCTGCAGACGATGGCCGCCCTGCTTGGCGGCCGTACCACCTCCGCGGACGCCGCTTCCGGGGAGGTGTTGATCGTCGATGATGCTCACCAGCTCGAGCGGGTGCCGGATTGGGACGGAGCGATGGTGTGTGCCGCCTCGAACCGGCTTCCCTTTGGGCACTGGCTACGCGACGTGCTTCCAGAGGCCGACGGCTGTGCGCTCCGGCCTCATCCTGCGGACGGGGACTTGTGGGGACGGCCGTTGTCCACCGTAGAGCGACATCCGGGCCGCGGGCTGCACCTGGAGCGGGACACGGTGTTGCCGGTGCAGGCGGCCGATGTGGGACGGGGTACCATGTGGGGCGAAGAGAAGGAGACAGGATGCGGGTTCGGATAGGAATCGCCGACACGGCGCGGGAAGTGGAGCTCGACGTCGACGACGCCGACGAGTTCATTGGCGCGCTCGAAGCCGCCTATGCCAACGGCGACGCGCTGTTGTGGGTAGAGGACACCGGCGGGCACCGAGTCGGGGTGCCGCTTGCTCGGCTTGGCTTCGTCGAGTTCGAACCTGAGCAAAAAGTCAGTGTCGGTTTCGTACCCGGGGCATGAACGAAGGGCCGGCGCAGGCGCCGGCCCTTCCCCTCTCGTTAGGGTTCCGTCAGACGGCGCGGCGCCGCCGTTCGGCGAGCCAGCGCTTACGGAGGCGACGCCGTTCATCTTCGGCGTAGCCGCCCCATACTCCGGACTCTTGATTTGTCTGCAACGCGTATTGCAGGCACTCTTCTCGTACCTGGCACTGCGCGCAAATGGCTTTCGCGTCAGCGATCTGCTCCACAGCGGGGCCGGTCGAACCGATCGGAAAGAACAGGCTCGGCTCCGAATCCCGGCAGGCGGCAAGCTGACGCCACTCGGTAGCTACGGTGAGCAACGTGAAACTCCTTGGAAAAAGGATGTACTTAGATTTCCGTCGTGGAAGGCTAATAACGACTCATACACTGGTCAAGGGGTTCTTGTATGGAATTTTCCCGCTTTCTGATCGGCGCCCACCGGGGGCTTCGGCTGCGATATCCGGACAACACGGCAGCCGGCATCCTCGCTGCCGGCGAGGTGGCCGACTTCGTCGAGATCGACGTCCGTGCCGCCGCCGACGGCACACTCGTACTGTCGCACGATCCGGTAATCGCCGGATCAACGGTCGCCGACTCCCGCTGGCAACAGCTGACAGGACTTGACCTCGGCGCAGGTCAGCCACCGGCGATGCTCGACGACGTCCTCGATATTGGGGTGCCGTTGAACATCGAAATCAAACATGACCCAGATGAGCCCGGCTTCGACCCTACGTACCGGTTCGCCTACGAAACGGCGGAACGAGCCCGTCCCTTCGACGTGCTCACCTCCTTCCATTGGCCGACGATGCACGCCGTCAAGCAAAGGTTCCCCGACCTCGCCACCGGTCTGCTCCTCGACGTCACCGGATGCCTCAAAGACGTGCTTCGAGAAGCACCCCGCCACGGGCACACCGTCGTCGCTGTGCACTGGTCCCACCTCGACGACGACGAGAAACTGGCCCGAGTGGTCGATTCGGGACTCCAAGTTGTGGTCTGGACCGTCAACGACCTCGACACGGCTCGGAGGCTGCAGAGCGGTGGCGTCTCGGCCATCATCACCGATGACCCGGAGCGGCTCATCCCGGAACTGAGGAGCAACCCATGAGCATCAAAGACGACCTGCAGGCAGAGCTGAAAGCGGCGATGAAAGCACGCGACCGTCGCCGGCTCGACGTCATCCGACAGATCGAGACCGAAGTGTCGAGACATGCGACGGCACCCGGGTTCAAGGGAGAGATCGACGACGACCTCTACCAGACCGTAATCGTCGGCTACGTCAAGAAGATGGAGAAGGCGAAGCGCGAGTACGACCAGATGGGTGAACGCGGACGCGACATGGCCGACAAGCTGGCGTTCGAAATCGAATACCTGGAACGCTGGCTTCCCACGATGCGGTCTGAGGAAGAGACCCGCCGGCTCGTCGACGAGGCGATCGCCGAACTCGGCGTGGACGATCCCAAACAGGCAGGACGGGTCATCGGCCATCTCATGAAGACCTACGGCGACCTGGACGGTGCCACCGTCGGACGGCTGGTCCGCGAACGCCTCCAGTGACGCTGCCCCGCTACCGGCCGATGCTCGCCACCAGGTGGCGTGAACCGTTCACCGACCCTGGCTGGTTGTTCGAGCCGAAGTGGGACGGGATCCGCCTCCTCGTGTCGTTCGACGGCACCGCAGCCACGCTTCACACTCGAAGCGGCCGAGTGGTGACCGACTCCTATCCGACCATCGCTGCCTTCGCAGCCGATCGTCCGGTGGTGCTCGACGGTGAACTCGTCGCACTCGACGAGGCAGGGAGACCGCGTTTCGAGCTCATTCAGCCGATGCTTGGTTCCCGCCGGCGGTCGGCAGCAACCTTGGCGTACATGGTCTTCGACTGTCTCTACGACGGGGTCGAGATCGTCGCGCAACCGATCGAATCGCGCCTCGCCCACCTTGCTTCGCTCGATCTCCCTGCTCCGATGGTGCGGTCCGAGACCGTACACGGTGAGGGCGAGGCGCTGTTCGCTGCCGTCACCGAGCAGGGCCTGGAGGGCGTCGTAGCGAAACGGATCGGGTCGCCGTACCGTCCGGGTGCGCGTTCGCCGGATTGGCGAAAGATCGCCGTCACCCAGACCGTCAGGGCCGTTGTTGGCGGCTTCACCCCTGGGACAGGAGGAAGGGCTTCCACATTCGGGGCGTTGCTGCTCGGGCTGTGGGCTTCGGAGGGGCTGCGGTGGATCGGCTCGGTCGGGACCGGATTCAGCGACGCCGACCTGAAAGCGATCCGGGCGGCGCTCGACGAGATGACCGTCGAGGCCTGTCCGTTCCTGCCGGACCCGGAACTACCCGCCGACGCCACGTGGGTGTATCCGCACCTCGTTGCCGTCGTGGAATTCAAAGAGTGGACGTCGGCCGGTCGGCTTCGAGGACCCTCGTTCAAAGGGTTTGTTGCAGAGCCGCCGGAGGTCGCCACATGGGACGTCGAAGGGCCAGGCTGACCGAGTCCGACGGTCAGCCGGCGGCCCGCTGCTGTTTGGTAGCTTCGACACTCGCCTTGAGGGCTTCGAGCAGATCGACGACTTTGGTCGGTTCGGGCGTCTCCGGTGTGACGATCTCGGCGCCTTCGAGCTTCTTTCGGGCCAGCTCTTCGATCGCCTCTCGCGTCTGGTCGTGGAACGCCGCAGGGTCGAACGGCTTGGTGAGATTGTCGACGATCATCTCCGCCATCTGCACTTCTTCGTCTCTGACCTCGATGTCCAGGTCGAGCGTAGGGAACTCGGGGGTGCGGATCTCGTCCGGCCAGTACATCGTCTCTATGAGCAGCACACCGTTCTCCGGTCGAAGCGCCGCCAGATACTCTTTGGCTCGGAGTGCGAACTTGGCGATGCCCACCCGGTGGCGATCTTCCAACGCGGCGAGCAGGATCTTGTAGGCCTTCACGCCGGCCTCTTCAGGAGCCAGGTAGTACGAGGTGCGGTAATAGATCGGGTCGATTTCGCCGCTGTCGACAAACTGGACGACGTCGATGAGGCGGGGAGGGGACGTCACCCGGAGGGTGTCGAGTTCCTCGTCGGTGAACACGACGTATTGGCCTTTTTCGACCTCGTAGCCGCGCACGATCTCGTCCCACGGGACTTCTTTGCCGTCTTTCTCGGCGACCCGTTTGTACTTGATCGCCGAACCGTCGGACGCGCGCAGCAGTTTGAACTTCGGCTTCTTGTCCTCGGTCGCGCTGTAGAGAGCGATGGGGATGGTGACCAGCCCGAAGCTGACGGCGCCTTTCCAGATGGGTCGCATGACGCCACGCTATCAGTAATGGGCGCCCTCGGCAGGATTCGAACCTGCGCACCCGGCTCCGGAGGCCGGTGCTCTATCCCCTGAGCTACGAGGGCAACGAGGACATTGTAGGGCTTCGCCGGCGGTCGCCGGAAGCCGGGCGAGACAGCCCTAGACCTCGGCTCGTTCCTCGCCGAGCCCACTTCGTGGCAGGGGAGAAGCATTGCGCACATCGGTACTGACGCCTGGTTGGTGTTGGACGCCCCGTTCGCCCCGCGGTCGCGTCTGTGACCCCACATCGCGGTACCGGGTACAAGGTACGGGCGAGCGCAGCGAGCCCCGGGCTACAGGTCGCAGCGCACCAGGTCGTCGTGGGTCTCCCGCCGGACCACCAGGCGAGCATCGCCGTCACGGCAGAAGACGACCGCGGGGCGGAGCACCTTGTTGTAGTTGGATCCCATCGAATGGCCGTAGGCGCCGGTCACCGGCGTGGCCAGCACGTCGCCGACGGCGATGTCGTCGGGCACGGCGCCCTTCTCGACGAGCACGTCGCCAGACTCGCAATGTTTGCCGACGACCCTGACGGTGAGCGGGCGGTCGGCGTCGACGGCCCTAGGCAGGAACGTCTCGTAGCCGCTGCCGTACAGCACCGGTCGCGGGTTGTCCGACATGCCGCCGTCGACCGCCACGTAGGTTCGGATTCCAGGAATCGTCTTGATCGTCCCGACCCGGTAGAGGGTGACGGCCGCCGCGGCGACGATCGACCGGCCCGGCTCTGCGGTCACCCGGGCATGCACTCCTTCGGCCTCGCATGCGTGCCGGACGGCAGTCGCCCACTCGGGGATCGAAGGTGCGGACTCGCCCTCTACGTAGGGGACGCCGAGCCCGCCGCCGATGGACAGCTCCGGCAATCCGTGCGGTGCCGCCATCCGGGCAACGATCCGGGCCGACTCGGCGAGCGAGCCGAGGTCGAAGATCTGACTGCCGATGTGGGCGTGGAGGCCAACCAGCCGCACCGACGGCGCAGTTCGGGCGCGGTCGATGGCTTCATCGGCCGCCCCTGTGGAGACGGTGAACCCGAATTTGGTGTCGTCCTGTCCGGTACGGACGAAGTCGTGGGTGTGGGCTTCGACCCCGGGAGTAACCCTGATCAGGATGTTCGGGGTGGGGTACCCTTCCGCATGGAGCGTGTCGAGCCGGTCGAGTTCGTCGAAACTGTCGACCACGATCCGTCCGACACCCACTTCGAGAGCCAGGCGAAGCTCGTCGTCGGACTTGTTGTTGCCATGGAAGACGAGGGTCCCTGCCGGTACCCCGGCATGCAGCGCAACGTGCAGTTCGCCTCCGCTAGCCACGTCGAGCCACATACCTTCCTCGGAGGCCAGGCGGGCCATCGCCGTGCACAAGAACGCCTTCGACGCGTAGGCGACCCCTTCGCCGAAGCCGGAGACGGCCTCGCGACATCGGTCTCGGAGGTGCCGCTCGTCGTACACAAACAGGGGGGTGCCGAAGCGGTCGGCCAGTTCAATGGTGTCGCATCCACCGATGAACAGTCGCCCGCCGCGGGCCTCTGCCGTGTCGGGAAGGAGAAAGCGTGGAATCGGTCCTGCCATTGCCAAAGGGTACCGGCGCCGGTCTACCATCGCGTCCCATGATCGTAGGTGTAGGTGTGCTCGGTG
Source organism: Acidimicrobiia bacterium (assembly GCA_024763085.1). Classification (GTDB taxonomy): domain Bacteria; phylum Actinomycetota; class Acidimicrobiia; order Spongiisociales; family UBA4744; genus JANTGE01. The sequence goes on from JANTGE010000071.1 coordinate 8,784, forward strand.
GAGGCGTCGTCGGCGGTGCCCTGCTCCGACGGCTCCTCGACGACCGGGAGGCGATCGCCCGTCGGACCGGCGTCGACCTCGAGGTGCGGCGTGTCGCCGTGAGGGATCTCACCCGAGATAGGGGAGTGCATCTCGATCAGCAGATCATGACGGCGGACCCCCGAGAGGTCGTGACCGACGAGTCGGTAGATCTGGTCGTCGAGGTGATGGGCGGCCTCGACCCTGCCGGCGACCTGGTCGCAGAAGCGCTGCGAGCCGGCAAACCGGTCGTGACGGCCAACAAGGAACTGATCGCTCGCCGAGGTGTCGAACTGCTCGGCATCGCAGCGGACCACGGGGTCTCACTCCTATTCGAGGCAGCCGTCGGTGCGGGCATTCCCATCATTCGTCCGCTCGCCGAGACGTTGGCCGGTGAGCCGATCACGAGGGTGATGGGCATCGTCAACGGCACCACCAACTTCGTGCTGTCCCGAATGGCCGACGATGCCGCCGACTTCGACGAGGCGCTCGAAGAGGCGCGGCGCCTCGGCTACGCCGAAGCCGACCCGAC
>JANTGE010000072.1 GCA_024763085.1 Acidimicrobiia bacterium
CCAGAGAACCTCAAGCTTCGCTATGGGCGACGGACCGTCAAGATCCGCAGCCGGCATGACGGCGAGATCGTCGAGACCGTCATCGCCCTCGACGAGCCCAACGCGGCAGACCGCATCAAGGAGGCGATCAGCCGCGACGAGTTACTGACCATCCACACTGAAGAGGCAACCCTCGAAGACATCTTCATCCACTTCGCCGGAAGGGGGTTGGACGAGTGAGCCACACACGGGTCATCGGCGCCATCGTTCGCAAGGACGCGGTGCAACTCACCCGGGATCGGTTCTTCACCGTCATCACCATCGTCGCGCTGGGCGCCTACATCGCGCTCTTCTGGGCGCTGCCGGCCACCGTCGACGAGACGATCCATCTGGGTGTCCACGGTCAGGAGATCGTCGGGTTCCTCGACGCCATTGGGGGGGAGGAAGGCCTCGATGTGCGAGTCTTCGATACCTCCGACGCGCTGCGTACCGCCGTCGAAGAGAAACAGGACAAGATCGCCGCGGGCATCGACTTCCCGGACGACTTTCTCGAAGCCGTCGCCTCCGGTCGCCGCACCACCGTGACCGTGTATGTGCCGGCCGACACACCCCCCGAAGTGCGCGACGCAATGCGGAGCATGGTGCGGGAACTGTCGTACCTGGTAGCGGGTAACCAGCCACCGGTGACGGCCCCGGCCGAAGAAGAGGTGATTCTCGGCGTCGACCGGGCCGGCAACCAGATCTCGATACGGGAGCGGATGCGGCCCCTCCTCGGTGTGTTCGTGCTCCTCGTAGAACTCCTGAGCCTCGCCGCGCTGATCGCCGAAGAGATCCGATCTCGAACGGTCACTGCGGTGATTGCCACCCCGGCTTCCGTCTCTGACTTCCTGGCGGCGAAGAGCATCTTTGGCACGCTCCTGGCGTTCGCCGAGGTTGCGTTGCTGATGGTTGCCATCAGGGGCCTGTCCGAACGGCCGCTCGAGATGCTGGCGGCGTTGCTGCTCGGCGCCGTCCTCGTCACCGGCCTGGCGCTGCTCGCCGGTTCGACGGGGAAGGACTTCGTGGAGATCCTCTTCTGGTCGATGATGCTGATGATCCCCCTCATGATTCCGGCCGGAGCGGCCCTGTTCCCGGGTACGGCGTCCACCTGGGTGCAGGTGCTGCCGTCGTACGGAATGACGGAGGCAATCTTCCGCGTCGGTGCATACGGGGCGGGATGGAGCGAGATCTGGCCGTTCCTGGCGCTCTCGGCGGCGTGGTCCTTCGCCGTGTTCGTCGCCGGGGTGGCAGTATTGAGGAGAAAGGTGCAGTCCCTATGAGAATCCTGACGCTGCTCAGGCGCGAAGCTCAGGTCGGACCTCGTTCCCCGCTGCTGCTGTGGGCCATCGTCCTGCCCGTGCTCATCACTGTGCTCGTCCGGGGCGTCTTCGGTGACCTCTTCCAGCCGCAACCACGGTTGGGCGTCGTCGACCTTGGCGACTCGGCGATCACCGCCCAGGTTCGGCAACTCGACGGCATCGAGGTGACGGTCCTCGACTCGGTCGACGAACTGAAGCGCATGGTGGAGAGCAACGATCTCGACGCCGGCCTGGTCCTGCAGCCCGGCTTCGACGACGCCGTACGTTCCGGGCTGCAGCCGCAACTCGAGTTCTACATCTCCGGCGAGAGCCTCGCCTCCAACCGCATCATCCTCGAGGTGACGGCCATCGACCTGATTCGCGAGGTCGCCGGCGAACCGGCACCGGTCGATGTGAACGTCGTGTCACTGGGCGAGCAGGGCTACGACCTGGTGACCCGCCTCCTGCCGTTTGTCGTCATCTATGCGGTCGTGATCGGCGGATCGTTCATTCCGGCGATGAGCCTCGTCCAGGAACGGGAGAACCGCACCCTCGAAGCCGTGCTCGCCACGCCCGCACGGATGGGGGAGGTACTGGCGGCGAAAGGGATCTTCGGGTTTGTCCTGGCGATCCTCACCGGGGCGATGACGTTGTTCCTCAACAGCGCGTGGGGTCAACATCCGGTGGCGATGCTGGTGGCGCTCGCCGTGGCGGGGGTCATGATGGCCGAGATCGGTCTGATCCTCGGTTCGATCTCGTCGGACTCGAACGTGCTGTTCGCCATCTTCAAGTCGCTGGGGATCTTCATCATCTTCCCGGTGATCTTCCCGATCTTCCCGTCACTGCCGCAGTGGATCGCCAAGCTGGGACCCACCTACTACTTCCTCCAGCCGGTATTCGAGATCGCGGTGAACGGGGCGACCCTGGGCGATGTGTGGGTAGACCTTGCCATCGGCGCCGCCATCTGCGTGGCGCTCATCCCGCTCGTCATCCGGCTGGGACGACGGATGGCAACGACGGTTGCGATCACCGGGTAGCCCTCAGGTCGAGATGCCGTAGAGCGTCCTGATCATGTCGCGAAGCTGCGGCTCTGACATTGCTCCAATCTGGACACGGAGGAGTGTTCCGTTCGCGTCGTAGAACGCGGTGAGCGGCATGCCGCGGGCACCGAGCGCCGTCGAGAGCCCGCTGCCGGTGCCGCCGCCGATGTCTCTGGCCAACGGCCACCAGTCGAGTCCATGCCGCCGGGGCATGAACATCGGGTCGCCGGTCTCCTGCGACGCGATGCCAACGAACTGGACCTGGCCTTCCATCTCTTTCGAGACTCTGGCGAAGCCCGGCAACTCCGCGTCGCAGGCGGTACACCAGGAGGCAAAGAAGTTGGCTACGAGCGGGGTGCCCCGGTAGTCGGCCAGCGTGACCCGTTCCTGCGCCTCAGCGGTCGGCCCCATCGCCGGTAGGTCCCACCCGTCCGGATCGGTGTTCCCCTTCGGCGCTCCGGCAGCGATCGCCACCACCAGCAGGGCTACCACGAGGATGCCGCCGCCGCCGAACAGAACCTGCCGCTTCCGCTTCGCTTTCTGTGCGGCGATTCGTCGCGCCTCGCGCTGCGCCTTCGACGATGTCTTGACCATGGTTCCTCCTAGCCGAGAAAGATGAGCTCTTCGAGACCGGCAGCCTGTAGCACCGCCTGGAACTGGCTGGTCACCCAGGTCAGCTGGTCGAAGATGAGCAGAATGCCGAACAGGGCCATCGAGAGCCCGGCGGCGACGGTGATTCCCTGCAGGTGCCGTTTCACCCATCCGAACGCGCCGGCCAACCGGTTGAAGGCGAGCGCGGTGATGAAGAACGGAACCGCCAAGCCGAGCGAGTAGACGGCCAGCAGCAGGGCCCCTTCCCCAACCCGGTCGGCGGTGGCGGCTATGGCAAGGACGGAAGTCAAAACCGGGCCGATACACGGTGTCCATCCGAACCCGAATGCCACGCCTCCGACCGGCGCTGCGTACGGGCCGAGCTTCGACAGTCGCGGATGGAACCGACGCTCCTGATACAGGCGCGGGGAGCGCACGACCAGCGAGCCGAGCAGGTACAGCGCCATGGCCAACACCAGCGCGCCGCTCACCCTCCCCAACAGGGTCTGGTTGCGAAACAACGCGCGGCCGATCGAGGTGGCGGTGATGCCGAGCAGCACGAAAACGGCGGAGAAACCAAGGACGAACAGGCCTGTGTCGCGCAAAATCGCCCTGGTTCGCCCCCGGCGAGCCTCCTCCGAGGTGATGTCGAGACCGGTGATGAGCGTCAAGAAGCCGGGAACGATCGGCAGCACGCACGGCGAGGCGAAGGAGATGAGCCCGCCGCCAAAAGCAGCCAGCAGTCCGATGTCGGTCATGAAACTCCCGCGATACGCTTCCATCAACCCAACGGAAGCCGGCAATCGTTGCCGGCGAAAGTGTCGGACTTCCGACACAGTTCTCTTCTGGGAACCTGTGACAAATTCCGATCGTTTCTGCCATGTGACCTCTCTCCGTTCGACCATTCGAACGATGCTTCCCTTCGAGGTACGGCTCGCCCTCATCCGCCTGGCACGACTCCCCGCCTGGACGCTCGAGCATCACCTTGCCCCGCTGGCCCGCCGTCACGCCGACTCCCGGGAGCGAACCGACTACACCCACCTTCTCGCCGAGCACCGATCACCGTTGAGGCGTGGCGCAACGGTGGCTCCGCCACGCCTGCAGCTGGGAAAAGAGACGAACGTCACCATCGCCGCGACGACGCTCGACGGCCTGGTGATCGAACCGTTCCAGGTGTTCTCCTATCACCACACCGTCGGCCGTCCGACCCGCCGGCGCGGGTTCGAGGAAGGTTTGGAGTTGAGGGACGAAGGTCCCGCCGCCAGCATCGGCGGTGGCCTCTGCCAGGTGTCGAACGGTCTTCACTGGGCTGCCGTCAACGCCGGCATGAAGATCATCGAACGCCACCGACACGGGCTCGACCTGTTCCCCGACGATCAGCGGACCGTTCCCTTCGGTGCCGGGGCAACGGTCGTCTTCAACTACGCCGACCTGCGCTTCGAGAACCCCCTCCCAACGCCGGTGATGCTGACCACCCGCGTTGAGGACGGCACGTTCGTCGTGCAGTTCTGGACGACCCGCGATCCGGGATGGACCGTCGACGTCTCGGACGTCGACCATCGCTTCTTCCGCCGAGATGGGAATTGGTACCGGGAGAACCGCATCCGGCGCCGCATCGAGCATCGCAATGGATCGGTGCTCGTCGACGAAGAGATCGTCCACAACGTCGCACGCGTGATGTACGAACCCAATCACGAAGACCCATGATCAAAGCGCTCGGCAAAGGAGCGGCGCAGGGTTTCATCGGACGCGTCCCCTGAGCCGCCGACTGGTACTGCAACGGAACCCGGGCCTGATTGGGAACCGAGGCCGGCCACGTCCACCGCTTCATCCTGCACGACCGACGCTCCGTTCAGTCCGAAGCGGAAGCCGTCCAAGGGGCACCCGGGATCGGCCGCTGATCTGCGAACCGCCGCGGTGCACTAGCTGTATCGGGTCCCCTCGTCGCACAGAAATCGGAAATATGACAATGGGTCACTCAAGTTATAAACTGTGCACGCACTAAAGCGCAGCATCATTCCCGGTAACCCCGGACGAGAGGTGAGACACATGAAAGCAGTAGGCATCGACCTGGGCACCACCAACAGCGTCATCGCGACCCTGGAAGGCGGCGAGCCCAGCATCATTCCCAACGCAGAAGGCAACCGCACCACCCCATCGGTGGTCGCGTTCAAAGACGGCGAAGTCCTCGTCGGAGAGGTCGCCAAACGACAGGCGATCACCAACCCGGACCGCACCATCCGGTCGGTCAAACGATATATGGGCACCGACAAGGTGTTCGAGATCGACGGCAAGAAGTTCACCCCGCAGGAGATTTCTGCCCGCATCCTCCAGAAGCTGAAGCGTGACGCCGAGGCGTATCTGGGCGAGACCATCACCAAGGCGGTCATCACCGTGCCGGCGTACTTCAACGACGCCCAGCGGCAGGCCACCAAAGAGGCCGGCCAGATCGCAGGCCTGGAAGTGATGCGCATCATCAACGAGCCGACCGCTTCGGCTCTGGCCTACGGCCTCGACAAGGAACACGACCATACGGTGCTCGTCTTCGACCTTGGTGGCGGCACGTTCGACGTGTCGATCCTCGACATCGGCGATGGTGTCTTCGAAGTCAAGTCGACCGCCGGCAACACGCATCTCGGTGGTGACGATTGGGACCAGAAGGTCATCGACTGGCTCGTCAAAGAGTTCAAGAACGAACACGGGGTCGACCTGTCCCAAGACCGCATGGCGTTGCAGCGTCTCAAGGAGGCTGCCGAGAAGGCGAAGATCGAGCTGTCCTCGGTTCCCGAGACGGAGATCAACCTGCCGTTCATCACCGCCACGGCGGAGGGTCCGCTGCACCTGCAGAAGAAACTGACCCGTTCCGAGTTCGAGAAGATGACCGAAGACCTGCTCGAAAAGCTCAAGGGCCCGTTCAACCAGGCGGTCAAAGACGCCGGTATCACGATCGGCGACATCGACGACGTCGTCCTCGTCGGCGGTTCCACCCGTATGCCTGCGGTGCAGGAGCTGGTGAAATCGATGTCTGGCAAGGATCCGCACAAGGGCGTCAACCCGGACGAGGTCGTCGCCGCGGGCGCCGCGCTGCAGGCGGGTGTTCTCACCGGCGAGATGAAGGACATCCTGCTCCTCGACGTCACGCCCCTGACGCTCGGCATCGAGACGAAGGGCGGCATCGCCACGAAGATGATCGAGCGGAACACCACGATCCCGACCCGCAGGTCCGAGATCTTCACGACGGCCGAAGACAACCAGCCCGAGGTGGAGATCCACGTCGTGCAGGGCGAGCGCGAAATGGCCGCCGACAACAAGAGTCTCGGCCGATTCCGGTTGACCGGCATCCCACCGGCGCCGATGGGCGTACCGCAGATCGAGGTGACGTTCGACATCGACGCCAACGGCATCGTCCATGTCTCCGCCAAGGATCTCGGCACGGGCAAAGAGCAGGCGATGACCATCACCGGCGGTACCGCCCTGGCGAAGGACGAGATCGAACGAATGGTGCAGGACGCAGAACGGTACGCCGAAGAAGACCGCAAGCGTCGCGAACTGGCCGAGACCCGCAACCAGGCCGACCAGTTGGCGCACCAGACCGACAAGCTGCTCCAAGAGCAGGCCGATCAGCTCACCGACGATGAAAAGACGGCGATTACGTCGGCGCTCGGCGAGCTGAGGTCGCTCATCGAAAAGGAGAGCGCCGAGATCGACGAGCTTCGCTCCAAGATGGATGCGGTCCTGAAGGCGTCCCAGTCGCTTGCCGAGCGGCTCTACCAGCAGCAGCAGCAAGCGCCTACCGGCGGTGCGACGGAGTCGACCGTCGAGGGTGAGGAACCCGAGGACATCGTCGAGGCGGAGATCGTCGACGAAGGCGACGAGGAGGCGTAAATGAGCGCCGAAGAGACTCCGGAGGTCGCCCCCGAGGCGACCCCGGAGACCCCAACGATTGATCCACACGACCTCGGCCTGGAGCTTCCCGAAGACCCCTCCGAGGCGGTCCAGGTGCTCCTGGCCGAGCTCGCAGAGGCGCGCTCCGAGGCGGACTCCTACCTGGAGGACCTGCGGCGGGTCGCCGCGGACTTCGAGAACTACCGGCGGCGAACGCTGAGAGACCAGGCGGAGAACATCGAACGCGCCGCAGAACGAGTGGTGTCCAGCCTCCTGCCGGTCCTCGACTCTCTGGACGCCGCGCTCGCCACCGAGCCGACCACCCCGACCGAGCAGAAGCTGGTCGACGGGATGCGTAACACCCGCGACCTGCTGCTGGCGACCCTCGCCCGTGAGGGACTCGAGGTGATCCCGACACTCGGCGTCGAGTTCGATCCGGAGGTACACGAGGCTGCGATCGCCCCCGCCGAGTCCGGAGACGGACCGCTCGTCGTCACCGACGAGCTGCGGCGTGGCTACAAGTTGCACGGCAGGATGCTGCGACCGGCACTGGTTGCGGTAGGCCATGAATAAGGACTGGGTCGACAAGGACTTCTACGAGATCCTTGGCGTGTCCAAAAGCGCGGACGCCAAGGAGATCAAACGCGCCTACCGGAAGCTCGCCCAGCAATACCATCCGGACGCCAACCCGGACAACCCCACCGCCGAAGAGAAGTTCAAAGAGGTCTCAGAAGCGTATGCGACGCTGTCCGATCCGGAGCAGCGAAAAGAGTATGACGAAGTGCGCCGGATGGTCGAATCAGGCGGATTCCGCGGCTTCGGTGGCCCCGGACCGGGCGGATTCACCTCAGGGCCGGGCGGTCAGCGGGTCCGTTTCGAAGACATCTCCGACCTGTTCGGAGGCATCGGCGGACTCGGCGACCTGTTCGGCTTCGGTGGCGGAACCGGTACCGCGACGCGTACCGGCCCGCGGCGTGGCGCCGATCTGAGCACCGAACTCCACCTCTCGTTCGAGGACGCCGTCAAAGGCGCCACCACGACGGTGCGGGTCAAGGGCGAAGCGACCTGCCGCACCTGTCACGGCACCGGAGCCGAACCTGGCACCCCGGTCGAAACGTGCCCCACATGCGGTGGGTCGGGGATGGTGGTCCAGAGCCAAGGGTTCTTCTCCACCACCAGGCCCTGCCCTACCTGTGGCGGCACCGGCAAACGGATACCGACGCCGTGCCACACATGCCGAGGCACCGGTACCGAAACCCGCGTGCGCACCATGAAGGTGAAGATCCCGGCCGGGGTGCGCAACGGTGCCGTGATCCGATTGAAGGGCAAGGGCGCTCCGGGCCGCAACGGCGGACCAGCCGGAGACATGCTCGTCAAGGTGCATGTCGGCTCGCATCCCTTCTTCAGGCGGAAGGGCGACAACCTGACGCTGAAACTGCCGATCACGTTCACCGAGGCCGCGTTGGGCGCCGAAGTGAAGGTGCCGACCCTGGACGAACCGGTGACGTTGAAGATCCCGGCGGGGACCAGCAGCGGACGGACCTTCCGGGTCCGAGGCCGCGGAGTGCCCAAAGTCAAAGGCAAGCCCGGTGACCTGCTCGTCACCGTCCAGATCGTGGTACCAAAACGAATCCCGAAGGAGGCGAAGAACCTCCTGAAGGAGTACCGAGACAAGTTCGAAGCCGACTTCAACCCGAGAGCCGACCTGGGAGTGTGACATGGGCAGAAAAGACGCGGTGTATGTGATCTCGGTTGCGGCTGAGATGGCCGGCGTCCATCCGCAGACGCTTCGCATCTACGAGCGTCGCGGCCTCATCAAGCCCTATCGCACCCCGGGCGGCACCCGGAGGTACTCCCAGGCCGATATCGAACGCCTCGCCCTGATCCAGCAACTCACCAGCCAGGGCCTCAATCTGGAAGGCGTCAAACAGGTGCTCGACCTGCAGGAACGGGTCGAGAAACTCGAGGACGAACTCCACCAGATGCGGCGGCAACTCGACCGTCTCACCGAAGATGCCGAACGGGAGATCGCCAGGGTGCACAAGTCCTACCGGCGGGAAATCGTGCTCCGCAAGCATGTCCATCCCGACATTCGGCGGCGGCTGCGGGATCTGTTCGAGTAGAGCCGGGTTCTGGGTTCTAGGTTTTGAGTTCTGGGTTTTGAGTTCTGGGTTTTGAGTTTTGAGTCTTGAGTTTTGGGTTTTGAGTCTGGGTTCGGTTCGGGACGGCGTCCCCAGCCAAGTGAACGCAGCCCTCGGTAGCGACCTTCGCGGTACGCCCTACAGAGTCCAGACGTGAAGAGCGGGGAGCCGGACATGTCCGACTCCCCGCGATCGTTGTCGGCTTGATCAGCTCGCCGG
>JANTGE010000073.1 GCA_024763085.1 Acidimicrobiia bacterium
CCCGGCGACCGGGAACGAGTGCGCACCTTCGCCACGACGTCGGCGCTGCATCTGACCCGCCGTGGGATCCTGGGGGAGTGGTGGTAGGCCGGCTCTTCCTGGCCGTCGACCCGTCCGAGGAGGCCCGCCACCGACTGGCCGCGGCGCTGACGGCGCAGCAACGGCCGCTGCCTGGACGGCCGGTCCCACCCCAGAACTGGCACTTCACCCTCCGGTTTCTCGGCGATACCGACGAGTTGCGTTACGAACGGTTGCTCGCCGGCCTCGATCAAACCGAGCTGACGGCACCGTTCCCAGTCGCTCTCGACGGCATGGGAGCGTTTCCGAGACCCGAGCGAGCGACGGTCCTGTGGATCGGTGTCGGCGAAGGTGCCGAGACGCTCACCCTGCTCTCGGAGCAGGTTGGTGCCGTCGTCGATGCCTCGGGATGGGAGCCGGAGGACCGTCCGTTCCGCCCGCATCTCACCCTGGCCCGCATCCGGCCCCACCAGGACGTGCGGCCGGTGCTCGACCGATTCGAACCTCCATCGGTCCGGTGGCTCGTCGACGCCGTGCTCGTGTATCGCAGCCACCTCGGACGGGGCGGTGCTCGCTACGAACTGCTGGACACCATCCCTCTCTAGAACCTTGGAACCGAACGTATGTTCGGCTATGCTGACCGGGTGGCACCCGATACAATGACAACGGTGTCATTTCTGTCACACCGGCGTCGTACGGTGGGGACACGCACCGAGAAGGGAGCACCAGGTGGAACGTGACAAGGCGATCGAGATGGCGATGTCCCAGATCGAACGGCAGTTCGGCAAGGGCGCCATCATGAAACTGGGGGAGACGCCCCACCAGAAGATGGACACCATCTCGACCGGAGCCCTCTCACTCGATCTGGCACTTGGCATCGGTGGCGTGCCTCGAGGGCGGGTCGTCGAGATCTACGGACCGGAGAGCTCCGGCAAGACCACCTTGGCGCTGCACATCATCGCCGAGGCGCAGCGCAACGGCGGCGTCGCTGCGTTCATCGACGCCGAGCACGCCCTCGATCCGGTCTACGCCAAAGCGCTGGGCGTCGACGTCGACGAACTGCTCATCTCCCAGCCGGACACCGGCGAACAGGCGCTGGAGATCACCGACATGCTCATTCGCTCCGGCGGCCTCGACGTCGTCGTCGTCGACTCGGTGGCGGCGCTCGTGCCACGAGCCGAGATCGAAGGCGAGATGGGTGACAGTCACGTCGGTCTCCAAGCGAGGCTGATGTCGCAGGCACTGCGCAAACTCACCGGCAACATCCACCGTTCGCGCACGACCGCCATCTTCATCAACCAGCTCCGGGAGAAGATCGGCGTGATGTTCGGTTCTCCCGAAACGACCCCCGGCGGCCGAGCCTTGAAGTTCTACTCGTCGGTGCGGATCGACGTGCGGCGCATCGAGAGCATCAAGGACGGACAGGCGTCGATCGGGAACCGGGTTCGGGCCAAGATCGTCAAGAACAAGGTTGCGCCGCCGTTCCGGCTGGCCGAGTTCGACATCATGTTCGGTGAAGGTATCTCTCGAGAGGGCAGCCTGCTGGACGTCGCCGTGGCCGAGGGCATCGTCCGCAAGAGCGGCGCCTGGTACAGCTACGACAACGACCAGCTGGGCCAGGGGCGCGAAGCCGCCAAACGGTTCTTGCGGGAAAACCCGGAGATTGCCGTGCAACTCCAGGCGAAGGTTCTCGAAGCCGTCGGTCTGATCGAAGGCTCGGAAGAGCAGGATGAGGTCGAAGCCGACGCAAAGGACGAAGGCTGATTCGTCACCCACAGCAGCTTGGTATCAGGTACGATGGTGAGGCACACACGACCTTGAACCATTGAAACCGAATGACCAAGAAACCCTTGATTCCACTGACGAGACGGCTCAGACGCTGATCTGAGACGCGCCATTCGAGCGTTGTGTGTGCCGAACCCTGCGGGGTTCGGCACGTGTGTCTCGAGGGTTTCGGGAAGTGAAGAGTGATGCAGTGGATCGTTCCGATCGGCCTGGCAGGCCTGATCCTGGGCGCAGCGCTCGGCTACCTGTGGGCGAAGTTCACCGAACGGCGGGCCAGGGAAGGTGCCGAGGCGACTGCCGACGAGCTGTTGCGGTCGGCGCGGCAGCAGGCTCAGGAGATCCTCGCCCGGGGCGAGGAGGAGGCGAAGGCCAGGGCCGAGGCGTACCGCGAGCATGAGGAAGCGGCGCTCGAACATCGCCGTATCGAGTTGCAGGCATCCGAGGACCGGCTGACGCAGCGGGAGCTCACCCTCGAGCAGCGCGCCGCCAATCTCGCCCAACGCGAGCAGATGCTGGTCCATCGGGAGGAGGACTTGGCGGCCGCCAGGGCCCAGACCGAAGAGCTGCGCGAGGCGGCGCGAGCCGAACTGGAGCGCCTGGCCGGCTTCGATGTAGCGGCGGCGAAAGAGGAACTTCTTCATCAGGTCGAGGACGAGGCCAGACGAGATGCGATGATTCTCGTGCGCGACATGGAGATCCGCGCTCGCGAGGAGGCGGAGCGTCGTGCTCGACGGATCCTCGCCACCGCCATCCAACGGCTGTCGAGTGAAGTCGTTACGGAGACGACGGTGTCGGTGGTCGAGCTTCCGTCCGACGAGATGAAGGGGCGCATCATCGGACGTGAAGGCCGCAACATCCGTGCCTTCGAAGCGGTCACTGGCGTCAACCTCATCGTCGACGACACCCCGGAGGCGGTGTCGGTGTCGTCGTTCGACCCGGTGCGGCGTGAAGTCGCCCGCCTTGCGTTGGAGAAGCTCGTCGTCGACGGTCGGATCCATCCGGCGTCGATCGAAGAGGCCTACGAGAAGGCCAAAGCAGAGGTCGAAGAGTCGGTACGCGATGCCGGTGAGTGGGCGTTGGTCGAGGTGGGGATCTCGAGGATGCATCCGGAGCTGGTGGCGCTTCTCGGCCGCCTCAAGTACCGAACCTCGTACGGACAGAACGTGCTGAAGCACCTCGTCGAATCAGCCCACGTCGCCGGCATGCTCGCCAACGAACTGGGCATCGACCCGGCTCCGGTCAAGCGAGCCGCGTTGCTGCACGACCTGGGCAAGGCGATCACCCACGAGGTGGACGGCTCCCACGCGCTCATTGGTGCCGAGGTCGCCCGCCGGTTCGGAGAAGACCCGGCGGTGGTGCACGGCATCGAAGCCCATCACAACGAGGTGGAGCCGCGGACCTTGCTGGCCGTGATCGTCCAGGCCGCCGACGCGGTCTCCGCTGCCCGGCCGGGAGCACGCCGTGAAGCACTCGAATCGTACGTGCGGCGCCTCGAACGACTCGAAAAGATCGCCCTCGACTTCGAAGGCGTCGAGAAGGTGTTCGCCATGCAAGCCGGCCGCGAGGTCCGGGTGGTGGTGGATCCTGGAAAGGTCGACGACCTGGGTGCCTCCGACCTGGCCCGCAGGATCTCCCGACGCCTCGAAGAGGACCTCCAGTATCCAGGTCAGATCCAGGTAACCGTCATCCGTGAACTGCGGGTGAGTGACTACGCACGATGACTGACGTCAGACTGGGCATCCCGACGGTCCGCACTCCGGCACGCACCGGGAAGGGGTATGTGGTGCGCACCTTCGGATGCCAGATGAACGAACACGACTCGGAGCGCGTCGCCGGCCTCTTCGAAGCCGACGGCATGGCTCCGGCCTCCGACCTGGCCGACGCCGACGTGGTGTTCATCAACACGTGCACCATTCGGGAAAACGCCGACAACAGGCTCTACGGCAACCTCGGCCAGCTGAAACGGTTCAAGGATGAGCATCCGGATGTGTTGCTCGTTGTCGGCGGCTGCGCCGCCCAGAAAGACCGCGACCTGGTCCGGGAGCGGGCCCCTTGGGTCGACGTGGTCATGGGCACCCACAACATCGACCGGGTGCTCGACCTCATGGACCATGCCGACGCCCACGGCGGCGTCACAGAGGTCGTCGACGAACTCGAAGCGATGCCGTCGTCGCTTCCGGTCCGGCGCGAGGCCGCCCACAAGGCGTGGGTGACCATCCAGATCGGCTGCAACAACACGTGCACGTTCTGCATCGTCCCGTCGGTGCGGGGCCCTGAAGTGTCGAGACGGCCCGGCGACATTGTTTCCGAGGTCGAACGACTCGCCGCCGACGGAGTCGTCGAAGTGACACTCCTTGGACAGAATGTGACCACCTACGGGCGAGACCTGGCGATCGATGGGCGCCGCCGCCCCATCTTCGCTGACCTGTTGCGCCGTGTCGGGGAGATCGAAGGGATCCGTCGGATTCGCTTCACGTCGCCGCACCCGGCAGACCTTCGCGAAGACGTCTTCGCTGCGATGGCAGAGAGCGACGCCGTCTGTGAACAGCTGCACCTGCCGCTCCAGTCGGGCAGCGACCGCATGCTGGCCGCCATGCACCGGGGCTATCACGCCGAACGGTTCCTGGATCGGCTGGCGACGGCGCGCCGCTATCTGCCCGGCCTCACCGCTTCGACCGACGTCATCGTTGGCTTTCCAGGGGAGACCGAAGAGGACTTTGACATGACGCTCGAGGTGATGGAGGTGGCACGGTTCGACCAGGCGTTTACGTTCATCTTCTCACCTCGTCCAGGGACCCCCGCGGCGGAGATGCCGCTCGTCGATCCCAACGTCGTTCAGGATCGCTACCGCCGACTCGTCGACCTGCAGAACCGCATCTCCGAAGAACGCAACCGGGAGATGGTCGGCACGGTGGTGGAGGTGCTCACCGACGGGCCGTCCAAGAAAGATCCGACCGTGGCGACGGCACGCACCCGCGGCAACAAGGTGGTACATGTGCCTGGCAGCTACCCGATCGGTGAGTTCCTCGAGGTCGAAGTCATCGACGCCGCCCGTCACCACCTCATGGGGAGGCTGCGCTGATCGTCGCGGTGCTCGGGCCGACTGCTGCGTCAAAGTCGGCCGTCGCGGTGATGCTGGCGGAACGCCTCGGCGGCGACATCGTCTCTGTCGACTCGATGCAGGTGTACCGGGGCATGGACATCGGGACCGCCAAGCCGGACGAAGCCACCCGGCGCCGCATCCGCCACCACATGGTCGACCTGGTCGAGCCGGAAGAGGCATTTACGGTCGCCGACTTCCAGAAGGCCGGCCGCCGCGCGCTCCGGAACATCGGCAGGAGCGGAAAGGTGGCGGTGGTAGCCGGAGGATCCGGACTGCACTACCGCTCGCTCATCGACCCGCTGACGTTTCCGCCGACCGATGAGACCGTGCGGCGACGCATCGAAGCCAGAACGCCGGAGGAGAACCGGGCGGCTCTGCTCGCGGCGGACCCCGCGGCTGGAAGGTTCGTGGCGTTGGCGAACCCGCGGCGAGTGGTTCGCGCGCTGGAGATCCTCGAGGTGACCGGGTTGACTCCATCTGAACGGGGGAAGAGCGACGACGCCGAGGCGATCCGCACGTATCGGCCGGTAGCGGGCGTGACCGCGTTCGGACTCGACCCTGGCGACCGATTGCAGCATCGCGTCGGGGTCCGACTGGAGGAAATGCGGCAGGCCGGGTTGCTCGAAGAGGTGAGGGACCTTGCCGACCGGCTGGGGCCGTCGGCGCGGCAGGCAGTCGGCTACAAAGAGCTGCTTCCGGTGGTGCGCGGCGAGATCGCCGAAGCCGAAGGATTCGAGCAGGCACGACGGGCGACGCTGCAGCTGGCGAAACGCCAACGCACATATTTCCGCCGCGATCCGAGGATTCGGTGGGTACCGTGGAGCGACGACCCGGCCAGAATGGCGGAATGGATCATCCAGGAGCTGTCATGAGATTCACCAAGATGCACGGCCTCGGCAACGACTTCGTGGTGGTGGACGGCGGTACAACGGTCGATGCGACGCTCGTGCAGCGGTGGTGTGACCGACGTCGCGGGATCGGAGCCGACGGCGTGCTTCGCGTCAGTTCGGCCGGAGGCAGGGTCCGCATGGAGTACTGGAACGCCGACGGGAGCCCCGCCGAGATGTGTGGCAACGGGTTGCGCTGCGTCGCTCGCTACGCGGTGGATCATGGGCTGGTAGAGGGGTGGGAGTTCATCGTCGACACCCCGGTAGGGCCGCGACAGGCCCGGGTCGGCGATGTCATCCAGGTCGAGCTGGGTCCCGTTCGGGTCACCGGCGACGCGACGCTGGTCGGCACCTCCGTGACCACCGTAGACGCAGGAAACCCCCACGCGGTCGTGACGGTCTCCGACCCGCAGACGGTGCCGGTCGCGGAGATCGGCGCCCGCATCGAGGGAGCCGCCGGGGTGAATGTCGAGTTCATGTCGGTGGTGGGAACCGACCGGATCGAACTGCGGGTGTGGGAGCGCGGGGTCGGCGAGACCCTGGCGTGCGGCTCGGGCGCCGGTGCCGCGGTGATGGCCGCTCATCGAGCGGGGAAGGTCGGTGACGACGTCGTGGTGCAGTTGCCGGGTGGGTCCTTGCGGGTGCGGATTGAGGGTGACGTGGTGTGGCTGGAAGGTCCGGCCAAGACGGTGTTTACGGGGGAGTGGCATGGCTGAACGGTGTCTGTTGGTCGGGGTGATGGTCGGCGATCCGGAGGCTGAGGCAGCCTCATTCGACGAGCTGGAGCGACTCGCCGAGACCGCTGGGGCAGCGACGGTGGCGACGGTCGTGCAGCGCCGTGACCGGCTCGACCCGGCCACCCTTGTGGGCTCGGGGCAAGCTGAGCGAACTCCGGGCTGTAGCGGAGCAGTATGAGGCCGAACTAGTGGTCTTCGACAACGAGATCACACCGGCGCAAGAGCGCAACCTCACCGATCGGCTCGGTCGCCGGGTACTGGACCGAACGGCACTCATCCTCGACATCTTCGCCCAGCATGCCGACAGCAGGGAAGGTCGGTTGCAGGTGGAGCTTGCGCAGCTCTCCTACCTGCTGCCGCGGTTGCGGGGACGTGGTGTCGAACTGTCTCGGCTCGGTGGCGGCATCGGCACCAGGGGTCCCGGTGAGACGAAACTGGAGACGGACCGTCGACGGATCCAACGTCGGACTACGAGACTCCGCCGGGAACTCGCCGAGCTCGAGCAGAGCCGGCGCACGAAGCGGGAACGGCGCTCCCGGTCGGTGCTTCCCATTGTGGCGGTGGTCGGGTACACCAACGCGGGCAAGTCCAGGCTGTTGAACGCCATGACGGGCGCCGACGTGCTCGTCGAAGATCAGCTCTTCGCCACGCTCGACCCTACGACACAGCGGTGTGCACTCCCCGGTGGCCGGTCGTTCCTGATGACCGACACCGTCGGTTTCGTGAAGCGACTGCCCCACCTGCTCATCGAGGCGTTCCATGCAACGCTCGAGCTGGTGGCCGAGGCAGATGTACTCCTGCATGTGGTCGATGTGGCGGCTCCTGGCTGGGATGCACGCATCGATGCGGTGAGGACGGTGCTTGGAGAGATCGGTGCCGAGCGGTTGCCCGAGGTGCTCGCCGGGAACAAGGTCGATGTCGCCGACTCTGTCGAACGATTCTCCGAGCGCCATCCGGAAGCAGTGGAGGTCTCGGCCGTCACCGGCCAAGGTCTCGACGAGCTGGGGGAGCGGCTGTGGGACGAGCTGGGGGAGCGGCTGTGGGACGAGCTGTCTCGCCGCTACCGGGAGGTAGACATGCTGGTGCCGTTCGGACCAGAGCTGCAGCGGCTGCATGAGGCCGGCGAGGTGTTGGCCGAGGACTTCCGGCCTGACGGGGTGCACCTGCGACTGCGCTTGCCGGCGTCGGAGGCGGAGCGACTCGACCGCTACGTGGTCGCCTGATCGCTCAGAGTGCTCGGAGCACCGCCACGACTTTGCCGAGTATCTCCACACCCTCGTCGAACACGAGGTCCTCATAGGCCGGGTTCTCCGCGTGCAACACCACCTGGCCGCCGGCACGTGAGAAGCGCTTGACGGTCGCTTCTTCTCCGTCGACGAGAGCGGCCACCACATCGCCTGGTTCCGCCGTCTTCTGGGCCCGAACTACGACGTAGTCACCGTCGAGAATGCCGGCGTCACGCATCGAGTCGCCACGCACTGCAAGGAGGAAGACAGGACCCTGACCGGTGAATTCGGTCGGAAGGGTGAACACCTCTTCGATCTGTTCCTCGGCGAGGATGGGGCTGCCCGCGGCGATTCGGCCGACGAGCGGCACATCTCGGGTGGTGCTGCGGTGGAGATCACTGGCGGGTTCGACGACTTCGATGGCACGCGGTTTGGATGGGTCTCGCCGCAGGTAGCCGGCGCGTACCAGGGACGACAGATGGCTGTGGACGGTCGAAGGTGAATTGAGGCCGAGTTCTTCGCCGATCTCGCGTACCGATGGCGGGTAGCCCCGCTCGGCCACTTTGCGCTTGATGAGGTCGAGGACCTCTCGTTGGCGGGTCGTCAGCTGTTCCACGGTGCCACTCCTCCGAACGTGTGTTCCCACCCTACCGATTCGAGACCCAACAGGCAAACATATGTTCGACTTGACATCGAACACCTGTTCGGTACACTATCGAACAGATGTTCGGGTCGGTTTCTGTCACACCTGCTCCGTAGGGTGCGAGAAACGGTCACCGGACCGTCCGAGCGAGAAGGAGGCAACCAATGACACTGCGCATCAGCACCCTTCGGGGAGCGGTTCTCCTCACCATCGTCGCCGTGTTTCTGGTCCTCCTTCTCGCCTCCGGAGTCGGTGCCCAGAGCGGCCCGATCCCAACGTCCCAGCACCGGGTCACCTCTGGAGAGACACTGTGGACCATCGCGGAGTCGATGACGCCGCCGGGCGGCGACGTACGTGAGGTGGTGTTCACCATCAAGCGCCTCAACGAACTCGACACGAGCCTGATCCGCCCAGGGGACATCCTTGTGGTGCCTGCGGGCTGAGACCGATGCCGGCAAGTCGGGTACCCTTGCGGGACATGTTGTGCCCGTTTTGTGGTTCCGAGTCGACCCGGGTGATCGATAGCCGTCCGGTGGAGGCAGGCGCGGCTATCCGACGGCGCCGCGTCTGCGACGGATGCGGGCATCGCTTCACCACCTATGAGCGGCCGGATGTGCCGTTGATCGTCCGTAAGCGGGATGGGAGC
>JANTGE010000074.1 GCA_024763085.1 Acidimicrobiia bacterium
ACGTCAGATTCGGCGACGCTCACGACCTGCACATCCCGCCGGCGCAGGTCCTCCATGATCACCTCCTGGATGATCACGTCGAGGGAGAACGCCTCGAGGGTGGCCACCACCACGGCGTCGACACCACCGGCCTCGGTGAGACCAATCAGCGCGCGCAGGCCGCCGTGGGTCGATTCGCCACCGGGTCCGCGCACATCTTGGAAGGTGGCAAGCAGGTGGTGGCCTTCGTGGGTTGCCCACCGCCGCACCTGCTCGGATTGGGCGAAGGCCGAGCTCGAAGGAAGCTCCCGGACGTAGGCGGCAACACGCATACGCCGAGTCTCGCTCTGACCACCGAGCGTGTCAAGGATTGCCGGGTATGCTTGCCGGTCATGCGGACGCTCGTGCTCAACGCCACCTATGAGCCGCTGTCCGTTGTGCCGGGACGCCGGGCCGTGGTGTTGATGATCCGCGATCGGGTCGACCTGGTCGAGGCGAGTGCCGAGTCGATGCGAACCCCGACGAGCGAGCTCATGGTGCCATCGGTGGTACGTCTCCGGCGCTATGTGAAGGCACCGCGCTACCGGGCGATTCCGTTGACCCGCCGCACCATCTTCGCCCGGGACGATGGTCGGTGCCAGTACTGCGGCGGACCGGCCGACTGCATCGACCATGTCATGCCACGGTCGAGAGGCGGAAGCCACAGCTGGGACAATGTGGTCGCCGCCTGCCACGCCTGCAACACGAAGAAGGCGGACCGACTACTCCACGAGACGTCGATGTATCTGGCACGCTCGCCGGGGCGTCCTCAACACTGGGTGATGGCCGCCGGCGCGGCCGACCCGCGATGGATGCCCTACCTGGCGCAAGCCGCCTACTGACGGATGAGGAGCACCTCGCAGGGAGCCCGACGGGCCAGCTTCGTACTGGTCGAACCGAGAAGCCCTTCGAATCGTCCCCGGCCGTGGGCACCGACGCACAGGAGGTCGACGCTGCTGGAACCGACGAAGTCGAGGATCGCATGGGTGGGATCGTCGCCCTCGACTGCCTCGGCCGTAGCCTGGACCCCGGCACCTTCGAGCGCCGATACCAGTGGCCGGCAACGGGTGTCACGCTGGTCGTCGATGTACCGTCGGATGAAGACGTCGTCGCCGGGCCAGTTTGGCGAGAGCACCCGAGCCTGTACCTCGCCGACATACTCGGAGTCGACCTCCGGCTCAGGCACCTCCAACGGTTGCTCGTAGTAGGCCCGGATCTCGCTGAGGAAGTTCCTTGGGACTTCAACAACGGTGAAGACGGTCACCTGATCGTCGGAGCGGGCGCACCGCCCGATGAGTTCTGCCGTCTTGTCGGGTTCGAGGGTGCCGTCGGTGGCGATGAGGATGTGCATGGTGGACTCCCGCTTCGTCTCGGGGGCAGCCTACCTGCAACTGGCTTCGGCGTCAGGCGAGTCCGTCCCACGGATCGCGGTCGATCCAGTCGCGGGCGTCGTAGCGACCTGCCGGCAGGTCGACGTCGCGGTGCGCGAGATGGAGGAACAGGGGAGTGATCGCCTCGGGAGAGGGCAGCGTGGCCGGGTCCTCGTCGGGGGCGGCCGCAGCCCGCATCCGGGTGCGGGTGGCGCCGGGGTTGACCGAGTAGACCCGTCCCTCGGGAACTTCGCCAGCGAGTACTTCCATCCATCCCTCGAGCGCGAACTTCGACACCGCGTAGGCACCCCATCCGGCCCTGCCCTTGCGGCCTACCCCTGATGAGAGGCCGATGATGGTAGGCAGGGGGGCGTAGTGGGGCTCCAGCAGCTGGTGGATGAGTTGCACCGCGGTGATGTTCGTCTCGATGACGGCCCGCCAATCGGCCTCGGGATAGGCGGAAAGGGGTGTGTTCGGCGGTCCCAGGATCGCCGCCGCGTGTACAACGACGTCGAGCTCTGTTACGGCATCGGCGAGACGCTGCCGCCCTGCGGGGTCGGTGACGTCGGCGACGACGTCGTGGACACGTTCTCCCAGGCCAGAGGGGTGCCGGGCGACGGCCCACACTTCGGCTCCGGCGGCCTGGTAGGCGGCGGCGATCGCCCGTCCGATCCCCGATGAGGCGCCGGTGACCAGGATGCGGCGTTCGTCGAGCATGCCCACAGCATAGGCGGGTCCCGCACCAGGCTCCGCAGGGCCAAGGTGGGGCTCGAACACATAAAGTGGGGCAAAGAGGTTGACAGGTGGCGCGAAATGGGGCATAGTGGGGCCTCGTGGAGGACCGTAGAGGATGCAGCAGGAGTCGGCGCCATGTTTCTTGGTGAATACCGCCACTCCCTCGACCCGAAGAGTCGGGTCGTGTTGCCCTCGAAGTTTCGCCATCAGCTCGAAGACGGCTGCGCCGTCATGCAGGGCGAAGACGAGTGTGTCCTGGTGGTTCCACAAGAAGTCTGGGAGGCCGAGTACCGCCCGCTCGCCAGTCGGCAGAAGTCGTCGAAGCGGTCCCGAAACCTGGCCCGAGCCCTTTTCGCACCTGCAGACCAGCAGCGCCCTGACGCCCAGGGGCGGATCGCCATCAACCCGCGACTTCGCAACTTCGCACACCTCGACGGCATCACCGAGGTCGTCATCGCCGGATTGGGAGACCGGATCGAGATCTGGAACCCCGACAAGTGGGAAGAAGCGCTCGCCATCGGTGACGAGGAACTCCGCAACCGAGACGAAGAGGAAGGAGGTGCCTGAGTCTCTCTCTGGTGTATTGCCAGCCCCCCGGAACCAAGTGGAAAGCCCCTTACTCCGCCCGCTTCCATTGGTGCCAGCGCCCGGGGGGCTGGCAATGGACCAGAGCTACCACAAGCCCGTGATGGCCGACACCGTCGTCGACCTGTTCCGTCCGATTCCTGACGGGATCATCGTCGACGCCACCTACGGTGGAGGAGGTCACGCGTCTCGGATCGCCGAAGATCTCGGCCGTGACGTCCTCGGTATCGACAGAGATCCCGACGCCGAGGGTGCGCTGCGAGGCAACTTCCGTGATCTGGCCCGGATTCTCGAAGAGCAGGGGATCGACCGAATCGCCGGCATTCTCTTCGACCTGGGCGTGTCCTCCCACCAGCTCGACCAGCCCGAGCGGGGTTTCTCGTTCAGAAAGCCAGGCCCGCTCGACATGCGCATGGGGCCCGACGCGGCCACCGAGGCAGGCACCCTCGTCAACACCCTTTCAGAACGAGCCCTCGCCGACCTGATCCGCCGCTACGGCGAAGAACGATTCGCCCGACGCATCGCCGCCGCCATCGTGGCGCATCGACCCGTCGCCGACACGACCGAACTCGCCGAGATCGTCAAGGCGGCGATTCCGGCAGCCACCCGACGCAGCGGTGGGCACCCGGCCCGACGAACGTTCCAGGCCCTCCGCATCGCCGTCAACGAGGAGATGGAAGCGCTCAGAGAGGGACTCGACGCCGGTCTCTCCGCGCTCGAACCGGGCGGACGATGCGTCGTGATCTCCTATCACTCGCTCGAAGACCGGATCGTCAAACGGCGATTCGCCGAAGGAGCCCAGGGATGCACCTGCCCACCGGATCTGCCGGTGTGTGGATGCGGACGCACTGCCGAGCTGCGGATCCTCACCCGCAAGTCCCTGACCGCCGATCCTGACGAGGTCGCCCAGAATCCGCGGGCTCGCAGCGCGCGCCTCCGTGCAGTCGAGAAGGTGGCCGCATGACGGCCAGACCTGCACGCGCTGCCCAGCCACGGCTACGGGTCGTCGCCGGTGCCGGCCGGCGGCGGCCCAACCTCGGTGCCTGGGTACTGTTCACCATGCTGTCGATCGGCCTCTTCTTCGCTTTGATCTTCTCCAGGATCGCCCTCGACGCACCGGCGATGGAAATGCATGACATCACGACACAGATCGAAGCCGAAAAGAGCCACTTCCAGGAGCTCCGGTTGGAGGTCGCCAGCCTGCAGGCGCCCGACCGGATCCTTCCCAGGGCGGAGGAACTGGGCCTCGTCAAACCGGACGATGTGCGGCTTGTGGTCGCAGATCTCGACCAGGCGGCACCGGAGAACCGGTGGGTCGAGGTGAAATCGATCCTGGCGGCATCACCATGAGACATACCGGAACCAGCGCTGGCGGCCGGATGTCCCCAACGGCACACCGTTCGGGCGTCCGGTCCCGGACCTGACCATGGCCGGCCGACGCGCCGGTTCGCTTCGCCTACTCGTCGTCGTCGTCCTGATGGTCACGGCCTGGGCAGGCATCGGTTTTCGCCTCTTCCAACTCCAGATCGTCAAAGCCGCCGAACTCAAAGAGCTCGGTGTCGAACAGCGGCTCAAGGTGCGGGAGCTGGCTCCGGAACGTGGATCGATCTTCGATCGGAGCGGCAGGGAGCTGGCCGTGACCATCGAAGGCGCCACCGTAGGAGCCGACACCACCCAGGTGGTTCGTCCGGAGGACACCGCAGCTCTCCTTGCCGGCACCCTACGCGTCGATGAGCAGACCGTTCTCGACAAGTTGACCGGGGATCGTCGCTGGGTGACGATCGCCCGGCAGGTAGCCCCCGATCTGGGAGACGAGGTGCGCCGCCTCGACATACCCGGCATCTACATCTACCCCGAACCCAAGCGCGTCTATCCGGAGGGCAGCCTCGCCGCCCAGGTGCTCGGATTCGTCGACCCCGACGGCAAGGGTCTCGAAGGACTCGAGTACCGCTACAACGACGAGCTGAGCGGCATCCCGGGAGAGCTGCGGGTCGAGACGGACCTGTCCGGACGGGTGATCCCTCAGGGGCAATACGAGGTACGGCCGGCGATACCGGGATCAGACCTGGTGACGACCATCGACCGGGACATCCAGTACATCGCCGAACGCGAGTGCGCAGCTGCGGTCCAAAGCAGTGAAGCGGAGCGGTGCACCGCCGTAGTACTCGATCCGCGAACCGGGGAGGTGCTCGCGCTTGCGGTGCAGCCGGGATTCGACCCGAACGACCACACAGCCGCTCCTGCCGAACGGTGGGTCGACTGGGCGGTGCTCGGCACCTACGAGCCAGGATCGACGCAGAAACTCATCACGGTGTCCGCGGCGTTGGAAGAACACGTGGTGAACTGGAACACGACCTTCGAGGTGCCCGACCAGATCGAAGTAGTGGAAGGCGCCTGCAGCGGCGGCGAGGACTACGGCTGCTACCGCGACTTCAACCGGCACGATCCGGCCACCTGGTCCGTGAAGGACATCGTCACCAAGTCGTCGAATGTCGGGACCATTCTGATCCAGCAGGAACTCGGTCGACGGGCCCTCGCCGAGTACATCGCCAAGTTCGGGCTCGGCTCGAAGACCGGGGTCGACGCCCCCGGCGAAGCCGAGGGAATCATCAACCTCGATCCGACGTGCGGGCCATGCTTCAGTTCGGCCGCCATCGGATACTCGGTGTCGGTGACTCCGCTGCAGATGGCCGCCGCCTACGGGGCCGTCGCCAATGACGGTGTCTGGGTGCAGCCGCATCTCGTCAGCGAGATCGTCGACGGTTCCGGCACGCGGGCTCCGATCGAGCCGGCCACCCGGCAGGTGATCAGCGCCGATACGGCCCAGTTGATGCGCTTCCTGCTGCGGAACGTCGTCGAAGAGGGAACCGGTCACAATGCCGCGGTGCCTGGATACTCGGTGGGTGGCAAGACCGGAACGGCGCGCAAGAACGTGCCCGGGGTCGGTTACACCGACGACTTCATCGTCAGCTTCATCGGCATGGCGCCCATCGAAAACCCCCGCATCATTGTCGCCGTCGTGGTGGACAGCCCTCAGATCGGCGATACCGGTGGTACCGTGGCGGCCCCTGTGTTCTCGCGTATCGCCGAAGACACGCTGCACCATCTAGGAGTACCTCCCGATGCCCCATGAGACGACCCTTGGAGATCTGGCCACGCTCGTCGGCGGACGCGTCGTCGGCGACGCACAGGTGCGGGTGTCCGGGGTCGAGCATGACTCGAGAGCGGTCCGACCTGGAGATCTGTTCGTAGCCATCGCCGGCTTCAAGGCAGACGGACACGAATTCGTGGATCGGGCGGTCTTCGCCGGGGCGGCAGCCGTTTGCGTGGAACGGGACACCGGGACCTCGGTCCCGCAGCTCATCGTCGAGGACAGCAGAGTCGCGATGGGGACGCTGGCCTCCGCCGTCTACGGCAACCCGAGTCTCGAGCTTCGTCTCGTCGGGGTCACCGGTACCAACGGCAAGACGACCGTCACCCATATGCTGCGGGCCATCGGCCGTGCGGCCGGCCATGAGGTCGGCGTGGTCGGCACCGTCGGCGCCGCCGGAGGAACAGTCACCGAAGAGATGGTTCGGACGACCCCGGAAGCCCCTGAGCTGCAGCGGCTCCTCGCACGGTTTCGCGACGCCGATATCGACACGGTGGCGATGGAGGTGTCGTCCCATGCCCTTGCCCTGCACCGGGTGGCGGGGACCCGGTTCCGCATCGCCGCGTTTACCAATCTCGGTCGTGACCACCTCGACTTCCACGCTGATGTCGAGGCGTACTACCAGGCAAAAGCGAAGCTGTTCACCATGGCCGACGAAGCGGTCATTTGGATCGGCGATAGCGCCGGAGCCCGGCTGGCCGAAGAGGTGGAGATCCCGGTGACAACGGTCGGACCCGGGGGGACATTCACCGCCACGGGTCTCGACCAGCGTCTCGACTCGATCCGGTTCACGCTCGTAGGCCCGAACGGAACGGCACCGGTGGCGCTCCCGATCGGAGGACGGTTCAACGTCCCCAACGCCCTGGTCGCCGCGGCCGTCGCCGCCAGGCTCGGATTCACCATCGGCGATATCCGAGACGGCCTCGCCTCGATGCCGCCGATCAGAGGCAGGTTCCAGGTGGCCGCCGATCGGGACGTGACAGCCATCGTCGACTACGCCCATACGCCCGATGGCATTGCCGAAGCGATTGCCTCTGTACGCGAGGCATCGACAGGACAGGTCGTCGTCGTCATCGGAGCCGGAGGCGACCGGGACCACGACAAACGACCCCTCATGGGCCGGGCCGCCTCGGCCGCCGACTTCGTGATCATCACCTCCGACAATCCCAGAACCGAGGATCCCTCCGAGATCGCGCGTGCCGTTCGCGAGGGAGTGACCGGCAAAGCCGCGGTGATCCTGGACCGTCGCGAGGCCATTCATGCCGCGCTCGACCATGCCCGGCCAGGTGACGTCGTTCTCGTCCTCGGTAAAGGCCATGAACAGGGCCAGGACTTCGGCGACCATGTCGAGCCTTTCGACGACATCGACGTCGTCCACGAGCTGCTCGAGGTGAGAGCATGATCGCCTTACTCATCGCCGCTGCCGCCGGGTTCCTGGTCTCCGTCTTCGCGATGCCGGTAGCCATCCGTTGGCTCCGAGCCCGCAGTCTCGGCCAGTTCATCCAGGAAGAGGTGGAGGGCCACTTTCACAAGCAAGGAACCCCCACGATGGGCGGCGTCATCATCATCGGCGCGGCGTTGACGGCCTACCTTGCCGCCCACATCAGGATCTGGAGCGCAGCCGAAGGATTCCACCTGTCGGTCCGTCCCTTCGGCACCGGGGGTCTGCTCGCCGTGCTGGCTCTCGTCGGTATGGGGATCATCGGTCTGCTCGACGACTACGTCAAGGTGTCGAGGAAGCGAAGTCTTGGACTCGGGAAAGCCGCCAAGTTCGGCGGACAGCTGGCCGTCGCCGCCCTCTTCGCGTTTGGTGCCACGTCGGCCGGGGTGTCTACCCAGCTCTCGTTCACTCGACCACTCGGCATCGATCTCGGTGTCTTCTTCGTCGTCTTGGTGCTGCTCATGCTCGCCGGCACCGCCAACGCGGTGAATCTCACCGACGGGATGGACGGTCTCGCCGCGGGGTCGGCATCGCTGGTGTTCGGCGCGTTCGTCATCATCGCGTTCTGGCAGTTCCGGCATCCAGAGTTCTATACGGCGTCGCTCGATCCGCTGGAATCGGGGATCGTTGCCGCAGCGATGGTGGGAGCGAGCGCAGGGTTTCTCTGGTGGAACGCGGCGCCGGCCCGGATCTTCATGGGCGACGTGGGTTCCCAGGCGCTCGGTGGAGTCATGGCCGCGTTGGCCATCTTGACGAACACCGAGCTGCTGCTCGTTCTCCTCGGCGGCCTTTATGTCGCCGAGACGGTGTCGGTCATACTCCAGGTGGCCAGCTTCCGGCTCACCGGACGGCGGATCTTCCGGATGGCTCCGGTGCACTACCACTTCGACTTGAAAGGCTGGCCGGAGACGACGGTGGTGATCCGGTTTTGGATCATCGCCGGCCTCTGCGCAGCGCTGGCCATCGGCATCTTCTATGCCGACTTTGTGAACAGTGGCCTGCTCGACGTTCCGGGGCTGCGATGAGACTGCTGGTCCTTGGAGGAGGGGTATCGGGTGCTGCGGCGGCTCGCCTCGCCGCCCGTCTCGGCTATCGGGCCACCGTCTATGACCGCGACCCCCGAGTCGTCGAGTCGGTCCTTGCCGAGGGAACCGCCGCCGCCGGTGGCGCATGGGATCCCGAGTTGCTCTCCGGCGTCGACGCCGTCGTCGCCAGTCCCGGGATTCCGGCCCACGCCGAGCCGATCACCGACGCGCTCGAAGTCGGCGTGCCGGTGTGGTCGGAACTCGAGTTCGCCTCGCGGTATCTCGAAGCTCCGATGGTTGCTGTCACCGGGACCAACGGCAAGACGACGGTCACCGAGGTGACGGCCAGGATGGCGATGGCCGCCGGGATGCGTGCCGTCGCCGCCGGCAACATCGGACTGGCGCTCTCCGACGTGGTCGGTGGCAAGTGGGACCTGGTAGTCGTGGAAGCCTCCTCGTTCCAGCTTCGCTTCGTCGACTCCTTCCATCCACGGGTGTCGGTGCTCCTCAACGTCGCGCCGGACCATCTGGATTGGCACGGCAGCTTTGTTGCGTATGCAGCCGCCAAAGCTCGCATCTTCGAACGGCAGGACCCCCAAGAAACCGTCATCTACGACGCCGACGATCCGGAGGCGACGAGGCTGGCCGGGGGCCGACCTGGGGCCGTGCCGGTCTCTGGCCGGCAACGCCCTGA
>JANTGE010000075.1 GCA_024763085.1 Acidimicrobiia bacterium
GAAGTGGAACTGGAAGGTGCTGAGGCGTACCTGATCGGCGAACCCGACAAGGGCATCTACTACACACTCGAGAATCTGACCGTCTCCCGGCTCGCCAACGCCGTCGCCGCGATGGGCATCGCCTCCAAGAGCCTCCTCGAAGCCAAAGAGCGGGCCCGCAGGAGGGTCGCATTCGGTCGTCCGATCGGCGAACTCCCCCTCCTGAAACGTGACCTGGTCGACATGACCGTCCGTCAGGTTGCCGGCCTGGCCCTTGCGTTCCGAGCCGTCGAGGCGTTCGACCGTGCCTGGCACGACACGCCGCCATACACGGACCGCTACCACTACGCCCGGTTCCTGTCGCACCTTGCAAAGAACCAGACCGCCGACCATGCCGCCACCTCGACTCGCCTTGCGATGGAGATCTTCGGCGGCCTGGGTTTCCTCGAAGAGTACGCCGTGGCCAGATGGCACCGGGAGGCGCTCATCACCCCGATCTGGGAAGGACCCAGCAACGTCCAAGCAGTCGACCTGCTCGAAGCGATGGAGAAGAAACGGGCCCACGAACCGTACGTCGATGAGCTCGAAGGCATCCTCGGTGACGTCGCAACGCCACAAGCCGAGCTGGCGCTGAAAACCGCCTACGGAGCCCTGTCCGACTTGACGACCGCCGAAGACCCGCAGTGGATCGCAAAAGACGCGCTGCGGAGGCTCGCCGACGCAGGGCAGATCGCGTACCTGTACCAGCTCGCCGAAACCGGCGGGAAACGCTTCGAACAGTTCGCCGAACTGGCGGCGGCCCGCTTCCTCGAAGGCTACGAGTATCCGGCCTGGGCCCGGGAACTCGAGTTGTAGGGTACTGGGTACTGAGTACCGGGTACTGGGTTTCGCGGCTCGGCCGTCTGGGCTCGCTGCGCTCGCCCGTACCTTGTACCGAGTACCGCGACATGCGATCACCGAGCGACCGCGGGGCGAGCGTCACCCCAGCGCTCGTCCCAAAGACGGCACAGACCGACAAGTACGGTACTGTGCTCGGGCCATGATCCGCATCGCCGTCCAACTCCAGCCACAACACGCCGACTATGCCGACATTCGCCGTGCCGTCGCAAGGTTCGAAGAGCTCGGTGTCGACATCATCTACAACTGGGACCACTTCTTTCCCCTGTCCGGTGATCCCAACGGGAAACACTTCGAAGCCTGGACCATGCTG
Organism: Acidimicrobiia bacterium; assembly: GCA_024763085.1. Lineage (GTDB taxonomy): Bacteria > Actinomycetota > Acidimicrobiia > Spongiisociales > UBA4744 > JANTGE01. The sequence continues at coordinate 1,190 of JANTGE010000075.1, forward strand.
GCATCCTGGGCAGAGATCACCGAACGGGTCGAGATCGGCTGTCTCGTCACCTGCAACTCGTACCGGAACCCGAACCTCCTGGCCGACATGGCGCGCACCGTCGACCACATCTCCGGCGGCCGTCTCATCCTCGGAATGGGATCCGGCTGGTTCAAGCGAGACTATGACGAATACGGGTACGAATTCGGGACGGCGGCAAGTCGACTGCGGGACCTCGACAAGAACTTGCCGATCATCGAGCGGCGACTCGGCCGGCTCAATCCACCTCCGATGCGGAAGATGCCCATCCTCGTCGGTGGAGGCGGCGAAAAGGTCACGCTGCGGATCACCGCCGAGCACGCCGACATCTGGCACGGGTTCTTCTCCGCCTCAAAACCCGACGTGTATGCGCACAAGAACCGAGTGCTCGACGACTGGTGCGAGAAGGTAGGACGGGATCCGACGACCATCGAACGGTCGGCCGGTGTGGACCCTCGTGCGGTCGACGCCGCCGATGAAGCCGTTGCGGCCGGAGCCCAGCAGATCACGCTTTCGGTCAATGGTCCCGACTATGACCCGGGCCCGATTCGGGAGTGGCTCGCTTGGAGAGACAACCGATGACGCTGGCCCTCGTCTACGTTGCCGCCGGCCTGGTGCTTCTCACCGTCGCCGCGGACCGGCTCGTCGTCGCCGCCGCCCGGGTGGCACGAGCTCTGGGAGTGTCGGTGGTCCTCATCGGAGCACTGGTCATCGGCGCCGGAACCTCGGCCCCGGAGCTGCTCGTCAGTGTCGTGGCCGCCCTCCGTGGCGAACTCGACATGGCGGTCGGCAACGTCATCGGATCGAACGTGGCCAACCTGACACTCGTCCTTGGCGCCGCGGTGGTCATCCGTCCGGCTGCCGGGCATCTGCACACGATCCGGCGGGAAGGGGTGCTGATGGCCCTCGCCGTCGCCGGGTTCGTGGCGGTCACGTGGGACGGCACCCTGTCGGTTTCGGAGGGAGCGATCCTGGCCACCGCCGGTATCGGCGCCACGCTCCTGCTCCTCTTCTGGTCGAGGGCGGACGCCGGCTCGCGTATCGGTGTCGTCGACATGACCGAAGGAGGTCTCGGAACCGGCGCGGAATTGGCCATCGCGGTTGCCGCCCTCGCGGCCACGCTTGGGGGCGCCGACCTGCTCGTTCGGGGGGCCCGAACCATCGCCGAGGTTCTCGACCTGTCGGAAGGGTTCATCGGCCTGACCCTCGTCGCCATCGGCACCAGTCTTCCGGAGTTGGCCACCGCGGTCGCGGCTGCACGGCGCGGCCAGAACGATCTCCTCATCGGCAACGTTCTCGGATCGAACATCTTCAACTCGTTGGGGGTCGCCGGTGCAGCCGGCATCGCCGGCGGAGGTGCCATCGCCGGCTTCCACCCCACCCTGGCGTTCTCCGTCGCAGCGGCAGCTCTTGCCGGCACCCTGGCCGCGACCGGCAACAAACTCGTCCGCTGGGAAGGCATATTGCTGGTCGCCGCGTTCGCCGGCTTCATCGCCCTCGCGTTCTGAGATACCATCCCCGGCTCGTGACACCGGCCATCACTATCGAAGGACTTACCAAGCAGTACGGCGCGCTGACCGCGGTCGACGGCCTCGACCTGACCATCTTCGCGGGAGAGACGTATGCGTTGCTCGGTCCCAACGGCGCCGGCAAAACCACGACCATCGAAATCCTCGAAGGGCTCCGACGAGCAACGTCCGGCACGGTTCGCGTGCTCGGCTTCGATCCGATCGCTGACCACCGTGCACTCCACCAGCAGATCGGCGTCATGCTGCAGGAAGGAGGGATCTTCCAGTCGGCCCGACCGCTCGAGGTGCTCCGGCTCTTCACCGCTTTCTACGACCGTCCTCAGGACCCTGAGGCACTGCTCCACCTCGTCGGCCTCGACAACACGGTAGGCACCCCCTACCGGCGTCTGTCGGGAGGAGAGAAGCAGCGTCTGTCGCTGGCCCTCGCGTTGGCAGGGACGCCCCAACTGGTATTCCTCGATGAACCGACCGCCGGCATGGACCCGGCCGCCCGCAAAGTCACATGGGACCTCATCAAAGGCTTGCAGGCAGACGGCGTGACCGTCGTACTCACCACCCACTATCTCGACGAGGCCGAGCAGCTCGCAGACCGTGTCGGCATCATCTCCCGGGGACGCCTCATCGCCCAAGGCGACCCAGCCGATCTGATGCATACAGGGACCCGGGCGACATTCTCCGCTCCCCCGGGCCTGCCGCCTGCCGACCTCCCCGGCGTGACGATGTCCGAAACGCAACCCGGCCGATATCTGGTCGAAGCCGACGAGATCACCCCGGCGATCATCGCCGACCTCACCGCCTGGCTACGGGACCGGGGCGTGCTGATCCGTGACCTGAGAGTTGGGGCAGCAGGGCTGGAAGAGGTCTTCCTCGAACTCACCGAGGAGCAGCGATGAAAGCAGTACTTGCCCAGGCTCGTATGGAGCTGCTCCTGACCTCCCGCCGGGGCGAAGGAGTGCTGGTCCTCATCGGCATCCCGCTCGGCATCCTGCTGTTCTTCGGAGCCACCGGCCTCTTCGGTATCGAGATCGACCTGCTCATTCCTGGACTGCTCACGTTGGCGATCCTGTCGGCGAGCTTCACCAGCTTGGCCATCGCGACCGGTTTCGAACGCAAGTACTTCGTGTTGAAGCGGCTCGGCGCTACACCGCTGCCTCGCTGGGCGCTCATCGTCGCCAAGGCACTGACGATCCTGGTGATCGAAGTCGCCCAGGTCCTGCTTCTCATCTCGGTGGCGATGGTGGCGTTTGGCTGGCGCGGCGAGTTCCATGGTTTCTTGTTGGGAGCGGCCGTCGTGCTCGGCACGATGGCGTTCGCCGGTCTCGCCCTCTTCATCGCCGGGACTTTGCGGGCCGAAGCCACACTCGCCGTGGCCAACGGCCTGTATCTGCTCATGTTGCTGCTCGGAGACATCATCGTGCCGATCTGGGTGATGCCGCCGGCGTTCATCGTCGTCGCCAAGATCCTGCCTGCAGCTCCGCTGTCCGGGTTGTTCCGGGCCGCGGTAGGGGGTGGTCCGTTCGTACCGACCGACCTGGCCGCGGTGCTGTTCTGGGCGGTGCTTGGCCCGGTGTTGGCCGCGATGTTCTTTAGATGGGAAGAGAAGTAATCGCCCTCCGAATCGCGGCGAGGTACCAGGTACCAGGTACCAGGTACCGGCAGCCGAAAGCTGCCTAGAGCAACACGTCCAGCACGATGGCACCTGACAGCAAGGTCAGATACAGCGTCGAGTAGACGAACAGTTGCATGGCTCGGGCAGGGTCGATGAACAGACGTACCGCCTGGAAGATGAAGATGGCGCCAAGCAGCGAGGCGACGACGACGTAGACGATGCCCATGCCGGCGACCGGCCACAGCGCCAACGTGGCGAGGACCGTCAGGATCGAATAGCCGACGATCTGCCACGCGGTGGCTCGTTCCCCGACAACAACCGGCAGCATCGGCACCCCGGCTTTGGCGTAGTCGTCCTTGTACCGCAGCGCGAGCGCCCAGAAGTGGGGTGGTGTCCACAGGAACACGATGAGGAAGAGCAGCCAGGCCGCCAGGTCGAGCCTCCCGGTGACGGCCGCCCAACCAACCAGGGCGGGAGCGCCGCCGGCAGCGCCGCCGATCACGATGTTCTGGGTGGTGTGCCGTTTCAGGATTGCCGAGTACACCGCCACATAGAAGACCAGCGCAGCGGTGGAGAGCAGTGCGGCGAGCAGGTTCGCCGCCAGCCACAGAACCAGGAAACCGGCAACACCCAGCAAGGCGCCAAAGACGAACGCGTTCCGAGGCGAGATCAGCTCCCGCGGCAACGGCCGACGGTGGGTGCGCCGCATCACCACGTCGATGTCCCGGTCGACGACGTTGTTCATGGCGTTGGCACCGCCTGCCGACAGGGTCCCTCCGATCAGGGTTGCGATCACGAGCCAGGTGCCCGGCCATCCGTCGGCGGCCAGGACCATCGCCGGAATAGTCGTGATGAGCAGCAGCTCGATGATGCGCGGTTTGGTGAGCGCCACATAGGCGCGCACGCGGCTCGGCTTCACCGCGGGGTCGCTGATGACAGGATCCATACGGCGTCGAGCATACTCAGCCGGCGGCGGCACACCAGCCACACGAGGGCGGCACTACCCGGTGACGGTCAGGGTGCCTTTCATGCCGGCGGAGAAGTGCCCGGGAATGGCACAAATCACCTGGTAGGTGCCAGGCTCGGAAGGTGCGGTGAACGTAAACGTTCCGGACTCGCCACCCTCCAGCTCCTGCTCCCAGTAGACGAGATCCTCTTCGAACTCGCTTTCCTGCCCGATCGGCGACGTGAGGATCACCCACTCGTGCCCCATCGATCCGGAGTTGCTCAATTGCAGTGTGACGGTGGCGCCTGCCGGCACCGTCCACGCGTCAGGCGTGAACGAGAATTCCTTCATGTCGGCGTCGATCGTGGTGCCGCCTGAACTCGATCCGGAACATCCGACCGCAGCGACCAGCAGAAACGCGACCAGTAGGACGAGGGTTCTGCGCATGACTACCTCCCAGGTATCGGCTGCCCTGATGATCCTATATCGCCAAACCTTGCTTTGTCGGTCAGACCTGAATCAGTTGGCATCAGTCGTGTTTGCCCATATGATGCAACTCGCCGCCCTTCGGCGGCGAAGCCTTCGGGAGGGAACATCAGAGCTCGACGCCGTATCCACCTGGCGCTCGCCGGAACGCTGCCCCTCGTCCTCGGCGCGTGCGCCGAGGCGCCGCTCGACGCTACCAAACCGGCAGGACCGGCCGCGCAACGGATCTTCGACCTGTCGGTGCCGGTATTCGCCATCGCCGCCGTCATCTTCATCCTCGTCGAAGCCGCCGTCGTCTACGCCGCGTTCAAGTTCCGCGACCGTGGCGACGAAACGGAACCGAAGCAGATCCACGGCAACAACAAGCTCGAGGCGCTGTGGACGATCATCCCGGCGCTCATCCTGGTTGGGATCGCCGTTCCCACCGTCAGCGCCATCGTCGACCTGACGTCCGCCCCCGACGACGCCGTCGAAATCGACGTCATCGGGCACCAATGGTGGTTCGAATTCTCCTACCCGGAAGGGATCACGACCGCCAACGTGCTCGTCGTCCCGGCCGGCACACCGATCGACTTGAGCATGACCTCAAAAGACGTCGTCCATAGCTTCTGGATTCCGCGGCTCGCCGGCAAACGCGACGTGATCCCGGGTCAGTACACGTCGCTGTACTTCGAGGCCGACGAACCAGGCGAGTATTGGGGACAGTGCGCCGAGTTTTGCGGGTTGAGCCATGCCAAGATGAGCTTCCGGGTTCGGGCCCTTCCCCCAGCCGAGTACACCGCCTGGCTCCAGGCTCAGCAGCAGCCCGCCGTTGAGCCCGCAGCCGGGAGCCTCGAAGCACAAGGCCGAGACATCTTCCTCGGCCGGGGATGCATCGCCTGCCACAACATCAAAGGCGTCTCCGAGGTGGCCGGTGAGGTGCCGGGCGCCCCGGACCTGACTCACTTCGCCTCCCGGAACGTGTTCGCAGGGGCGTCGCTGTCCATCGACAGCGACGACGACCTGCGCGACTGGCTGGCCAACCCGCCTGCCGTGAAGTCCGGTTCGTTCATGCCGAACCTCGGCCTCTCGCCTGACGACATCACCGCCCTGATCGCCTACCTGAGGAGCCTCGAGTGACGACCGCCAGCCTTCGGTGGCCGCTCCGCCGTCCGGTCGACGCGTCCGGCATCTGGAGCTGGATCACCACCGTCGACCACAAACGCATTGCGAAGCTGTACGGCTACACCGGCTTCGTCTTCTTCATCGTCGGCGGCCTCGAAGCCTTGCTGCTGCGGATCCAACTGGCCCAGCCCGAGAGCAGTTTCCTCACCGCGGCCGAGTACAACACCATGTTCACGATGCACGGCACGACGATGATCTTCCTCGTCGTCATGCCGATGGCCGCCGCGTTCATGAACTTCCTCCTGCCGCTCATGATCGGCGCCCGAGACGTCGCGTTCCCGAGGCTGAACGCCCTCTCCTACTGGTTCTTCCTCGTGGGTGGCATCGTCCTGTACTCGTCGTTCCTGTTCGCCACCGCCGGAGCCCCGCAGGGCGGGTTCCTCGGGGAGACCTCGACCGCTCTCGGCAAGGCGGCGAACGGCGGATGGTTCATGTACCCACCCAACTCGGGACCGCAGTTCTCACCGGGAACGGTGATCGACTTCTGGTTGATCGGCCTCCTCGTTCTCGGTGTCGGCTCGCTGGTTTCGTCGGTGAACCTGCTGACAACGATCTTCAACATGCGGGCCCCCGGCATGAAGCTGTTCCGGATGCCGGTGTTCGTGTGGATGTCGATGGTGGTGAACTTCCTGCTTGCGTTCTCGTTGCCGATCGTCACCGTGGCGCTCATCATGCTGTACTTCGATCGGAACTTCGGCACCCTGTTCTTCGAAGCGTCCGGCGGCGGCGACCCGGTGCTCTACCAGCATCTCTTCTGGCTGTTCGGACACCCCGAGGTGTACGTCTTGATCCTGCCGGCGATGGGGATTGTCTCAGAAGTCCTGCCGGTGTTCAGCCGCAAGCCACTGTTCGGCTACCCGGCGGTCGTGTTCGCCGGCATCGCCATCGGGTTCCTTGGTTTCGGCGTCTGGGCCCACCACATGTTCGCCTCCGGCATCGGCCCGATCGCCCAGGTGGCGTTCGGACTGTCGACGATGACCATCGCGGTGCCGACCGGCATCAAGGTGTTCAACTGGATTGGCACCATGTGGGAGGGCAAGCTCAAGTTCACGGTACCGATGCTGTTCGCCATGGGGTTCGTCGCGATGTTCACCATCGGCGGGCTGTCAGGGGTCACCCACGCCGTCGTGCCGTCGGACTGGCAGCAGACCGACACCTACTACATCGTCGCCCACTTCCACTATGTCCTCTTCGGCGGCGCCATGTTCGGCATCTTCGCCGGGTTGTACTACTGGTTCCCGAAGCTCACCGGCCGCATGTACGACGCCACCCTCGCCAAACTCCACTTCTGGCTCATGTTCATCGGGTTCAACCTGACGTTCGCCCCGATGCACTGGCTCGGCCTGCAAGGCATGGTGCGCCGCACCGAGACCTATGCGGCGGAGACCGGCCTCGGTCCGTGGAACATGGTGGCGACCATCGGCGCGTTCATCATCGCCATCTCGACCCTCATCTTCATGGCCAACTGGGTGCAGTCGCGTCGTCGCGGTGCCCCTGCACCGATGGACCCGTGGGATGCCCGCACCCTCGAATGGGCGATCCCGTCGCCACCGCCTGAATTCAACTTCGCCGAGATCCCCCAGGTGACGTCGCTGGACGACTTCTGGCACCAGAAGTACACCGAGGACGACGCGGGTCGGCCAGTCCGGAAACCCGACGCGGACGCCCGCCTGGCCCACCTCGAGGAGATCGGCCACAACCCCGAACACCGGCCTCACCTGCCGGCACCGTCCTGGTTTCCGCCGCTGGCCGGTTTGGCCATGCTGTTCGTGGCTACCGGCCTGCTGTTGCACGCCTCGATCGTCGGGATCGCCATCGGTTTGGTCGGAGCCGCCGGACTCTTCTTGGCTCTGGTGGCATGGTCACGCGAGCCGCTCGAAGAGGAGGTGAGTGCCCATGAGTGACATGAGCGTCACGCACGAAGGCACCACCGGCATCGATACCCGCAAGGTCGGCATGTGGCTGTTCCTGTCGACCGAAGCGTTCTTCTTCGGCGCCCTGATCGCCAACTATCTACTGTTCAAGAACAGGGAACTCACCGGCATTC
>JANTGE010000076.1 GCA_024763085.1 Acidimicrobiia bacterium
GCCAGATGGCGCGCCGTCCCTTCGGCCAGCGACTCGGCATCGTCGAAGACATGGATCACAACGAAGGAGCGTACCGTAGGGTTGGGTTCATGCAGACAGTCATGATCGAATGGGCCGACGGAAGCGCGGTGTCCGGGCGGCTGGTCTCCGGCGCTCGGGAACCGGGCGTCGTCCTGGCGCACGGAGCAGGCGTCGGGCAGGATCACCCGGGCATCACCACCATCCGCGACGGCCTCGCCGCCGCCGGTTTTCCGGTGTTGACGTTCAACTACCCGTACATGGACGCCGGACGCGGAGGCCCCGACCCTGCGAGCAGGCTGCTGGCCGTCCACCGTGCGGCCACGGCGTGGTTTCGGGAACACGTCACCGACCGGATGGTGCTGGCCGGGCGTTCCATGGGGGGCCGGATGGCGTCGATGCTCGCCGCCGAGGGCGAACCATGCGATGCTCTCATTCTGTACGCGTACCCGCTGCACCCGGCCGGGAAACCCGACCGGTTGCGAGTCGATCACTTGGAGCGGATCACCGTCCCGATGTTGTTCTTCGTCGGCACCCGCGACCGACTGGCGCTGCCCGAACTGGTTGATCGGCATCTACGCACGCTGCCCAACGCGACCGTCGTCGACATCCCCGACGCCGACCACTCCTTCAAGGTGCCGAAGAGGACCGGGCGCACCTGGGACGACGTGATGGAGGAGGTCGTGGCTCGCAGCGTGGAGTGGCTGGAGCGGCTCTAGCGGCCAGCGGCCAGCGGCCGGCGGCCAGAACTCAGAACCGTCGGCGAGACAGCCCATCGCCTCGCCGCGCTCGAGCATTTCCCCCAACCGAATGCTTCCTCCTCCAGGGGGAAGTGGCGCCAAGCGTCAGCTTGCGCCGATGGGGGTAGGGATGTGCGTTCTGAGCAGGAGACGGCCGTTGTCTTCCTGGCCAACTCATAACCCAGAACTCAGAACCCGTCTCGAGACACCCCCATCGACCTCGGCTCGTTCCTCGCCTCGGCCACTTCCCCCTTGGCAGGGGGAAGAATTGCGCTTGGTGGCCCTGATGCTTCGTTGGGGGGGCCGGGTTGTTTCGGAACTCAGTACTCAGTACCCGGTACTCGGTACTCGGTACTCGGTACGGGCGAGCGGAGCGAAGCCCCACAACGCCGGTCGGCTACCGGCTCTCTTCCGCCTCCAGTGCCTTCACTTTGTTCAGCCTGCGGACGTGCCGTTCCTCACCGGTGAACCGAGCGTCGACAAACGCGAGCATGATCTCCTCGGCGAGGGCCGATCCGATGACGCGGCTTCCCATGGCCAGTACGTTGGCGTCGTCATGTTCCACCGACTGGTGTCCGGTGTACGTGTCGTGGGCCAACGCTGCACGGACTCCTCGAACTTTGTTGGCGGCGATGGCGGCTCCCGCTCCTGACCCGCAGATGACGACGCCCCGGTCGGCCCGCCCGTCTCTTACGGCACGGCCGACGGCGGCGCTGTAGTCGGGGTAGTCGACCGGCTCCTCCGAATAGGTACCGACGTCGAGTACCGCGTGTCCTTGTTCCGACAGCACCCGACCCAGGTGTTCCTTGAGGCGGAAGCCGGCATGGTCTGCTCCGATGGCGATGCGCATACACCCTCCGTATCCGTTCGCCACACTACCCGTACAATGACGGCGTGGAACGGATCATTGTCGGCGGAGGCCGGCGGCTCGAAGGCTCGGTGCAGGTGCACGGCGCCAAGAACGCCATCTTGAAGGAGATGGTCGCGGCGTTGCTGACCCCGGGCACCCATCGGCTGCTCGATGTTCCCCGCATCGCCGACGTCGAACTGATGGGTCAGGTTCTCGAACACATCGGGGTTGTCTGCGAGTTCGATGACCGAACCCTGACCATGACCACCCCCGACGAGGTGCTGCCGGAGGCGCCCCTGGAGCTGGTGCGGAAGATGCGCGCCTCCATCGTGGTGCTCGGACCGCTGCTTGCCCGCACCGGACGGGCGTCGGTGGCGTTTCCTGGCGGCGACGATCTTGGTGCGAGACCGATCGACATGCACCTGTCGGGTTTGGAGGCGATGGGCGCCACGTTCGAGCTGCGGCACGGCATGCTGGAAGCGACCGTGGACGGGCGTCTCCGCGGTGCCGACGTGTCGCTCGAGTTCCCTTCGGTAGGCGCCACCGAGAACCTGATGCTTGCCGGTGTGCTCGCAGACGGGGCCACGATGATCCACAACGCCGCTCGGGAACCTGAGATCCAGGACCTGGCCGCACAACTCGTCGAGATGGGGGCCCGCATCGAAGGGGCAGGCACGTCGACGATCACCGTCCATGGTGTCGAAGAGCTTCAGGCGGTCACCCATCAGGTGGTGCCTGACCGGATCGTCGCCGGCACTTTCGCCGTTGCCGGGGCGATCACCGGGGGTGACGTCACGATCGAAGGGTGCGTGCCGGATCACCTGCGGATGGAACTCCGCAAGCTCGAGGCGGCCGGCGTCGAGGTGGAACGAGGCTCCTCGACCGTACGGGTCGTGGGGCCGGAACGGCCGGATCCGGTCGACTTCGCCACCCTTCCGTTTCCCGGCTTCCACACCGACATGCAGCCACAGATGGTCGCGTTGCTCAGCGTCGCCTCTGGAAGTTCGATCGTGACCGAGAACCTCTACGACGCCCGCTTCCGGTATGTGGGAGAGCTGATGCGACTCGGTGCGGACATCACCGTCGAGTGGCAGCATGCGGTCATACGCGGCGTCGATCGTCTCTCCGGGGCGCCGGTGCTTGCTCCTGACATCCGTGCCGGAGCCGCACTGGTCCTTGCCGGCCTGCGAGCAGAAGGGGAGACCACCGTCGGGGACGTCTATCACATCGATCGCGGCTACGAGGATCTCGTCGCGGACCTGGCGTCTCTCGGCGCCGATATCCGACGTGCGTAGCCTGCTCGTCGCCTTCGTGCTCATCGGTGTTCTGGCGCCGCCTGCTTCGGCTCAGGTCGCGTCGGGGCCGTTCGAGACGGTGACCGTCACCCCCGGCGAAGGGGTCACCCTTTCGTGGAACGGCCACCGGTACGCCGGCACGTTCGAGATCAAGGCCGCCTCCGACGGTCTCGTGCTCGTCAACCACGTCACCATCGACGACTATCTGCTCGGCATCCAGGAGGTCCCGTTTTCGTGGCCCGAAGCGGCACTCGAAGCCCAGGCGGTCGCGGCCCGCACCTACCTGCTGTGGACGATCGAGCAGGGTCGTGCGGGTGCCGGCCGCACCTACGGGTTCGACATTTGCGCTTCGTCCGCCTGCCAGGTCTATGGCGGCCTCGACCAGGTCGAAGGCACGCTCGGACATCGGTGGGAGTCGGCGGTGCAAGCGACGGCCGGAGAAGTCCTCCTCGTCGGTGGGAAACCGGCGATGGCTCTGTACAGTTCGACGGCCGGGGAGCGAACCCGTTCCGTCCAGGATGTCTTCGACAGCCGAAGCCCGGTCCCGTATCTGCAGGCGGTCCCTTCCCCCGGTGAGGAGTCGCCGTTTGTCACCTGGAGCTTCGAGGTCCGGGACCGGGTACTCGAAGACATTCTGCATGTCGCAGGGCTGGTCGAAGGCGACCTTCGCAACGTGACGGTACAGAAGCGACCTGACGGTGCCGGACCGTGGCAAGTGATCATCGAAACCGACACCGGCATCGTCGACAAGACAACTCCTGAGTTTCGGAGAATCATGAACCGGTGGGCCGCGCAGGTTCGTCCTGACCTGTTTCCGGCGCCCTACGGTGAAGAGGGGCGTCGCTATCCGCAGACCGTCCTGTCGTCCACCTACACCATCACCAAGACGTGGCACTATCCGGCCGAGTTCACCAGCGGGTTCATCGACGTCTACGCCGAGTACCGCTTCGATGGTGAAGGCTGGGGTCACCAGGTAGGACTCAGCCAGTACGGCGCGAAGGCGATGGCCGACCGGGGCGCTTCCTACGGCGACATCCTTGCGCACTATTACGGCGGTATCCGTCCGCAGGTGTTCGACGCCGCCGAGAAGCCGGTCGCCGTCGGCCTCGCCTGGGGCGAGGCTGAGATCCGGGTCGGGGCCGACGGGCCGGTCACCGTCACGGCCGACGGAGCGGCGCTTGCGGACGCTGCGTTGGGAACCTGGACGTTCCGGCCAGGTGGCGGCATCGTCGTAGAGCCCCCTGAAGGCCTTGGACTGCCACCGACGCTCGCCTCCATACCAGACCTGGTGGATGGTGAGTCGGGGAGGGCAGTCCTCGTCGCCCCCACCCTCACCGCGCCGGCCGAGGTACGGATGGTCGTGTTCCGCGGGGCGCGTGTGGTCGCCGCCACGGCGTGGAAAGCGAGAGAAGCCGGCAAGGTCTCGCTGGTCTGGGACGGTCTCGACCATGGCAGCATCGCGGTGCCGGGCCGATACCGTCTGCTCATCGAGGCGCGGTCGCCCGAAGGCAGGGCCGAGGCGTTCGCCACGCTCCGGCTGGTTCCGTAGGTCTGCCGCTCCGGTACACTGACGGGCGATGAGCGACGCAACCGAAACAGCAACCGAAGCAAAAGACACGACGCAGGGCAACGGCTCCATCGACATGCCGCTCCTCGAAGAGACCCTGGAGTACATTCGTCCTGCCCTGCAAGCCGACGGCGGCGATCTGATCCTGCTCGGTGTCGAGGATGGCACCGTCAACCTCCAACTCGTCGGCGCCTGCGGTGGGTGTCCGCTCTCCACAATGACCCTCAAAGCCGGGATCGAGCGCATCCTCACCGATCGGGTTCCCGGCGTCGAAGAGGTCAACGCCTTCTGACTTGCGCGACGGGCGTCCAGATTCCAGACTCCCCTCCATGCAGCATCCGCTCCTCGTTTCCGCGCAGGCAGGGGATCGGCGTGCCCTCGCCCGGGTCATCAGCATGATCGAAGACGGCCGAGATGAGGCCCCCGAACTGCTCGCCGAGCTCTACCCGCACACAGGACACACCTACGTGATCGGCCTCACCGGGGCGCCCGGTGCCGGCAAGTCGACGCTGACGTCGGCGCTGATCGGCCGGATGCGACGCGACGACATCTCCGTCGGAGTCCTGGCCATCGACCCGTCGTCTCCGTTCACCGGAGGGGCGATCCTCGGAGACCGCATCCGCATGCAGGACCACGCCGGCGACGCCGGCGTCTACATCCGGTCGATGGGCAGCCGCGGCCACCTCGGTGGCGTCGCCGAGGCGACCCCGAAAGCGATCATGGTGCTCGACGCGATCGGCACCCCCTACGTCATCGTCGAAACCGTCGGCGTCGGCCAGGCCGAAGTGGAGATCGTCGAGTCGGCCGACACCACCGTCGTCGTCTTGAATCCGGGCTGGGGTGACAGTATCCAGGCGAACAAGGCCGGCCTGCTCGAGATCGGCGATATCTTCGTGGTCAACAAAGCCGATCGTCCGGGCGTGTCGGAGACGGTACGGGACCTCAACCAGATGCTCGATCTCGGAGGAGAGCGGCCGTGGCGGCCTCCGGTGCTGGCGACCGTGGCGACGAGTGGCGAAGGCATCGAAGAGCTGTGGACGGCAATCGGGGACCATCGCCGGTTCCTGGAGTCGAGCGGTGAACTCGACAGGAAACGCCGCGACAGGCTGGCCACGGAGTTTCGCCGGGCGATCATGGCCGAGCTTGCCGCCCGTGTGGAGACGACTGCCGGCGACGAACGGTTTGGTCGCGCCGCCGCCGAGGTGGCCGAGCGAACGACCGATCCCTGGACGGCGGCGCGGCGGCTCCTGGACCGAGGCTGAGGATTTCGACGTGACGGTGCCGCCACCCCGAGTAGTGTGAGCCAAGAGGAGGACCTTGTGGAATTCGTCCAATACACCGTCGATGGGGCCGTCGCGACGGTCCGGCTGAACCGCCCGCCAGTCAACGCGCTCTCGTCGCAGCTCGCCGAAGAGCTCCTGGAGGCGTTCGGCAACGCCGCCGACCCGTCGGTGCGGGCGGTAGTGGTCACCGGCTCCCCGCACTTCGCCGCCGGTGCCGACATCAAAGAGTTCCAGGCTGCGTTCGAGGCGGGCAGCGAAGACGCACTCGCCTCTCGGCTCGGTGAGGCGGTGCGCGCCATCGAGCGGCTGTCGAAACCGACCATCGCCGCGGTCCGCGGCTTCGCTCTCGGTGGGGGACTCGAACTAGCCATGGGGGCGGACTTTCGCTACCTCGCCGACGATGCGAAGGTCGGCCAGCCGGAAATCGCCCTTGGCATCATCCCCGGCGCCGGAGGGACCCAACGACTGGCCCGTCTCGTCGGATTCCAGCGGGCCAAAGAGCTCATCATGTCGGGCCGCCACGTCGCTGCCGATGAGGCACTCGAGTTGGGTATCGCCGACCGGGTGGTGCCCGCCGCCGACCTGCTCGACACCGCCATGGAAGACGCCGGCCGCTGGGCGAACGGACCGACTGTTGCCTACGGGGAGGCCAAGCGGGCCCTCAATGAAGGGCTTCGTCTTCCGCTCGACGAGGGCCTGGTCCTCGAGCGGGAATCCTTCGCCGCCTGTTTCCGCACCGCCGATGCCCGGGAGGGGGTCGCTGCCTTTCTCGAAAAACGTACCCCCGAATTCAAAGGAGCATGATGGCCGACGGGAGCAAAGAGACACTCATCCAAGCGGCATGGGACCTCATCATCGACACGATGGGGTTCGGAGAAATCGGTCGGGCAGCCCGTGAACCGCGGGTCTTCGACCAGCTCACCGCCTCCCGGATCTCTCGACGTGCCGGAGTAACGACCGGCGCGTTCTACAACCGGTGGGACGGCCGGGAGGACTTCCTCGAAGACTTCCTGGACTATGCGCTCTCGCCGGAACGGTCGGATGCCCTGGGGGTAGCCGTCGAGGTGTTTGAGAGCGCCAAGAGCGACGACCCGGAGGCGCAGGTGCGGCGAGTCGCCGGCGCCGCGCTTGAAGCCAGCGCCGACGATCCGATGTTCACCATCCAGCAATACCTGTGGGCGATGCGACGTATCCGCCCCGACATCGCCGAACGGCTACGCCATGGCTATGAAGGAGCCGTGCGTGCCGTCGCGGGAATCGTGGACGCCTATCTTGGCGAGACCGGCAGGACGCTGCGACCGCCGTTCTCCAGCCAGAACGCTGCCCGCATGTTCATCGCGCTTGCCGAAGGCCTCTCGCTCCAATACGGCCTCCAGCCGGAGGAGGAGATCAGGCGTCTGTTCGGAGAGGCGCTTCTCGTCATGCTGGACGGCGTCACCCAGGAGGCCTGAACGCGATCCACGGCGACCCTGGCGGTCGCCGTGGAAGGCCGGTCCCTGACACGCACACAACGTGGCAGCCGGATAATACCAGGTATCACCGGTTCGGCAACTCGGCGTTGTCGAAGCGCCATGGGACAATCGCACCATGCTGTACCTCGACCACGCCGCGACGACGCCGCCCCGTCCGTTCGTTCGGACGGCGCCGTTCGGTAATCCGTCCGGGATGCACGCCGTCGCCCGGGCGGCGAAACACGCGGTCGAGGCGGCCCGGGAGCAAGCTGCAGCTCTGATCGACGCCGAGCCGCTCGAGGTGGTCTTCACGTCGGGAGGAACCGAGTCGGACAACCTCGCCATCCTCGGCTCGGCCATGGCGGGGGATCAGCCCGGCGGTGTGGTCACCACCGCCATCGAACATGAGGCGGTGCTCGAAGCCTCCCGGTTTGCCCACCGTCTCGGCGCACCGCTGACGGTCGTGCCGGTTGGTAGGGATGGGCGGGTCGACCCGGAACGGGTCGCCGCGGCGGTCGACGATGACACCTCGATTGTTTCGGTCATGTGGGCCAACAACGAAACCGGGATCGTGCAGCGCGCCGAGGAAGTAGCCGCCGCGGTCAAGGCACGGCGTCCCGACGTGCTGGTCCACACCGACGCCGCCCAGGCGTTCGTCTCCGAGGACGTCACCTCCGGACCGTTCGACCTGCTCACGCTGTCCGGCCACAAGTTTGGCGGTCCGCAGGGGGTCGGCCTGCTGTACGTCAGGGACGGTGTCCGCCTCCAGCCTCATCTTCATGGTGGAGGACAGGAGCTCGGCAGGCGCTCCGGAACCCACAACGTCGCCGGCATCGTCGCGTTGGCCGAGGCGATGGAGGTGGCCGTCGCCGACCGGGAACGTTTCCGCGCCGACGTCGCCGAAGCCAGGCGACGGTTCGAGACCGCCGTTCGCTCCCTGCCCGGTGTGAAGTTCACCGACGGGGCACCTCGACTCGTGCAGCACAGTCATCTGCGGATCGAGGGAGCATCGAGCCAGGTGTTGCTCATCCGGCTCGATGAAGCCGGTCTCGCCGCCTCGTCGGGGTCGGCCTGCCAGAGCGGAGCCGTCGACGTCAGCCACGTGTTGCGCGCCATGGGATGGACCGACGAGCAGGCCCGGAGCGCCCTCCGGTTCACCTTCGGGTGGACCAGCCGTCCAGAGGACGGCGACAACGCAGCCGCGATCCTGTCTGAGGTGCTCTCATGAAGGTGCTGGTCGCGATGAGCGGCGGCGTCGACTCGTCGGTCGCGGCTGCGCTCATGGTCGAAGCCGGACACGACGTCATCGGAGTGACCCTCAAACTGTGGCAGGAACCGGACGGGGGGATGCCGACCCATGGCTGCTGTACGGTCGCCGACGCGGAAGATGCCCGCAGCGTCGCCGGACGGCTCGGCATCCCCTACTACGTGTTGGACGCCACCGCCGAGTTCCGAGCAGGCGTCGTCGATCCGTTCGTCGACGCCTACCGGCACGGCCTCACCCCGAACCCGTGCATCGAATGCAACCGCACCATCAAGTTCTCCCAACTCGTGGCGTGGGCCGACCAGCTCGACTGCGACCTGGTGGTAACCGGGCACTACGCCCGGGTCGAACACAATCCAGCCCGGCTGCTCAGAGGCACCGACCGTCGCAAAGACCAGTCATATGTGCTCTACATGCTCGACGCCGACACGCTCGAACGGGTCGAGTTTCCCGTCGGAGCCTCGAAGAAAGACGAGATCCGCCGCATCGCCGCCGATCTCGGTCTGCGCACCGCGA
>JANTGE010000077.1 GCA_024763085.1 Acidimicrobiia bacterium
GCACCGGCACCCGGGACCTCGCCATCGTTCGCAAAGAGACCCGCTGGGCGGTCGGCATGCCCGTCGAAGAGGGCGGCTCCGGCGACCCGTCGCCGGCGACGGCACGCGGCCTCATGGCCGGGTTGCGGGCAGCCATGCGGTACCGCTGGGGCGACACCGACCTGACCGGCAAACGAGTTGCCGTGCAAGGCGTCGGCAAAGTCGGCATCGACTATGTCCGGCGGCTCACCGAGGCAGGCGCCGAGGTCATCGCCGCCGACGTGTACGAGCCGAACCTGCAGAAGGCCGTCGACCTCTACGGCGTGAAGGCCGTCTCTCCGGACGAGATCCTGTTCGTCGACTGCGACATCTTGAGCCCGTGCGCGCTCGGCAACGTGCTCAACGCCGACACCATCCCCAAAGTGGCCTGCGAGATCGTCGCCGGCAGTGCCAACAACCAGCTCGGAGAGGCCGACGACGCCGACCTCCTGGCCGAACGCGGCATTCTCTACGCTCCCGACTTCGTCGTGAACGCCGGAGGACTCATCAACGTGTTCGAGGAGATCCAGGGCTACTCGGCCGACCGGGCGGCCCTCCACATCGACGAGATCGAACAGCGAACCGAGCTGATCCTCAAGCGGGCCGAACGCGAAGGCATCAACCCGCATCTGGCGGCGGTGGCGTTCGCTCAGGACCGCATCGACCGGATCAGCGACATCCGGCGACTGTCCCGTGGCGGCCTGCCGTGGATCGAAGTAGACGGAGACTGAGAGGAGACCACGTGGAGGCAGTGGCCGAGCTGCAGGGAAACCATCGTCAACTTGGGCTCAGCGATGAAGAAGTCGTCGAGATGTACCGGCTCATGGTGCTGGCACGACGTCTCGACGAACGCGTCTGGGCGCTGAACAGACAGGGCAGAGCTGCCTTCGTCGTCTCTGCAGCCGGCCACGAAGCCTCCCAGATCCCGGTCGCCATGGCGATGGACCGTCAGGTCGACTGGTGCCTCCCCTACTACCGCGACCTCGGATTCGTCGTCGCGTGGGGGATGACCCCCGAAGATGTCCTTGCCGGTGTGTTGTCGAAAGCAACCGACCCGTCGAGCGGTGGTCGCCAGATGCCGAACCACTGGTCGTCGCGGAAGCTCCGCATGCTCTCCCACTCGTCGCCGATCGCCACCCAATACCCCCACGCGGTCGGTGTCGCCAAGGCGCTGCAGATGGACGGGTCGCCGGCCGTCGTCATGGTCAGTGGCGGGGAAGGCTCGACCTCCGAAGGCGACTGGCACGAAGCGATGAACTTCGCCGGCATCCACCAACTGCCGGTCGTGTTCGTGATCGAGAACAACATGTATGCCATCTCTGTGCCAGAACACGAAGAGATCGGCGGCCACATCGCGGACCGTGCGCCCGGATACGGCGTGTACGGGGTGAGGGTCGACGGCAACGATGCGCTGACCATGTACGCCACCATGAGAGAAGCCGTCGAACGGGCCCGCAGCGGTGGCGGACCGACGCTGATCGAAGCCCGCACCTACCGCTACTACGCCCACACGTCGGACGACGACGACAAGCTCTATCGAACCCGAGAAGAGGTCGAGGCGTGGAGACGGCGAGACCCGATCCGCCTGCTCCGCCAGTACCTCATCGAGCAGCGGCTCCTCACCGGCGAAGACGAAGCACGCATCGACGCGGAAGTCGACAACGAGGTTCGAGCCGCGATGGCTTCCGTCGAGGCCGCTCCCGAACCGGACGATCCGTTCTCCGGGGTGTACGCGGCGCCGATCGTCCCCGACGAACCGGTCACCGAAGTCGAACCTGAGGTGTCCGGCCCCGAAGTGAACCTCATCGGAGCGATCAACAAGACCCTCCACGAGATCCTTGCAGCCCGACCGGACACCGTCGTGTTCGGCGAAGACGTCGCCGACCCCAAGGGAGGCGTATTCAAAACGACGCTGGGGCTCTCCGACATGTTCGGGGAAGACCGCAGCTTCAACACGCCCCTCGCCGAGTCGCTCATCGTCGGCGTCGGCGTCGGCATGGCTGCCGCCGGCAAGCGGCCGCTGCCCGAAATCCAGTTCGCTGACTTCATTCATCCGGCGTTCGACCAGATCGTCTCCGAGGTTGCCCGCATGCACTACCGGACGAACGGCGACTGGAGCTGCCCGGTCGTGATCCGCACGCCGTGGGGAGGCGGGATTCGTGGCGCCCTCTACCACTCCCAGTCGATCGAAGCGTTCTACACCCACACACCCGGACTCAAAGTCGTCGTCCCGTCGACACCAGCCGATGCGAAGGGGCTGCTGTGGAGCGCCGTCGACGATCCCGACCCGGTGATGTTCCTCGAACCGAAGAAGCTGTACCGCCTCGCCACCGGACCGTTCCCCGAAGGGGAGTATCGGATTCCGCTCGGCAAAGCAGCGATCCGGCGGCTCGGCAACGATGTGACGATCCTCGCCTACGGCACCATGGCCCGCTTCTCTGCGGAAGCGGCCGACAAGCTCGCCGAGCAGGGCATCTCCGCGGAAGTGATCGACCTGCGCACCCTGAAGCCGCTCGACTGGCCGACGGTCGAGACCTCGGTCAAGAAGACCTCGCGGGTGTTGATCGTCCATGAAGACAACGAGTTCGCCGGCTACGGCGCCGAACTCGCAGCCCAGATCGTCGACAAGGCGTTCGAGTGGCTCGACGCTCCGGTCAAGCGGTACACCTCCGGCGACGTACCCACCTACCCGTTCAACGCGAAGCTCGAAGCGATGGTGATGCCGAACGTCGACGGTATCGTCGCCGCGGCGACAGACCTGGTGAAGTACTGAAGCGGGGGCAGAGCGTTCTACCTCACGCGATCCTGCGTCACGCTCTTGCTGGTAGCTGGTAGCTGGTAGCTGGTAGCTGGCAGCTGGAAGCTGGAAGCCGGAAGCTAACCTGACGCCATGTCCCTCCTCAGCCGCCTCGGTGACCTCGTCGGCGACGCCTTCGAACAGGTCGGTGCCGACCGATCCTTCGGCACCGTCGAATGGTCCAACCGACCCGACCTCGGCCAGTTCCAGTGCAACGGCGCCCTCGCCGCGGCGAAGAGCCTCGGCCGCAACCCCCGCGAGATCGCCCAGCAGGTCGTCGCCGCGTTGCCTGCAGCCGGTACGTTCTCCGAAGTGTCGATTGCGGGACCCGGATTCATCAACCTGACCCTCGACGACACCTACCTCGCCGGCGTCGTGCAGGAGACCGCCGACGACGACCGGCTCGGCTACCCGACCGTGTCCCAGCCGAGGAAACACATCGTCGACTTTGGCGGACCGAACGTTGCCAAATCGATGCACGTCGGTCATGTGCGGTCGACCGTCATCGGCGACAGCCTCCAGCGTCTCCTCCGTTTCGTCGGCCATCCGACCGAGAGCGACATCCACCTGGGCGACTGGGGCACCCCCATGGGAATGCTCATCATCGAGCTGCATCGCCGCCGGCCAGACCTCATCTACTTCGACCTGGACTACACCGGCCCCTATCCGGACGAGTCGCCGGTGACCCTCGAAGACCTCGAGGAGATGTATCCGGCGGCGGCCGCCCGGGTGGCGGAAGACCCCGCCGAAGCCGAGAAGGCACGGCAGGCCACCCAGGAGCTCCAGGCGGGCCGCCCTGGGTATCGGGCCCTCTGGCAACACTTCGTGGACGTATCGATCGCCGGGCTGCGAGAGAACTTCGACGCCCTCGGCGTTCACTTCGACCACTGGTTCGGTGAAAGCACCGTCCATGACCGGATCGAACCGATGCTGCGGCGGATCGAAGCGTCGGGGGTGGCGAGACGTTCCGACGGCGCCCTCGTCATCGACGTCGCCCGTCCGGATGACACGATGGACGTCCCACCGCTGCTGCTCGTCAAGTCTGACGGCAGCTACCTGTACGGCACCACCGACCTGGCCACCATCGAGATGCGGGTGGAAGATCAGCATGCCCAGGACCTCCTGTACGTCGTCGATGCCCGCCAGTCGCTCCACTTCGAGCAGGTGTTCCGAGCAGCCCGCCTCGCCGGCATCGCCCCCGACGACGTCGCCCTCGAACACGTCGGCTTCGGGACGGTCAACGGCCCGGACGGGAAGCCCTTCAAGACGAGATCCGGCGGCCTGCTGAGGCTTCGCGATCTCATCCAGATGGTGATCGAGGCTGCCGAACGTCGCCTCGAGGAAGCCGAAATCGCCCAGGACTATCCGGAAGAGGAGCGCCGTCGCATCGCCCGGGCGGTCGGCGTCGCCGCGTTGAAGTTCGGCGACCTGTCGAACCACCGGATGTCCAACTACATCTTCGACCTCGACCGGTTCGTCTCGTTCGAAGGCAAGACGGGCCCGTATCTGCAGTACTCGGCGGTGCGGATCAGGTCGATCCTCCGCAACGCCGCCGAACAGGGGCTACATCCGGGGCCGATCGTCCCGCCGACCGTCGACGCCGAACGCGACCTCATGTTGGCCGCAACCAGGCTGCCCGAGGTCCTCGACCGGACGGTCGAGTTGCGGGCACCCAACCATGTCGCCGAATACGCCTACGACGTGTCGACCGTCTTCAACCGTTTCTACGACCGCTGCCACATCCTCCGCGAGGCCGACCCGGCCAGGCAAGCGTCGTGGCTGGCGCTTGTCGGCATGACACTCGATCTACTGGCTCTGCTCCTCGACCTGCTCGGTATCGAGGTTCCCGAACGCATGTGATCGGCGGTACGCTCGGACCGTGAGCTACACGATTCGACCGGCGAAGCCATCAGATCGAGAAGAAATCGCCGCGTTCACCACCGACACGTTCGAGTGGGGCGACTACGTCGCCGACGCGTTCGACCGGTGGCTCGCCGACCCGAACGGCACCGTCTTCGTCGCCGAGACCGACGACGGGCGGGCCGTCGGCATGGCACGGGTGGCGATGCTGTCCGCAACCGAGGCGTGGGCACAGGCTGCCCGGGTGAATCCAGACTTCCGCCGGCGGGGCATCGCGAGCAAGCTGACCCTCGTTGGTTTCGACTGGGCCAGGAGCCACGGCGCCAAAGTGTTGCGGCTCGTCACGGAAGACTGGAATGAGGCGGCGCAGGCGCAGGTCGAGTCGCTTGGCTTCCGGTTGGTTTCACGGTGGACCATGTGGAGCCGGCCGGTAGGCAACGCCGCCCCCAAAGTTTCAGGAAACGGAGGCAGCCGGGTCCGGTCGGAAGAGCGACTGTCTGTGGCGTCCTCCTCGGAGGCCGACGCGGCGTTCTTCGCGGCGTCGGCCGGGGAGCTCGCCTCGGCAAGCCGAGGGCTCATCACCGAAGGCTGGACCTGGCGAAAACTCCGACCCGCCGACTTGAGCAGGGCGGCCGCCCGGAGAGCCATGTGGGTGTGTCCGGCAGGATGGGTGATCGGCGAAACCGACGATGAACGGCCCGACACCTTCTGGGTATCGTGGGTCATGACGGTCTCCGACGATGCCGACCGTCTCATCCGGGCGGTCGTCGACCGGGCCGCCGACGAGGGCGCTGAACGGCTCGTCATGCTGCTGCCCGACGTCGAGTGGCTGCAACGCGCTGCCCGCAAAGCCGGCCTGTCGGCAGGGCACCGCCTGCTGGTGTACGAACACCCCCTCTAGATCCCCCCGAACCCTGGGCTCCAGGGGACCACTATGGATCCCTGCAACCCTGGGCTCCAGGGGACCACTATGGATCCGTGCAACCCTGGGTTCGGGGGGACCATCTCGCTCGACCGGCTAGGTTCGACGGTGTGAACCTCACCACGTTCGAACCCGACGACCTCGATGCCCTCCACGGGTTGCTCAACCGGTCCGAGCTGTTCGGCCGTCGGGGTATCCGCGACGACGAAGGGCCGCTGGCGCGTCCCGCAGTCAACAAGCTTCTCGACGAATGGACGCAACCCACATCGGGCGTATCGGCCCTGTTCGCCGGCAACGAACTCGTCGGCTACGGCAAGGTCGACACCGGCTGGGACCCACTCACCCCGGAGGTGCATGTCGTCGTCCACCCGGACCGCTGGGGCCACGGCTACGGCAGTCAGCTTCTCACCTCGCTCCTCGCCCTGGTCTTCACCACCACCCCGGCTCTCTCCGTCCACAGCTGGCTCACCGACTGGAATACTGAAGGCCTGGCCTTCGCCGAAGCCGCCGGTTTCACCCGGGCCGGACGCCTCCGCAGGGTTGCCATCAGGAACAGCCGATATGTCGACGCGATCCCTGTCGACCTGACCCGAGCCGAGTGGGAGGTCCGCCATGCCTCTTGAGGGGACGCTGGTCCGACTCCGCGAAGAACGGGCAGAAGACATCCCCCTGCTGACAGCGCTACGCAACGATCTCGACACGCAAGCGTGGAGCAAGACCCTGCCGCCGGACTTCACCGAACCGATGCTCCGCAAACGGTTCGAAGCCCGCGAGTTCTCCTACGACCCACTGGAAGGACGTTTCATCGTCGAGCGGCTCGATACCGGCGAAGCCGTCGGCTACATCGGCTACTCCCACCTGGAGCGACGGCTGGGTGTGTCGATCGGTGTGATGATCTCGAAAGCTGCCTGGGGCAAAGGCTTCGCCGAAGAGGCCAACGATCTGCTGCTGCGATTCCTCTTCCACGAACTGGGGTTACGGGTCGTGTGGCTGTGGACCCACTCGGGAAACCCGCGGGCCATCCGATTGGCAGAGAAAGTCGGCTTCCAGGTAGCCGCCCGGTTCAGGGACGCGATCTTCAAGGACGGCCGGATGCTGGAGAACGTCGTGATGGACCAGACCCGCGAGGAGTTCTACGCCCGGCATCCGGACCTCGTCGATGGACTCCCCAGCCTGAACCCTGGGTTGTAGTCACTGTATAGGTAGGTTGGAGCCCACGGTTCGCCGGGCATAGTTGGACCGGGGGCCGGGCCTCCACTCTGTTGCAACTACAACCCTGGGTTCAGGATGCGGCGGAGGCGGGTGCGGACGTCGGAGGCGAACCGGTCGAGCAGATCGTCGACGAAGTCGGCGATCTCAAGCCCCGGGCTCACTGCCAGCGGGGTCAGATTCATCGCATAGGTTACGGCACTGCTCTGGTCGACGGCCTTCGCCATCCCGAAGGTCGCGTTCGCCCGACGTCGTCCGATGACGGCCAGGTCGTATCGTTTCCCGCCTTCGATCTGCGATCGGTACACGCCCAGCAGCGACGTCGCCAGCTGCGGGTCGCCGGAGACGTCGAGCTCGACCCGGTCATCGAGCCAGTCGAGGTCTCGCCACACCTCGCACCCGTAAACGGCGTCGGGCCGGTGTCCGACGAGCCTCAGCGCCTCAATGGTCCGCACGGCGACTGCGACGTGCGTGTCGTGCCGATCGGCGAGGTTGTGGGTATAGATGATCGACGGCTGTGTGGCAGCGATGATCTCAGCCAGTTCACCGGCCACCGGACCGGAGGGATCCTTCACCTCGGCGCTCCTATGGCCGAGCAGCACCGCCGCCGCATACTTCCCGATTCGAGCCGCCTCGACCTCCTCGGCCGCCCGCAGTCTCGCCATCTCTGCGTCGTCAACGCCGGCATACGGGCCGCCTCGCGGGCTGCCGGCACCGTCGGTGACGGTGACCCCCGTAAACCAGTGGTGGGGACGGTCGTAGCAGGAGAGGATGCCGTGATAGGCCATGATCGGCAGGTCGTCAGGATGGGCCCCAACGCCGAGATGCGTGGTGCGGGCCAGCGCCTCGACGACCGGCACACCGTCGGGGATGAACGTCCGCCGGTTCACGGCCGATGGTCCTCTCGAACCCTGGGTTGCAGGGATCCATAGTGGTCCCCTGGAGCCCAGGGTTGCAGGGATCCATAGTGGTCCCCTGGAGCCCAGGGTTCAGTCACGGCGCCTCGCTACGAACCGAGCCTGGTGATGGTCGTCGAACCAGCCCTCCTCGTGGAAGACAATCTCGAGTCCGTCGAGCAGCGCCGGCAGTTCGCCGGGCCGCAGCACGTATGGCTCCGGCGGTCGCTCATGTCGCTCCAGGTTGCGGACGGTGGCGATCTCCCCAACCAAGAGACCGCCGTCGGCGAGCGATTCGATCATGGCCGGAAACAGATCTCGCTGCAGGAAGTGGAAATCCAGGATCACATTCCACGGCCCGTCGGGGAGCGGCGCCTCGGTCAAATCGCGCTCCAGAAGGGTCACCGGGACCCCGGCGCTGCGGGCCGCGCCGGCGGCCTGCGCCAGCGCCTCGTCGGAGACATCCACGATCGTCACATCGAGACCCCGCCGGGCCAACCAGACCGCATTGCGCCCATTCCCGCCGGCGACGTCGAGCGCACGTCCGGACGCCGGCAGGATCCCGTCGAGTGACCGCAAGAACGGCGACGGATCGGTGCGCCACCCTTCCCGATAGCGCAGATTCCAATGTTCTCGAGCGTTCCCAGCCACGAGTCCGATCCTATTGCCCGCGCCCGACGCCTGCATGCGCGATGATGGCGACATGACGCTGCGCTATGAACAGGACGGGCCGGTGGTGACCATCACCATCGACCGACCCGACCGGAGAAACGCCATCGACCGGGCCACCGCCGAAGCCCTCGAAGACGCGTGGCGGACGTTCGACACCGACGACACGGCCGCGGTCGGGATCCTCACAGGTGCCGGCGGCCACTTCTGTGCGGGCGCCGATCTCCAAGCCTTCGACCTCGTCGACCGGCCCACCGGCTTCCTCGGATTCACCCGCATGGACGTCTCCAAACCCACCATCGCCGCCATCGGCGGCTACTGCGTCGCCGGAGGATTGGAGATGGC